>NZ_CH724169.1:2736-4338 GCF_000153285.1 Synechococcus sp. WH 7805 | reverse complement strand
TTGTGTTAGTAGGAGCTCAGCATACAAGTGAGAGTTAACTCTAACTTTTCCCCCTTTATACCGTTTAATTTCACTGAGCCAATTTAACTAGACATATAATAGAAATAAATGCCTAACTAACAATGCAATATAGATTCAGCATTTGAATTTTATGGTGACGATAAATTATTTTATTTTTATCGGCCTGACGTGTAGAGCAACAGAAGATAAAAATCACAGGGAAGTGATACTCTGAAAATGTGCCCTTTTACTCAATTATTGAGCAAAATGACGAGTTTCTGGTACACCTAACCCTATAAGATTGTTCAGCGTTTTGAACACGAATGTCGACTAATGATCCTACGATTTGGTTTTTCATAGGAATGACAAAAGATAAAACAACGATAATTAAAAGTATTAAAAACATCTTCATCGTACGAATAAACGGTAGGTTTTATGTTTCTTTATAAGCATGGTGAAAATATTTTCGATCCTCAAAAAGCTACATACTCGACGTCAGAAAAAACTTCAAGGTTAAGTAAAAGTGAAACAAAAATATTACAGTATTTAATAGATAATTGTGGTGAAATCGTAAGCAGAGAGACGTTATTACAAATTGGTTGGCCTGGCAAATTTGTTGTCCCTAACTCACTGAATGTATCCATTGGCAACCTACGTAAAGCGTTTGGGCAAGATCGTGCAATAATCATTACAATCAAAGACAAAGGTTTCACTATTAAAGATGACAACTTTATTAGACATCCGATTGAACCTGAAGCGATTCGTGAATGTGATCCCGAATCCGATGACGTGCAGTATTCTGCTAGTGAGGAAGAAGAAGCCAGTGATATAGAACAAGAAATCAGTCCTCGTCAATCTCTTCCTACTTGGAAAATAGTCTGTTATAGCTTGCTTATCTTGGTCATATTATTTGGGGTCGCTCTTGGGCTGGGGAGTTGGAAAAGCCCGCCGTGCGTGACGATAAATAGCGACCTAACTATTTGCGGCGACATTAAATATCTAAATATCAATAAGTTAACTGAAAACCTACCACGTAATGATGCAACCTATACCCATGTTTATTGAATTGAGTTAAGCACTGTAACCTCAATGATGGCCTCTCGTAGCACCGCACGATAACCTCTCAGCTTATACGGCTTCCATCAAGGAAAACTGCTTGCTGATCCAAATTTCCAGTGAGTAAATAATCTATGACATTGAATCGGCAGCAAGGGGGCAAGGTCAGGAATTTTAATGATCCCTTACCTGAACAAAATCGGCTTAATTCACTTTAGAATCAGTGCGTGATTGACCTCATGAAAGGTTTATAGGGAATGTGCTTAATCATGCGTTCTCTCATCGCTTATGGACTCAAAATGAGGGATTCCGTTCGACCATTTCTATGGTTTAGATAATCAAATGTCACTAAACCCCTCTGAAAATCCTGCCGTAAACGTGATGCTGATATCGGTGTGCGTTTTAGGTATCTCCCCATGTAAGTCAGGGTTGGCGTCACCATGCCCGTTTTCCTAGCGAAGTATAGTTTCCAGCACCGACGATATTGACTGATTAAAAATCGAGACCAATCTTGGTCATGACTCCAACCTGTTGATTAATGGTAGT
>NZ_CH724169.1:0-1334 GCF_000153285.1 Synechococcus sp. WH 7805 | reverse complement strand
AGGTAAACCGAGCACCGCGTTGTTGGTCCAGTTTACGTTGCTGTTGTTGTCACTATCGGTGTAAACATACGCATCGGAGTAGTTGATTAACGCGTTGTTTTCCCGTTTTTCTGGGTAATAGTCCACCTTGCCCGTTTTGTTTCTCAGCATCTCGGGAGAGACGAAAATACGGAGTTTGCTATTATCAAAATCATACACATACTCCGCATCGCCGGTTTTTACCGTTGGCACACACAGGGCTAATTCACCCTGACAATGTGGGTTAGCTTGTATACCTTGTTGTAAGGTTGCGATGATCGTGCTCACTGCCAACGGTGAAAGGTGTTGTTGGCGTAAATAATCCCCCAGTGCTGTTACCGATGCCCCAGCATCGATTCGATAAGTTTCATACGTCACGGAAGAAGCCACTTTCACCGATGACGCTGCCCCTGCTACTTCCACATCAATACGTTGCGACTGCTCTTCAAAAAAGTCAGAGAACGCGGATGGGTAGGCTTCATGGGTTAATGGCGCAGCCATGACAGGCAGGCTGTGGAGTACGCCTGCAATGACCAACGCGAGATACGTCTGCTTCATAACACCATCTCCGCAGACAACCCTAGCGTGCCGTAACATTGCTGATTGTTACCTGTTTGCGGTAATGTCGGGTAGCGCACCTCAAGGTGGTGTTGATCATCACTGCCGGTGAATGTTTGGCCGTCATGTCCGGCTTCATCGCTGTCTTTTGGCGCAAACGGTTGGCCATCTAAGGTAAAAGATAAACCGTTCAAGGCCTCGGATTCACCCGTACTGTTGATGCAATAGTGCTGTGAAACCGGTAACGTGAGGGAGTAGTTAACGTTATCACCCGAGCGACTTTTTACCTCAAAATCAATATGTAATGGTTTGAATGTCTGTGATTTTGTATCATAAGAAGACACATAATCCCTCTTACCAATAATTTCAATGTCACCCATATTGTTATCCTTGAATATGGTCACTGCTGGCGTGAAGGTTTTTGGTATCTGCGTGGCATTTGCGTTGTGTCCCACTAAACAAAAACACAAAATGGATAAATGAATGAATTGATAAGGGCGCATATATCCTAACTATTTTAATACGTAATTTTTAAAACCACCACGGGCCTAAAGCCGTGGTGGTTTTTCACACATAAAGCGACAATTAAGTGTCTGTCGGGGCGATAGCAAGCACAGCTTGTACCACGACGCTATCACCCGTTTGCAATGTGTTAGCATCCGTGCCTTTCACAATTTTTAAGTTCGTTGTGTTTGCATCCGCTGGTTTATTAAACTGATCATTGACAGCCTTGATGACGCCATCGACGCTCACAGCAA
>NZ_CH724168.1:2323454-2621166 GCF_000153285.1 Synechococcus sp. WH 7805 | reverse complement strand
AGAACGCAGCGAGCGGGGGTTGGATCCTTGCGGTTCTGCGGTTGATCGGAGGTATCGGCATCCTCACCATCGGATCCCGTGTGTTGGTCAGCGGCGCCACTGAAGCTGCCACCTATCTGGGGGTCAGTGAGGCGGTGATCGGTCTGACGATCGTTTCCGCAGGAACCTCGATGCCGGAATTGATCACCTCCCTGGTGGCCGCCCTGCGCGGCCGCACTGATCTGGCCATCGGCAACGTGGTGGGCAGCTGCCTGCTGAACCTTCTGCTGGTGCTGGGCGGTGGAGCCTTGGCTGCCGCTGGCCGCGGCCTGGACGTCAGCCCCGAACTGATTCAGGACGACCTGCCGGTGATGTTGCTGACCAGCCTGGCCTGCTTGCCGATCTTCTGGACGCGCGGTCGGATCAGCCGACTGGAAGGTGGACTGTTGCTGGGTTTGTACATCTTGTACATCGTTGACAACGTTCTTCCGAGAACAACTCTCGCCAGTTGGTCAGACGAATTCCGGCTGTTGATGCTCTGCCTGGTGCTACCGGTCGTGATGATTGTGATCATGACTCAGGCCTTGGTGTTCTGGAGAACCAAGTCCTAACAGCATTCAATTTCGGCCTTTGATGGCTCGGATGAAGTTGTATTTCCACACCCAGTGCTGACCATCTGATCCACCGTGGTCATCCTTGGAGGGTGTCGATCGGCTTGCCGATGCTCGGGCTGCTACCACCACTCAACGACAAAAATCTTCCCTGGCTGGATGTCATTCATCCAATCGTTGTTCACTTCGTGATCTCGATGGCACTGATTACAGTCGTTTTCGACGTCATCGGAGTGATCACAAAAAAGAAAAACCTGTTCGAAGTCAGCTTCTGGAATCTGATTGTCGCGACTATTGCAATCTTTGTAGCGATTATCTTCGGACAAATTGAGGCTGGGCTCGCCAATCCTTACGGAGCCTCGCGCGACATTCTTAATTACCACAGCACGCTCGGTTGGTCCCTGGCTGGAGTCCTGTCGTTGCTCACCGGATGGCGCTATGTAGCTCGCCAAAAAGATGCGACTGCGTTGCCGAAAGGCTTTCTAGCGATTGACTTCGTATTGGCCGGTCTGGTCTTCACCCAGGTTTATCTCGGAGACAAACTCGTGTGGGTTTACGGGCTCCACACTGTGCCTGTGGTGGAAGCAATCCGCAATGGGGTGGTGTCATGACTCTTCTTTCCGCGATTGCGTCGCCGATCAACGACATCGCCGACTCCCTTGGCGCTAACGATCTTCCCTACGCGATTCCCCTTCACCCCAACTTGGTGCATCTCACCATCGGGCTGTTCTCGATCGGGATCGCCTTCGACTTCGCTGGCGCGTTTTATCCCTTGGAGAAACGGGTCTTCCGCTTTCTCGCCCTGCCAGTGACCCGCAGTGGATTCCATGATGTGGGCTGGTACAACCTGGTGGCCTGCAGCGGGATCAGCTTCTTCACCGTGGCTGCCGGCTTTTACGAAATGCTGTTGGCGGTGCCCCTGCCAGGCGTCCGCAGCATTCTCGGCCAGACCGCCATCGACACCATGCTCTGGCATGCCATCGGTGGTGTTGCCATCCTGATGGTGATCGTCGCCATGACTGTCTGGCGCGGCTATCAACGCTTTGTCTGGCGCAAGGATCTCGGCCGTCAGGTGACATGGCTGTATTTGCTCTGTGGAGCCTCGATGCTGATGGTGATGGGCCTACACGGAAGCCTCGGCGCCTGGCTCGCCAGCGACTTCGGAGTGCATATCACCGCGGATCAGCTTTTGGCCGCCGGCGCTGATCTGAATGAGGTGCTGCCATGACGACCACTTCACCGAAGAAAAGCCCCAACATTGGCGCGATCGTGATCATCGTTGTCGCGGTTGTGCTCAATCTGGTGATCGCCAAGCTGATGGCCACTTGGTCCTACAGCTGGTTCCCGCCGCAAGCCTCGACGGCAGCGCCTTACGTCGACGATCTGTTCGCGCTTGAAACGGGGATCGGCTCCTTCATCTTCTTCGGCTGCACAGGCGTGATGGGCTGGGTCCTGCTGTTCAATCGGGCCGGCAAATATGACGAAAGCGACGGTGCGCCGATTGAAGGCAATACCAAACTTGAGATCACCTGGACCGTGATTCCCCTGCTTCTGGTGTTCACCATCGCCTTCTATTCCATGAAGGTGAATGACACCCTTAACACCTTGGGGCCCAAGCAGAAGTACTCCCTCGGGACCGATACCCGTGAGCTGATTACGGCCGATCCCATCGCTCAGGTGGGACCGATTCAAGTGATCGCTCGCCAATGGAGCTGGGAATTCATCTATCCCAACGGCGTTCGCAGTTCAGAACTGCACCTCCCCATCGATCAGCGCGTCAACCTGCAGCTGCAATCTGAGGACGTCATTCACAGCTTTTATGTACCGGCCTTCCGATTGAAGCAAGACATCGTTCCTGGCAGCCTGATCTCCTACAGCCTCACGCCAACCAGGCAGGGGCGCTTCCGACTGCGCGACGCCATGTTCAGTGGCGCCTACATGTCGGTGAATCAATCCAACGTGATCGTCGAATCAGAGGAGGCGTACTCCGATTGGCTGAAGCGTTCGGCGCAGCAAGCTCTCCAACCCGGCCTCGACCCAGGCCGCACGCTTTACGACCGCCGCATCGCCCGCGGGAACAAGGGCTGGGGCACGGTGCCACCGGCACCACCTCCGTTAGTGAATGACCCTGGCGATCCCTCAATCCCCCACGACGCCTGAGCCATGAGCACCACCAACTACGACCCCCGCATCCTCAAGGCGCCCCATCCCGTACCCGGTGCACCGGACAACTGGAAGCGCTTTTTCAGCTTCAACACCGATGCCAAGGTGATCGGGATTCAGTACATCGCCACCGCGTTGTTCTTCCTACTGGTAGGAGGCTTACTGGCGATGATCGTACGTGGTGAGCTGATCACACCTCCGGCTGATCTGGTGGATCCCAGCGTCTACAACGGCCTCTACACCATGCATGGAACAGTGATGCTGTTCCTGTTTCTCTTCCCGATCCTCAACGGCTTCAACAACCTGTTGATTCCCACGATGATCGGGGCACCCGACATGGCGTTTCCAAAACTGAACGCTGCCGCCTTTTGGCTGGTGCCGGTCTTCGCCGTGGTGCTGATGGGCAGCTTCTTCGCCCCTGGAGGACCAGCCTCATCAGGTTGGTGGTCCTACCCACCGATGAGCATTCAAAACCCTCTGGGGCACTTCATCAACGGACAGTTTCTCTGGATCCTGGCGGTGGCTCTGTCGGGCATTTCCTCAATCATGGGCGCCGTCAACTTCGTGACGACGATCATCCGCATGCGGGCCCCCGGCATGGGCTTCTTCAAAATGCCGATCTTCGTTTGGACAGCCTGGGCCGCCCAGACGATTCAACTGGTGGGCCTGCCGGCACTGACCGGAGGAGCTGTGATGCTGTTGTTTGATCTCAGCTTCGGCACCACGTTCTTCCGACCGGAGGGCGGAGGCGATCCGGTGCTGTTCCAGCACTTCTTCTGGTTCTATTCGCACCCGGCTGTTTACGTGCTGGTGCTGCCGGTGTTTGGCATCTTCTCTGAGCTGTTTCCTGTCTATGCCCGCAAGCCTCTCTTCGGCTATCGGTTCGTGGCCATCGCCTCCTTCGGCATCACCTTCCTCAGCCTGATTGTGTGGGTGCACCACATGTTTTATTCCGGCACACCGATGTGGATGCGCAATTTATTCATGGCCACCACAATGCTGATCGCTGTGCCCACCGGCGTCAAAGTATTCGCCTGGCTTGGAACTCTCTGGAAAGGCAATCTGAGACTGAACACTCCGATGTTGTTCTGTCTCGGTGGGCTGTTCAACTTCATCTTCGCCGGAATCACTGGAGTGATGTTGGCCACCGTTCCAATCGATGTGCACGTTGGCAACACCTACTTCGTGGTGGCCCACTTCCACTACGTGATCTTCAACACGATCGGCTTCGGAGTTTTCGCAGGGATCTATCACTGGTTTCCGAAATTCACTGGCCGCATGTATTACGAAGGTCTGGGCAAGGTGCACTTCGCTCTCACCTTCATCGGCGCCACACTCAACTGGCTGCCGTTGCATTGGGCCGGTCTGCTCGGCATGCCCCGCCGTGTGGCCTCCTATGACCCCGAATTCGCAATCTGGAATGTCATCGCCAGCATTGGTGCCTTCATGCTCGGCGTCGCCTCGATCCCCTTCATCCTCAACATGGTGAGTTCCTGGGCCCGGGGGCCGAAGGCTCCCCCCAATCCCTGGCGAGCCATTGGTTTGGAATGGCTTTTGCCCTCCCCGCCACCTGCTGAGAACTTCGAAGACGACATCCCCACAGTGATCAGTGAGCCCTACGGCTATGGCCTGGGCCATCCCCTCGTCGAGGACGAGGAGTTCTACGTTCGCCGCTCCCTGGAGGCCTGATCGATGACCAGCGTCAATCCCGATTTGCAGCTCCATCACACCCCTGGCCATGTGAAGCACGACGGTCACAACATGACTGGTTTCGTGATCTTCCTCTGTTCCGAGAGTGTGATCTTTCTGGCTTTCTTCGCCGGGTATGCGTTGCTCAAGCTCACGGCACCCCAATGGCTCCCCGATGGCGTTGAGGGACTAGAGGTGCGCATGCCTCTGATCAACACGGTGGTGTTGGTGAGTTCAAGCTTCGTGGCTTACTTCGCTGAGCGTTACCTCCATCACCGCAACCTCTGGGGCTTCCGTGCGGTTTGGCTCCTCACCATGGCGATGGGCTCCTACTTCGTTTACGGGCAGTACCTCGAATGGTCCGAACTCACCTTCAGCCTCAGCAGCGGTGTGTTCGGAGGAATGTTCTATCTGCTCACCGGATTTCATGGCCTTCATGTGATCACCGGCATCCTGCTGATGGGTTTGATGCTGGCCCGGTCGTTCCGTCCTGGTAATTACGACAAAGGCGAAATGGGCGTCGCTTCAGTGAGCCTGTTCTGGCACTTCGTCGATGTGATCTGGATCATTCTTTTCCTTCTTATCTACGTTTGGCAGTAATCCCATGATCATCGACGATCGCCATTACGACATCATTGTCATCGGCAGTGGCGCCGGCGGAGGAACCCTGGCGGGAGCTCTAAGCAGGCAAGGTCGCTGTGTGCTTCTGCTTGAACGCGGAGAGGCCATGGCCCTGAGTGATCAGAACGTGGCCGATGTTGATCTCTTTCGCAAAGACCGTTATCACCCACGCAACGAGCGCTGGTTCGGACCGGATGGCGACCCGATCGCCCCACAGACCACCTACGCCCTAGGCGGCAACACCAAAATCTGGGGAGCCGTTCTCGAGCGCATGCGCGAGAAGGACTTCGAAGACCTCCCACTTCAGGACGGCATCTCCCCTCGCTGGCCCTTCAATTACGAGCACCTGGCTCCTTTTTACGACGAGGCCGAAAGCCTGTATCAAGTGCACGGCAAATCGGGCGTGGATCCAACGGAACCGACCCGCAGCGACGACTTCAGCTACGCACCCAAACCGTTGATGCCTTTCCTTGAGCCCTTGCGTGAAAGTCTCAAGCGCCAAGGTTGTCAACCCTATGACTTGCCCTTGAGCTGGTCGAGCAGTCAGGAAGACCCCAGCGGAGACTCCCAGCTGTACGGCCTAGACAACGCCGACCCAGAGAAACTGGAGGTGCGATCGATGGCCCGGGTGTTACGACTCCACGTGAATCCAAGCGGCCGCGAAGTGAAGGCTGTTGAAGCCGATGTAGCCGGTGAAACCTGGTTGTTCTCAGCTGATGTTGTTGTGCTTGCCGCTGGGGCGATCAATACAGCGGCAATCCTGCTGCGCTCCAGCAGTGAAAAGCATCCCCGAGGTCTCAACAACGGGTCTGATCAGGTGGGCCGCAATCTGATGAATCTTCAGCTCACCTCGATTCTCCAGCTGGCAGCTGAACCGAACAATGGTCGCTATGCCCGATCGCTTGGCGTGAACGACTACTACTGGGGAGACAAGAATGTGAGCTTTCCACTGGGTCACATCCAGACGGCTGGTGGTGTTTTGCAGGATGCCCTGTTCGCCGAATCACCACCGGTGCTGTCTCTCGTCAGCAAATTGATCCCTGATTTCGGCTTGGAACGCCTGGCATCCCGGTCAGTGGCCTGGTGGGCCATGACGGAAGTGCTTCCCGACCCCCACAACAAAGTGTGGCTGAACAACGATCAGATCCGCATTAATTATCTGCATAACAATCGCGAAGCCCACGATCGCCTCGTTTATCGATGGATCGACACCTTGAAGGCCGTTGAATCGGATCCCATCACCAAGGTGGTGACCAAAGCACCGACGCACCCTCGTGGAGAAGCTCCATTGAGCGTGGTGGGCTATGCCTGCGGCACTTGCCGCATGGGTGAAGATCCAGCTGCGTCAGTGGTCGATGGTGATGGCCGTTGCCACGAACTTGACAATCTCTACATTGCCGATTCCAGCGTGTTTCCCAGCTGCCCAAGCGTCGGCCCTGGACTCACCACCATCGCCTTAGCTCTTCGCATGGCCGGTGCCCTCAAGCAACGATTCGATGCCTAGCGGGGCAGGAAAAACGCCCGAATCTTGCCAATAGGCCCGCGCGTGTTGTTGTCAATCAGCGCGCCACTAATTAGGCCACCTGCAATCAGCGAGTTGGGAATAATTCTGGAAGCCAAGCGAGCTTCCAGCTCCCCATTCACTTCCTCTTCCGGATAAAAACTGAGCACGGCCATCACCTCCCGATCATCCATGCCGTGGCGCACCAATGGCGTCAGCAAAGCATCAGGGAGGAATCCCTTTCCTCCAAAGCCGAAGCGGTGCTGGATGGCGTGAAAAAACTCGTGGCGGGCCACTTCGCCCAGGGATCGCTGCCCCTGCATCGCATGCTCTGCACAGAGGCTCACCTGCTGATGATCAGGATCAAAGCTACCCAGGTAATGCGCCTTGGCCTCACAACCTTCCCCACCGGTCACAGTGCTGACGCCTGCGAGAGAGGCGAGAAACACCAGAACAAACAACGGCATCAATCATTAACTATTCCTTAACTTCTATTCTTATGGCCCTTAACCCTCTTCTCAAGCAAGAATTACTACTCAATCCAAGGATCGACGAGCGATCCACACGGCCTCATCCCTGGCGCGAAGTAGAAACTCGGCGTCTGGTGATGTGATCACAAGAGCGTTCAGCTGCAACGTGGTTCGAGGACGGAAGGAATCCAGCGGCACCTCTCGCACCTGTGAATCTTCAGGAAACGCACCGAACTCATCGGGCCAGCTCTCGACGGGATCACCCTCTTCCCAGAGGGAGCTGACCTGTTGAACCTCCAGAGGCGGCAAAAACGCCATCGTGCTTTGAGAAGCCAACGCCCCCGTCGCAACAGACGGATTCGTACGGTCTTCCTGATCAGCTTTCGTCCTTGGATCGCAGTTTTGAACCTGCTTTTCCCCAGATGGAGCATCCAGGAGATCCGGTGCAGGTGGCGGGGGCAACGTTTCACTCAAGCGCAGGCCAACCGAGGCCACAGGTTGAGTCTGGGCCACTCGCCTGCTCAGACGCACCAGTTCCCGGGAGTTGTCGATCACTTGCGGGGGCCCGGATTCCACCGTCGTTCGCGGCGCCAGCACCGTGCTGGTACCAATCACAACGGCATGGCCAGCAACGGCGACGCCCACCGGCAACGCAACCATGGCGAGACCGTCAGGAACGCGTCGGCGCAGGGAGTTGAAGATCCACATCGAGGGAGCTGGAATTGAAGAAAGGAATCAGGTCTTGCACCACACCCCAAGACACCTGGGGCGCCAGAGACAAACGGATGCGAGTACCCGGATCAAGACGATTCAGACGAGCGATCAAAGCAGGCAGCATCAATGGCTCAATCGGTTGATTCCAGAGACGCAGTCCGCCATCGGCCTCAAGATGGATCACGATCACGCCGTCACTGGCCGCCTGTTGTTGCTGCCACTGGGGGAGCAGCAACAGTGCTGTCGCGGCGAGAGCGATGCAAAGGGAGACCACTGAGCAGCCAAGCGCACGACGCTGGGCGAGAGGCAATGTCATGGAGCCATCACCTCTGGCACACCCTGCAAACTGACGGGGATCGATGACTGGCGTCTAAGCCAGGCAAGGTCAGACACGACAGCCGATACCGGTCGGGCGCTTGAGGGAAGCAGCACCAGTTCATCTGGCGTGTCCTCACTCAGATCGAGCTGCCGGCTGAGCACCGCAGCTGACATGGGTTGTCCATTGAGATACCAACTACCACCGAGAGATCGGACCACGAGCCAACGCGTCCGTGACGAAGCTCCAGACATCTGCCGCGATTCCAACGAAGGAGTCTGTTGCACCAAAAACGGAAAGGATGCCAGGAACGTCATCAGCGACAGAACAATCACACTGAACGAGAGCACGAGAGGCATCAGATCAGGCCAGAACGACGTTCCAAGCAACGATCGGAGACAGCATTGAGAACCACCTGGGCACGAAGACGATTCAGGCGTTGCACCAAAAGGGCCAGAACCGCAATCAAAAGGCCGAGAACCGTGCCGATGAGCACCTGGCCATACCCAGCGACCAGTTCGTTTCCTTGGGAAGGAAGCGTGAGTCCTGGTCCAAGCGCTTGAAGCAACTGCATCAAGCCGATCACTGTGGCCAGCAGCCCCAGCAGCGGCCCAAGAACCATGCAGAGTTCCAGCGCACCATCCCAGCGACAGAGCTTTCGCTCAAGACGCGCCAGAAGCAAATGCTGACGCAGTGATGCTTCCGATGGATTGAGTTGATCCAGTTCAGGCAACGAAAGCTCGGGACTGAGAAGATCGCCGTGGCTCCATTGCCACCAGAAACGCAACCGCTCCACTCCGATCGATGCAACAGCAACGGAGACCAGCATCAAAGGAACGATCAACATCCCTCCACGACGCAGGGCCTCAAGAGTCAGCACCGCTTGACAAAAAACACTTTCGGCAAAGTAGTGCGTCTTCCGCAGCCCCGCTGTCACGTGGAACCTTGACAGCGATTGGCCAGACGATCTCTAGGCCATCGCTAGGCCATGGTGACAAATTCCTCTGACACCGTGGGATGGAGAGCCATGGTGCGATCAAAGTCCGCCTTGGTAGCGCCCATCCCCACAGCAATCGCCGCCATCTGAATGATTTCAGCGGCATGATCTCCCACCATGTGACAGCCCAGCACCTTGTCCGTGTCGGCCTCAATCACCAGCTTGAGCAGAGTGCGCGGACCACGCTTGGGAAGTGCCTGCGCCATGGATCGGAACCGCGCCCTCTGGATCACAACAGCGTCAGCACCCAATCGACTGATGGCGGCTTCTTCGGAAAGACCGACGGTGGCCAGCTCAGGCTGACTAAACACCGCGCTCGCCACAAGGTCATGATTCACCTGGCGAGGTCGGCCACCAAACTCAGTATCAGCAAAGGCTCTGCCCTCATCCACCGCCACCGGGGTGAGGCAGATGCGATCGGTCACGTCGCCCACAGCGAAGATATGAGAAGTGCTGGTGCGCTGGTCAGCATCCACCGCCAGCTTCCTGCCGTCACTGCGGAGACCAGCTGCTTCCAGGTTCAAGCCCTGCAGAAAAGGCTGACGCCCGGTCGCCAGAAGCACGCCTCCGGCAGGGATCCGATCTCCTTGATCCGTGATGAGAACAAGATCACCGGGCGCGCCTTCGATGGCCGCAGGACTGGTGGATAAACGCAGATCCACCCCCTTCTCGATCATTCCTTCCTGAACCGCAGCGGCGAGTTCCCGGTCGAAACCACGCAACAGGCCGTCGCTCCTTACAAGCTGGGTAACGGCGATGCCAAGTCCACGGAGGATGCAAGCGAACTCGCAGGCGATGAAACCGGCTCCTACCACCACCACGTGGTCTGGGAACCTGTCGAGGAGAAACATGTCGTCACTCACCCAACCCAGCTCTGCACCTGGAATCGCAGGGCGCCTGGGACGCCCTCCCACGGCGATAAGAATGCGGCCGGCATTCAAAACCTTCAAAGCTTCGCCTCCGGGTTTGGAGGAAACAGCAATGCGGTGGTCATCTTCAAAACGACCCCAGCCTTGGATCAGGGTGACTCCCGCTTTCTCGAGGAGGTTCACATGCAGAGCATTCAATCGGTCCACTTCGGCCCGCACCGCCTTCAGAAGCACATGGGTGTTGATCGTCGCCGGCGGAACATCAACGCCGTAGCTCGGTGCATCAGCCAAGTGCTCTGATACCTGAGAGCCGTACACAAGCAGTTTCTTCGGAACACACCCACGGATGACGCAGGTCCCGCCGACCTTGTCGCCTTCAACGAGAGCGACACGTGCGCCATAGGCCGAGGCTCGCTTGGCAGCGGCGAGACCGCCTGAGCCGGCGCCGATCACCACGAGATCAAAATTCTGGTCCACCGGAACACCTCGATCAGGTCCATTCTGATCAAAAGCTGCAACTGCTCCTGTCCCTGATCCTGCTAAGCCGATGTGCGCCGGAACACGGCATGGACGTAAAGGCTTGATTATGGTCCGAGTAAGACCCAAGCCAGGGTTGTTTGATATTTGCTCAAGACACCATGAGCTCTAAGCGTTTTCGCAGAGTCCACCCCCCCGACAGCTTTGCTCTCCAAGCCGATCAGCGCAGGGAGCTGGTCATGATCATCACCAAAGATGATATGAACCAGAGGCTGAAAGAGCTCGCTCAAGAAGGCAAGCGCGATGATTGTCTTGCCTTGATGCGAGAACTTGGGGATTGGCAAGGCAGTTCCAAGCCGTCTGAGGTGCTCTTCGCCCCCTACCTTCGAAGACCAGAACTCTGATCATTGATGAGTCTGATCTACTCCGCTCTGACGGCGGCGCTGATGCTTGTCGCCATCCCAGCAAGAGCCCTAGAAATCAACGGTCAGACCAGTTTTGTCGCGGTACCAACCAAAGCTCGTCTTGTGAATTACCAGTGGTACGCCTTTGAAGGGCGCGCCACTTACTACGTTGTTCTCGACTTTCCTCAAGGTGCCGAAGCGGGACTTGGAGGAATCAGCCTCGAACAAATCCGAGGCGTACAGCCTGCTTTCCAGTACGGGGCTGTCCCAGTTAGAGCATTCCTCGGAACTCCGCGCAAAGAAGGCCGAAACATTCCCACGGCCGCCGAGTTCAGCATCGAGTCCCGCACCGTCAACGTTCAATTCAAAGAACCTGTCGAACCAGGGAACACGGTGACAGTCGCCTTCAAAGCTGGAACCAATCCACCTGCAGACCTCTACACCTTCACACTGGCAGCGATTCCTTTTGGACCGAGTCCCATCCCACAAGTTGTCGGGGTAATACAGATGGATATTCACACTCCCTATTGAGCCAACTCTCCTCATAAGATTTCCTGGCAATGGTGAGGGATTTCCTGCAACTTCCTCGATACGACTCCATCCCTGATCACGACAAAAACCACCCTCTTTTTGAGGTCAAGGTCAATGATCTACAGCCCACGCAGATGTGCGTGGGCCTCACAGAGGTATGGAGCCGGCAGCAAGATTTCCACGACCAGAGCCCCAAAGACAGACTGCGTTATCTCCGCGGAAAACCTGTTCCACTGGTCCGCAACCGCCGAGGGCAGCTTTGGATGGTGGATCGTCACCACAGACTTCGTGCGCTTCTCGAACTTGACCGGAGCGTTACGTCCTTCGGCTATGTAATTGCCGAGCTTGAGAGCGAATCGAGGGAATCGGCACTCGAGGCTCTCCAGAAGCGCGGCTGGCTTTACCTGTTTGACGGTCGGGGTAATGGCCCGAAGCCTGCGACGGAACTTCCCCACACCCTCCTCGGCCTGCAGGACGATCCCTACAGAAGCCTGGTATGGAAACTGAAAAAAGAAGGATTGATCAAACCACAACCCCTGATTCCTTACCACGAGTTCCGTTGGGGAAGCTGGTTGCGAACCAGGCCTCTGCCTCCATTCAGCTCCGCGCGTTTGGAGCCCGCATTACCGGCGGCGCGATGTTTGGCCCGGTCAGCCGCCGCTCGACATCTTGCAGGCTGGAGAGGAGGCGCTGATTAACGCTTCCGGCGGGAGTCAATCTGAAGAAGATCCTTCACCTTCTGCACCTGACTGGCCAATTGCGGGTCGCTCGACAATTTCTTCTCGACCTGTTCGATGGCATACATCACCGTTGTGTGATCTTTCCCCCCGAAGGTGTCGCCGATGCGCGGAAGGCTGAGACCTGTCCCTTGTCGCATCAGAAACATGCCAACCTGCCGGGCCTGACTGACAGCTCGTCGACGGCTGCTGCTGCGCATGTCATCGCAGCTCACTCCGAACACCTCGGACACCTTGTCGATGACCTGTTGCGGGGTGACCTCCACGCCTTGGCCACTGGGATCAAGCATGGGAGCAACCGATTCCACCGTCATTGGCAACCCAGTGATGGAGGCGAAAGCGACAGCCCTCGTCAGTGCACCTTCCAGCTCCCGAATATTGGACGTGAAACGTCCGGAGATGTACTGAATGAGATCCCTGGGCAGGGCCACCCGCTCCTGTTCCGCTTTCTTCTGAAGGATGGCCATCCGTGTTTCCAGATCCGGTGCCTGGATGTCGGCAATCAACCCCATGGAAAATCGGGAGATCAAACGCTCCTGAAGCCTGGGGATTTGACTGGGAGGCCGATCGCTGGCAATCACGATCTGACGGCCTGCTTCATGGAGCGCGTTGAAGGTGTGGAAGAACTCTTCTTGGGTGTATTCCTTGCCCTCGATGAACTGGATGTCATCCACCAAGATCAAATCAGCAGCCCGATATCTGTCACGGAACGCCTGCATTCCGTCTCTGCGGATCGCCAGGATTAGATCATTCGTGAAACTTTCAGTGGAAACATAAAAGACCCGCGCCTCGGGATCGATTTCGAGCCGATAGTGGCCGATGGCCTGCATCAGATGCGTTTTGCCGAGCCCGACACCGCCGCAGATGAACAGCGGATTGAATTCCCGTCCCGGTGCTTCGGCCACTGCCAGAGCCGCGGCATGGGCCATCCGGCTGTTCGGACCCACCACGAAGCGGTTGAACACGTAGCGCATGTTCAAGCCGGGGAGACGGCGTGGTGCCTTCGAAGCCTTCGGCAGCGCCTCGACCGTGGGAGGCGACGGGGCTGACTCGGCAGTCACTGCGGTCGTTTGGCTGTTTGGGCTGCCACCACGGGGCTCAACGTCCCGGGCCTCAACCATCACAAGGACGGGACGACCAACGATCTCACCAGCGACATCGGCAATCGTGCCGGCGTAGTTCTTGCGCAGCCAGTTACTCGCGAAGCTGTTGGGCGCCAGCAGAGTGAGCGTTCCATCCGTGAAAGCGCTGCATTGGGCTGGCCGGATCCAGGTCTCGAACGTGGGCTTGCTGAGGTTGCTCTGAAGGGTCTGCTGAACCTTGCTCCAAAGTTCACTTCCCGTCAGATCCACACCTCTCCTGCCTCGCGGAATTGAATCTACGCACTCTCCGTCGATCAATCGGTCTTTAATGAGGCACTGACAACAACACTCTCTCTTCATGGCTCCCGCCATTAAGCGCTCCAGGCAGCCAATCCTCGCCACGCTGACCCTCGGCCTCCTGAGCACCGGTCTCAGCAGCTGCGATGGCTCGTGGCGGCAGCGCATTGGCCTTGAGACGAAGCCTGTTGCAGAGCCGATGCCAGAGGTCAGTGACGGCCCCCGGTCAGCACCGCTCAAGCCGGGAGAGAACGTGATCGTTGAGGCGGTGGACCGGGTGGGCCCTGCGGTGGTTCGCATCGACACCCTGAAACGGGTGGCCAGTCCACTCGGAAATTTATTCGGCGGCCGAGCCCCCATCCAGAGGCAGGCTGGCCAGGGCTCCGGCTTCATTACCCGATCAGACGGATTGATCTTCACCAACGCCCACGTGGTTGAAGGCGCTGATCAGGTGTCGGTCACCTTGCCCGATGGACGCAGTTTCAGTGGTCGTGTTCTCGGGGGAGACCCGTTGACGGATGTGGCCGTCGTCCGCGTCGTGGCCGACAAACTGCCGGTAGCGCCGTTAGGGAATTCCAATGACCTCAAACCCGGGGAATGGGCCATTGCGATCGGCAACCCCCTTGGACTCAACAACACGGTGACAGCAGGCATCATCAGTGCCGTTGACCGGACCAATGCTGTTGGTGAAGGACAGCGAGTCCCCTACATCCAAACGGATGCAGCGGTGAACCCTGGCAATAGTGGTGGTCCGCTGATCAATGCCTCAGGCCAGGTGATCGGCATCAACACGGCTATCCGGCAGGCACCGGGGGCTGGCCTGAGCTTCGCGATCCCCATCAATCTGGCCAAAAGGATCGCCCAGCAGATCGTCAGTACCGGACAGGCCTCTCATCCGTTCATCGGCGTGAGGCTGCAGAGCCTCACGCCTCAGCTGGCTAAAGAGATCAATGCCACGATCGACCTTTGCAAGGTCCCTGAGCTCAACGGCGTGCTTGTGATCGAAGTTGTGCAAAACAGCCCTGCAGCAAAAGCTGGAATCAAGCCGTGTGACCTGATTCGGAATGTCAACAGCACAGAGGTTCAGGATCCTTCCCAGGTCCAGTTGGCCGTTGACCGTGGTCGCGTGGGTGAAGCGATGCCGATCGTGGTGGAGCGAGATGGGCAACGCCTCGACCTCACCGTGACACCCGAGGAACTACCCAGACAACAATGAGCCATCAGGGTGAATCCGGAGCTCTGCCTGTCCTGATCGTGATGACCCGCTGGCCTGCCAGCGGGCGCTGCAAACAACGCCTAGCCCAAAGCCTTGGGAAGGCTTCAGCTGCGGGCATTCAGGCCCGTTTGATCAGTCACACGCTGGCCGTGGCGGAAAGCCTCGCGCAAAACAGGGTTCTGGACGTAAGGATCGCTGTGAGTGGAGCTGGTCCCAAAGCCTGTCGGCGCTGGCTTTCCCCTCAGCAGGGTGTGTCGGTGAACGCCCAGAGTCGCGGTGGCCTGGGGACCCGTCTCTGTCATGAAGTGCTCAGAGCCCGGGCCCACCGCCCCCCCACTTCGGTGATCCTGATCGGCACGGATCTGCCCGATCTTCATCAGCAGGATCTACTCACAGCGATCGACAGACTGAACCATTCACCGTTGGTGATCGGTCCATCGCCTGATGGGGGGTACTGGCTCATCGGCCTGGCTGCGGAGGAAGACCCTCACTGGCCCTTTCATTCCATTCCGTGGGGAACGGATGCGGTCTGCAGGCTCACCGTCGAGAGAGCCCGGCGTCTGGGCCGGACCCCGGAGTTCCTGAGCTGGCGCAATGACATCGATACGATCGGCGACCTGAGTGGTTGGCTGGCATGAACCAGGCGATCCCATTCCTGAGTGTGGTGATTCCTTGCCTGAATGAGCGCGACAGGCTGCCGTTGTTATTGGCCGATCTCCATCAGGGACGTGGCGATCTCGAACTGGTGATCGCGGACGGGGGCAGCATCGATGGCAGCCCTGCGATCGCTCGGCTCAGCGGAGCCCAGGTCATCACTGTGGAACCGGCTGGTCGAGGCCGCCAGCTTGCCAAAGGCGCCCGTCATGCATCCGGGTCGTGGTTGCTGTTTCTTCACGCTGACAGTCGGCTGCCGAAGACCTGGGCCGAACACATCCGCACGGTTCTTCTCTCACCGCAGGCAGCGGCATCCGCCTGGTATTTCGATCTCCACATCGATCCTGAAACCCCGATGAGGCACATCCTGGGGAAAGCTGTCGCCCTTCGCAGCCGATGGCTGCAAAGGCCTTACGGGGACCAGGGACTTCTCCTGCATCAGACTCTCTACGAACGCTCTGGGGGATTCGCCGAAGTCCCGTTGATGGAAGACCTCGACCTGGTGGAACGACTGAGCAGGATCGCCATGTTGCGCCCACTGCATATCCCTTTGACCACGGACGGACGTCGCTGGGAGCGTTGCGGTGTGCTCCAGCGCTGCTTGCAAAATTTCAGGCTCAAGCGGAGATGGAAACAAGGTGTTTCCCTGGAAACGCTGGCCCGCGACTACTACACCTCCTAGCTGGCGTACCAGAAGCCGCAACGATGACCGGCAGGCTCCAGATCCCATCCCAACCGCTGGTAGAACGGCAACACCCCAGGATCAGCGAAAAGAGTGGCGCGCTCTGTGCCCATCGTGCGCAAGCAATCGAGGATGTAATCCATGAGCTGCTTGCCGAGGCCTGCCCCCTGGTAGAGGGGATGCACAGCCACATCCCAGATGGTGGCCTCAAGCACTCCATCCCCAGTGCAGCGCGCAAATCCAACCAAGCGAGGAATCCGCGCGTCATGACGCCACAGACCAACCCGCAGAAGGCTGTGATCAAGGGCCTTGCGAACTCTGCGCACTGGCCGTCGGCTCCAACCCACCGCTTCCAGAAGCTGCTCCAGCTCCACCAGATCGAACGCCCGGTGCTGACTGAACACCAGAGTCAGCTGCTCGTTGGGAGACATGCACAGCTTGGCCTGTTCGCCGTACATGGCCTGCAGAGTTTCCGGTTGAAGGGAGGAACCGCTGATCACCGACCTGTGCTGCTTTGGAGTGATCCTGACGCACCGGAGGCCCAGAAGACGGCAGGCTGGTCGGGCCACTGACGCTCTGATGAACGACTCTCCCCTGCTGATCGCGGTGCATGGCTGGATGCTGAGCCGACAGGTCTGGGAACCGTTTGTGAAGACCTGGGAACAGCGAGGCATCCCTGTCAGCTTGTGGTGTCTGGACCTGCCTGGCTTCGGAGACCGGATCCGCCCAAAGACCCTTCTGCCAACACTGGCGGCCTACGGACGTTGGTTGGCCACTCAGGCTCTGGATCGAGCAGCAGGTCGACCCTTCATTCTCATGGGGCATTCCCTGGGAGGGAGCGTTGTGCTTCACGCGGAAGCCGAACTGCGCAGAAACGCCAAGTCAGGCTTGTGTGGCCTTGTTTGCGTGGCGGCGGGGGGAGGAATTTATCAGCCCAAACCCTTCCGGCAACTGCGCTCGATCGGACGACTCGTGATCAACATGCGACCGGAGGGCCTGCACCGGCTACCGCCGCCCCTGGGGCGCCTGGGTCCTCTACGAGCCGAGAGTCGAGCTGCCCGGGGGCTTCTAGTGAACAGCACCAGCAGGGGAGCTGTTCGTCAACTGCCGGGGATGGTGGCACGGCTTGCGGTGAACAGCCTGTGGATCAGTGGTGAGCGAGATCAGGTGATGGAACCTGGCTATGTGCGCCACCTGGCGGGATACAGCTCCGGGCATGACTATCGGGAAATCACGAACTGCGGACATCTGCCGATGCGGGAGCAACCGGAGGCGTTATGTACTGAGATTGAGACGTGGCTGATCGCTCAGAGCCTGGCCAGACCACGTTCCTGAAGTTCAGCCAGTTCGGCGTACAACCCCCCTTGAGCTCGAAGCTGGAGATGGCTGCCCTGCTCGATCAGACGACCACGGCGTAACACCAGAATGCGGTCTGCCGCCTCCACGGTGGCCAAACGGTGCGCAATCACCACAGCTGTTCGTCGTTCCAGAAGCCGATCCAGATCGCGTTGAAGCGTGGCTTCGGTTGAGGGGTCGAGAAACGCAGTGGCTTCATCCATCACCAACACAGTGGGATTGCGAATGGCCACCCTGGCAACAGCCAACAGCTGTCTCTCTCCTGAACTGAGATTCCCCCCCCGTTCCCGGAGTTCAGTATCGAGTCCCTCCGGCAGGCGATTGAGAAGGCCACTGAGACCAAGATCCCTGCAGATATCCTCCAGCTTCTGATCAGCAATGTTCTGATCGAGCCGAAGATTGTCAGCGATGCTGCCGCTGAAGAGAAAGGTGTCCTGCAGAACCACTCCGAGCTGATGACGCAAATCGGAGAGGGAGAGGGTGCGGATGTCTTGGCCATCCAGCAGGATCCTCCCCCGCTGGGGTTCATAAAGACGGCACAGCAAACGGATCACCGTGGTTTTTCCAGAGCCGGTTGGGCCGACCAACGCCACATGCTCCCCGGGTGCAATGCGGAAACTGAGGTCTTCAAGGATCGGTTCGTCAGGGCGATAAGCGAAATGCACGTTGTCGAACACCACCTCCCCCCGAGGCGTCTGGATGAGTTGGAGTGGTTTGGTCGTGATGGATTGCTGAACGCCATCCGCAGCGATGGGTTGCTTCTGGATCTCAAGGGGCTCTTCGAGCAGCTCACCGATGCGCTCCACCGCCGTCAACCCGCCCTGAATCTGTGTAAAACGTTCCGCCATCTGGCGAAGAGGATCAAACAACCGCTGGGAATAAAGAATGAATGTGGTGAGCGTGCCCAGCCCCATGGCACCAGCCGTGACCATCCATCCACCCAGAGCGAGAACAATGGCGACGGCACCCAGCGACACCCATTCCAGAAATGCGGAAATGCTGCTGTCGTAAAAGATCGTTCCATTCACAGCCTTTCTGTACGCCAAACCAGTGGTTTCAAACCGGGAACCGTTGAAGGCTTCCCTGCGATACATCTGAACGACTTCCAAGCCCTGAAGATTTTCCTGAAACTCAGCATTGAGTTGTGAGAGCTCTTCTCGCACTCTGTAATTCGCCTTCCTGTAACGACGCTGAAGCCAGAGGATGAACAAAGTGACCGGAACCTGCGTGACGAGGAGGAGCAACCCCAGCCGCCACTCGATCAACACCATTGAAATGGCGATCACTGTGAGTGAAACCAGATCTCCGAGCACACCCACGGCACCACTGCCGAAAACTTCAGCCAAAGCGTCAACATCACTGGTCAGTCTGGTGAGAAGCTTTCCCACAGGCATCCGATCATGGAACCGGAGCGAGAGATCCATGGCGTGTGAGAACAAATCACGCCGGATTCGTGCCGTCAGACGCTGGCCAACAATTTGAATATTGAGCGATTGATAACCCTGCAGGGCCAAACGCAGCAAGACAGATAACAACAACGTGCCGATAATCAGACGGATGGCCACTGAGCTGTCGAGACCCTGGAGAGCTGGAAGGACCGACTCATTCGTGGCACCAGCCACTGTGCGAAGCACAGAAATCGCCTGACCCACAAGAAGCGGCTGGATAGCGCCAGCCAGAGCCAAAGGCACCAGCAGCGTCAGCGTGAGCAGGAGTCGGCGACGGTCACGTCCGAGGTAGCGGCCGAGCCTGCGGATTCGTTGCAGATCCGAACCCGCCATCAGCTCACGCCCACTGCATCGTGCCGGGAGCCCTGCATGACATCAACGATGCCCTGAAGTTCTCCCTGATCCAGACGCAAGGCAAGCGGATGACCGACAAGACGAGCCGTTGTATGAAACAAATCCTCGATGGCCACGAGCCCGTTGTCACGCAACGTTCGGCCTGTAGCCACCAAGTCCACGATGGCTTCAGCAATCCCTGTGATCGGTCCAAGTTCCACTGACCCGGAGAGATGAATGAGCTCAACCGGAAGGTCAATGGAATCGAAATATTGACGCGCGCATCGGGTGAACTTGCTAGCCACCCTGCAATGCGGAGGGAGATCCGTTGCTCTTGTGTAACCGCTTGAGCTCTTCACGGCCACAGACATCCTGCAGCCTCCGAAACCGAGATCCACGAGATGGGCAACCGGCATTTGGTGTTCGCGCAACACGTCGTAACCCACAATTCCAAGCTGGGCCTGTCCATAAGCCACGTAAACAGGCACATCTCCGTTGCGCACGAGCAGGGCTCTGGCCCGTCCGCAGGTGGAGGGAACCATCAACTGGCGGTTGTCCGGATCAAGCACCGCTGAAAAGTCCAGACCGGCCAAGCGGAATCGTTCCACGGAATCCCGCAACAGCGCGCCCTTGGCCAATGCAACGGTGATCATGGACTTCTGCAACATTTCGGACTTTAACGATGAGCCTGGTATCGGAGAGGAAAGCCATTCAGCCTCTGCCTGTCCTGCAGGACAACATCATCTGGATCTGGTCACGTGGATCCGAGGCCGTGGTTGTGGATCCCGCCGTTGCAGAGCCGGTCATCCAGACACTTCAGCAGCAAAAGCTGACGTTGATTGCTGTGCTGCAGACCCATCACCATGCCGATCACATCGGCGGCACGCCCGCGTTGCTTGATCAGTGGCCTCAAGCCGCCGTGATCGCCTCAGGACAGGATCGACGGCGGATCCCTTTTCAGACCCAATCGGTCTCGGCCGGTACACGATTCCATTTGCTTGGCATGCCCGTGGACGTCATCGACGTACGGGCTCATACCAATGCCCATCTCGCCTTTGTCTTACCGGACGGCTGTTCGCCCGCTGAAACAACCCCTGCACTCTTCTGTGGCGACACCCTGTTCAGCGGAGGATGCGGACGACTGTTTGAGGGCTCTCCCGACGACATGCACAGGGCCTTGCAGAAACTCGCGGCCCTGCCTGAATCGACGCGTGTGTACTGCGCCCATGAATACACGGAGGGCAATCTCCACTGGGCCCGTGCACTCAAGCCTGATGACCAGGCGATCAAGGCTCGGCTCAGGGACGTGGTCGAACTGAGGAGCCATGGACAACTCACCGTGCCGAGCACGATTGGTGAAGAACGTCGATCAAATCTTTTTCTGCGAGCGGAATCTGCCGAAGAGCTCGGTGACCTGCGCAAACTCAAAGACGCCTGGTGAGGGCTTTAAGAGGCCGGCGCTGAGGATGCAAGAGCACGGTTGCCCCCGGTTGAAGTTGCAGATGGCATCGAAGGCCCCGATCGTGATCTTCCGCCAGTGGTCTCAGAAGTCGAAGCTGACGCTCACCACTCTGAACCCGATAAAGCCAGCCGTGGCCAAGGAACTCTCGTCCCATCACACAGTCTTCTCCGGAAGGGTCAGGGTGCAGGATGATGGCTTCTGGAGCGACGAGGACAGTGGCGTCCTCCGGCAGTGATTCCTCATCGAGGTCGCCTGGATCCCCCAGATCACCGAGGGGACATCGAAGACACCCGGCCGAGAGCTCTCGCCAAACTGGAAGCACATTGCTCTGCAACACGAAGCGGCCGACGAAGGGCGTGGCCGGTGACGCCACGAGTTCTCTTGGGCTGGCGCA
The DNA here is from genome assembly GCF_000153285.1 of Synechococcus sp. WH 7805. Lineage (NCBI taxonomy): Bacteria > Bacillati > Cyanobacteriota > Cyanophyceae > Synechococcales > Synechococcaceae > Synechococcus > Synechococcus sp. WH 7805. Next base: position 2,600,163 of record NZ_CH724168.1, on the reverse strand, counting down.
CTGATGCAGGGATCCATCACGCAAAACAGCCACGCGATGACAGATGGCCAAGGCCTCTTCGGGGTCGTGGGTGACTAGCACTCCGCTGGCGCCACAAGCACTAAGGACAGAGGGGAGCTCACTTCGCAGCCTTAGTCGAACCTCCACATCAAGATTGGAGAACGGCTCATCCAGAAGCACGACCGACGGAGCGGGTGCAAGGGCCCGAGCTAAAGCCAGCCGCTGCCGCTGGCCTCCCGAAAGTTCATGGGGATAGCGCTGCTGAAGACGCTCAAGGCCAAGGAGTTCCAAAAGCCACGAGGCCCGACTGGTATCCGCCCCCCGTCGCAGGCCGAAACAAGTGTTGTCCCATGCGTTGAGGTGCGGGAACAGGGCGTAATCCTGAAACACCATGCCAACACCGCGTCGCTCCGGCGGCAGGGATCTCTCTGGTGTGGCTACTTCACTTCCATGCAGACGCACCACACCACGGGTTGGAGTCTCAAATCCAGCAATCAGTCTCAACAGCGTGGTTTTACCGCAACCGGAAGGTCCCAACAGCCCCACCAACTCACCACTTTGAAGCTTGAGATCGATTGCCTGAAGGGTCCAATCATCAGCGGATCCGCCATAGCGATGCCAGAGACCATTGATCTCGACCGGCAAGGCCCCCATCGGCACAAAACGCGAAGATGCAGACACATTGTGAGCCTCAACCATGACTCTTTCTGCGATTCAGGCCGTTTATACCGATGCTGCTCCGGCTCCAGTCGGCCCCTACAACCAAGCGGTCCAGGCTGGCGGATGGCTTTACTGCTCAGGACAAATCCCTCTTGATCCTGCCAGTGGCGAAATGGTGGGAGAAGGCGATGTGGAGGCAGAAACACGCCAAGTCCTTCACAACCTTGATGCGGTACTGAAAGCAGCAGGCACCGATGGATCACGCGTGGTCCGCACAACGGTGTATCTGGTGGATCTCAACGACTTTCAGGTGGTGAATGCGATCTACGCCGAATGGTTCGGAGAGGGTGTCAGCCCGGCCAGAGCCTGTGTGCAGGTAGCTGCCTTGCCCAAAGGATCAAGGGTCGAGATCGATTGCATCGCCTGCCTCAGTTGAGCTGGGGACAATCCCGCATCCATCCACATTTCAACATGAAGTATCACGGCAAACGCAAGGCACACGCGTCCATCTTTTAAGTCTCTTGTGCCTTGCTGAACCTTGTCGTGGAGTCCCTTACCCAATCATTTGAAAAGGTTGTTCAGCAGGCTTCTGAGGAAGTCACGCCTTGGCTGAATGCCAGGGAAGAGGCAACGCGATCACTGGTCGCCAACGGCTGGCAGCGGCTGTATTCAGGGCTCACACCCCATCGAGCCAGTGTCACACTCCTTGACCCAAGCGAAAGCCTGCAGATCAGTCTGCAGATTCCTGTCGACGCCGATGGTGAAGCGCAGGGCGATTGGGATCTCTGGATCGAAGCCTGCCAAAGGCAACTCAGCCTTCCATTGAGAACCTGGCTGGAAGAGCAGGGCATTGAGCGGAGCACCCTGCGTCGTCTGAGCGGAACGGAGCGGAACGAATTGGAGGAACCGCTCGATCTGAAGGCGATGCTTCAGGTGGCTCACTGGCTGCAAGGTCCAATTGAAACGATCGAGAAGCTGGCAAAAGCGAACAGCAGCCAATTGGTCCTCCATCTCGCTGGCCTTGGCCCCAACAGCTGACCGACGGTTTCATAGGTTGAGGGTTGCACCTGAGCAATCCTCATGCCCCAGGCAAAGCTGACCATCGGCGAACTGGAAGCGGGTTACCCCTTGTACTGCAAGGCTTTACGGAGACTTTTGAAAGAAGGACGCGAGGTCAAAGAGATCGAGAAAACTGTCTGCTGGGGACACCTCGAGACCCTCAACCGCTGCCTTCCTGGTCGCTACAAAGCGCCGTCCTATCTCATGGCGTTAATCAGGCGGGACCTCGAGCAAGCCAGCCCCACCTGACCCTGCTCCTCAGCTCGCGGAAGGGGGCTCGATCTCGGTGAGAGGGATCGAAGGATCCTCCCCCTCCACCATCCCCTGAAACACACGACTGGCCAGCACATCTGCTGCTTCAATCGTCACAAGAGCATCCCGATCAAGAGGGCTGTGCATCTGGGAGAACAGGCGGTTCGCTTGCCTAAGACGAAGGCGATCCACCGCGTTACGCATGGAACGGGCGTTCGCGAAAAAAGGGAGCTGGCGTCGCCTGGAGATATAAGTCACGAACGCATCAGCAGCATCAGCGCTGAATTCGTATTGCTGCTGATGCAACAACAAGGTGGTGATTTGCAATAGCTCAGATTCACTGTAATCCGGAAAATCAATATGATGAGCGACACGTGAAGACAAGCCTGGATTAGAAAGGTAAAAATCATTCATCTTATCTTTATATCCAGCAAAAATCACAACGAGATCATTGCGCTGGCTCTCCATCTCCTGCAACAAGATTTCAATCGCTTCAGCGCCGTAATCACGTTCATTACCTGGCTTGTATAGATAATAAGCCTCATCAATAAATAGGACCCCTCCATGTGCCCTTTTGATCATCTCTTTCGTTTTAGGTGCTGTATGTCCAACGTATTGCCCCACTAAATCATCTCTAGTCACAGTAACGACATGGCCTTTTCGGAGGTAGCCCAAACGATGCAAAATCAGTGACATGCGAAGTGCCACCGTTGTTTTTCCTGTTCCCGGTTGCCCAGTAAAGGACATGTGAAGACTGGGTGCCGTACTGACTAGGTCAAGTTGACGTCGAGCCTGATCAACGAGAAGCAACGCTGCAATCTCGCGGATTCGAGTTTTGACTGGATGCAGGCCAATCAGTTCATGATCAAGCTGCTGAAGCAAGTCAGCAACACCAGAAGACTTATAAGAGGATGCGAGATCAATCAACGAGCTCATCAATGAGTTTCGCGAATGAATGGTCATCACTAGTCAGCACTGCATCAACGTCGTCGCTCACCGGCCGCAACGTGATGTTGACATAAGTTTTGCCAAAGCTGAGATCAGGGAAGCGATCTTGAGCTTCACTCAAGCAACCAAGACGATCAAGAAAGTCCCGAGTTTCAGCATAGGAAGAGAATTCAATGCGTTTTTCCAGACAAACCGGACGTTTGCGCTCAGTCCACTGATCCATCCTTTTGTCAGACCAACTGAAAGAAAGCTAGAGGAGAGCCCCACGCTGACATCCCATCAACCGACCGGCCCATGCCTCAGCATAGGCTCTGTTAGCCGCTTGATCACAAGGTTCCGGGCTTTCCAATGGATGAGGCATGGTGCCTGCAATAATGGCCGCGTTTGTGACGCAGAACATTGATTTCTGGAAGCTCACACAGATCTGCACGTGCACGTCAGCATCAGAGCGTCCATGAGACGCATACCAAACGTTCAGCTCCTCCGGGAGGTTTCTAAACATATCCTGCATGCAAAGGCTCGGAGGGATCCCAGCACCCATGCTGGGCACTGGATCGGCGTAGAGCGCCCCATACTTAAATTGGCTTTGATCGGGAGAGATCTGACGCGCCTGAGCGTTGTAAGACACCGTTCCAAGGAAAGGCATCCCGCGAAAAAAGACAGCCTCTACATAAGGAACCGCCACATCCACGAGGAAGGTAAGCCCAGCCTCGGGTGGTAGAAGCCACACGGATTCATCACCCAGGGTGACTTTGTAAGTAATCGGGCTTGCAGCTGCAGCAACGAGTCCATCCCGGATGTGATGGACAACATCGAGGACACAAGCCACTTCGCCGATTCGATACCGACGCGCGAGATCAATGAAAATATCACTCATCACCCGCCAAAACAGACCAAGGGCGTAGATCGTGGTCATCGAACGAATCGCCTCAGGGGCAAAGCCGGGATAAAGCCCGTTAACGAGGCGCAACAGAGGATCGCGACGGCTACGTAAACCAATCACCTGCTGACAGGCACTCTTGAAGGCATCCGAATCGAAATAGGCATCCATCCCGCCCGTGCCATGCCAAAACATCGCCTTCTGGCAGTATTCAGCATATTCAAAATTGATGCGATCACCAAGAAGATGAGACCAAAGACGATCTAAGGAAAAGCCTTCGTGAAAAAAACGTAGAACTGGAAAAGGATTGAGAAGCTGAGTATTTCCTTGATGAATCAAATTGCGACTATAAGCATCAAGAACGAGTCCGTAGCTTTCAAGAACATTGACCACCTGCAACAAGTGGTCAGGGGTATCAGCCAGGAGAGGGGTGTCTGAAAGGAGGCGCCGAACCAGCTCATCCTGATCAGGAAGAGCCTGAGCTGGGGTTTGAGGCAGCGACTGAGTGCTTGTGATCATGCGAAACCTCCAGATGGAACCAGCGAGGCAAGATCGCTCAGCTGCGTCGTGGCTGCTTGGCTGAGTCCAACCAGAAGGTGTGGAGCCAGTCCAAGGATCAGGATCAGCGCAGACATGGACAACGCTGGAAGTTGTTGAAACAAGGGCACCTTATCGAGAATATTCGGATTGAGAGTTTCGCCAGGAGCAGTTGCAAGGCGACCAAAAAACGCACGGTTAACCAGCAGCAGGAAATACACAGCAGTCAGACCGGAGCCGACCATGGACAAGAGGGTGGCCAAAGGGAAATGCTCGAAACTTCCTTTGAAGACCAGGAATTCAGCAATGAAACCTGCCATCCCAGGAATACCAGCACTGGCCATCACACCAATAATCATCAGTGTCCCTGTGAGAGGCAAACCCCGTTGAGGGTTGAGAAGTCCTCGAAGAACATTGAGATCACGCGTTCCTGTTTGCTGATAGACGATGCCGACCGCGAGAAAAAGCACAGCGGATATCAATCCATGACTCACCATCTGGAACAAAGCGCCCATAATCGCCAATGGCGTTGCAGCAGCTGCCGCAAGCAGCACATACCCCATGTGGCCAACCGAGCTGTAGGCCACCATGCGCTTCATGTCAGTCTGTGCAATGGCAGCCAGCGACCCGTAGAGCACTGAAATAGCAGCCCAGCCTGCTAACCAAGGGGCCGCCACAGACCAGGCTTCAGGAAAGAGTCCCAGGCAAAAGCGCAAGAGTCCGTAGGTGCCGAGCTTGAGAAGAACACCTGCCAGCAAAACTGAAACGGGCGTTGAAGCTTCGGTATGAGCATCAGGCAGCCAAGTGTGGAAGGGGAACAAGGGAATCTTGATGCCGAATCCAACGAGAAGAGCACCCATCAGCAACAGCTGGGTGAACAAACTCATCTGACCGACAAGAATTGGACGTATTCCAAAGTCAGCCGATCCAGTAACTAAGGCAATTCCAAGAAATGCACCCAGAATGAGTACACCAGAGACGGCAGTTATAATCAGAAACTTTGTCGATGCATAGGCTCGATTTGCACCACCCCAGATTGCGATCAGCAACCAAAGAGGGATCAACTCCAGTTCGTAAAAAATAAAAAACAGCAGCAGATTCTGAGCGAGAAAAGCACCATTAACCGCTCCACTGATCACCAACAGTAGTGAGAAATAAAGCCTCGAACGGTTATCAACTGAACGCGAAGCGAATGCAGCAACCAGGCAAAGAACTCCATTCATCAGCACCAGTGGCAGGGACAAGCCATCAACACCAAGGCTGAACTCAAGACCTACAACAGGGAGCCATGGAACGCTGTCAACCAATTGCTGGCCAGCCTCGCCCGCCTGAAAAGGAATTAACAAAGCAAAGCTATAAACACACTGAATAGCAAGGGTTAACAATGCAAGAAATCTATTTTTGCCGGAATCCTCAGGAGGGAGAACACTGATGACCAGCGCACCAAGGAAAGGAATTAAAAGAAGAATCGTAAGCATGACAGAGTCAGTTCAGGATCCAGCTAAGGGAGGAGAGAAGAATCACAATGGCCGCGATCACCGTGAGTACATAAGACTGAGTCTGCCCACTGATGCTGAGTTTGAGACCTTCAGCCGATTGAAGAGAGATTCGAGCCAAGCCGTGAAGCACACCATCAACAACAGTGCTGTCGAACCAACCTGCCAAACGAGAAAAGCTTGCCACGACATTAACAATGGTCACCCTGTAAAAACGCTCTGTGTAGAAATCATTTTCCAAAAGATCTTGAAGCCATCGCAAAATGGGATTAAGAGATCGGGACCAAGCCTTGTTCAGTGGGATCAAACCACCGATCGAAACGCCGATCACTCCACTGATGACCACCAGTGCTGCTGCCCATAGGGGGAATGCAAGAAGACCATCGAGGGACTCCAGACGAATTAGCAGGAATGGTGTTAGGAGCACAATCACTGCCAGCGCAACCATTGGCAGAGCCATCAACCAGTTCACCTCAGCGGCTCGCCTCGTCTTCGCGAGGGACTGACCAAGGAAGACCTGTCTGAAAACGCGAGTGAGATTGAGTGCCGTTAAAACATTTGTGATCAAGAACACAGGCACAAAAATCACCTCTCGAGCGCCAATCAGCTCAACCGCCTGTGCCAGACAGAGAAATCCCCCCAGCGGCAAAAGGCCGACAAGTCCAGCACCACCAATCAGGAATGAGCCTGTTGTCGCCGGCATGCGACTGGCCAAGCCACCAAGCTCGGTGATGTCCTGGCAATTGGTTGAAGCAATCACTCCCCCCACACTCATGGAGAGCAGTGCTTTCGAAACTGCATGAGCGTAAAGAAGTAGTAAGGCCAACACAGGGACCTGAAGGGAAATTGCGATAAAGACCAGGCCCAGATAAGCGGTTGTGGAATAGGAGAGTGTTCGCTTGATATCCACCTGAGCAATCGATACCAATGAACCACCAATGGCGCTGATCGCACCGATCACCTGAAGAACCACCAAGGTGACGGGAGCGTTTTGAAGAAGCGGCATTACCTTCAGCAGCACGATGGCACCACAAGTCACCACCACAGAATTGCGAAGAATGGACGCGGGGTTGGGACCTTCCATCGCTTCATCCAACCAGAGGTGCATGGGAAACTGTGCACACTTACCTGTAGGTCCAGCAATCAGTCCAAGCCCGAGAAGCGTTGCCGCAAGAGGAAGAAGTGTTCTCTGAGCAGACCAGCTGTAAAGATCCTCAAAGCTCGTCACGCCAGACCAAGCGGTCACTGCCACAACACTCATCAGCAGCAACACGTCTCCAACACGCTTGGTCAGAAAGGCATCTCGGGCTGCGGTAACAACAAGCGGCTGGGCATACCAAAATCCAACCAACAGATAGGTTGACAATGTAAGCATTTCCAGAAGGAAATAACTCTGAAAAAGCGAGTCACTCAGAACAACACCTGACATAGCCCCTTCGAAAAATCCAAGCAGCGCAAAGAAGCGAGCCAAAGCCCACTCTTTGTCCATGTATCCAAGTGAGTAAATCTGGGACAAGAGGCTCAATCCAGTGATCAGCTCAAGCGCAGATACATTCGTCAGAGAAAGGCTGAAACTGATCTCGAGATTCAGATCTGCCACGGAAAGCCAGGGCACTCGAATCAAAGCCGGCCCGGTGAGCATGACGTCTCTGAGCACCAAGCTGCCATGAATCACCGCAACCAGGGTGAGCAGAATGTTGAGATAAGCGGGAGGCTTGTGGGCATCTCGACGGAACCAGCCAAAGGCCCAGGGGAGAGAGACAATCATCCCGGCCAATCCGTAGAGAGGAATGAACCAGGCGGTCTGGAGTGGCAGCGTCAATGCTGAGGTCAAAGGAAACGAGACCGGGTCGATCTTCGTATGTCGTGTTGGCCGGGGAATCTACCCTGAAATGTCGAAAGGCGACATCTCTGATCAGCTACGTCGTCGCACATTGGTCGCCATGAGCGCGGGTTCTACTTCCTGATGCGGCCTGGCGATGATGTGAGCGGCAACGAGCCCGTCACCGACCCGCTCACAGGCGTCAGCCCCGGCACGCACGGCAGCATTCACAGCGCCGGTCTCTCCGCGCACCATCACGGTCACATAACCACCACCGACGTACTCACGACTGATGAGAGAGACCTCTGCAGCCTTGGTCATCGCATCAGCAGCCTCGATGGCAGGCACCATGCCACGCGTCTCGATCATGCCCAGAGCGATGCCCTTGATGGGCTGGGCCGCGGATGAGGACGTGGTCTCAGGCTTGGACACACTGCCCCGACCTCCGGAACCTGTCGCTGCACTGCCGCGTGTCGTGGAGCGACTGGCGGTTGCCCGGGTGACCGGTGAACTAGCCGCTGTCGAACCAGTGGATGCCGCTGGGGTGGAGCTAGCAGCCGGATCTGGAGAGGTGGAAGCAGGTGTAGCCACAGGATTCACATCAACGGTCTTGTTCGCAGCGGCACTGCTGCGGGTGGTGCGGCGACGGGGAGAAGGGGATGGAGTGGCCATGGGGTTAACGGTGTGGAAGCGGAACGGAAACGGAGGAGAGAGGGGAAAACTCCCTATCCGTCCGGATTCCAGTGATCAATGATCCCGCCGATTGTCAGATCGGTCAGGACCGTGTTGTCGGGGCAGGCATGTCGGGCGGCAGAGCCACTGGCGGTGAACACCCAGTTGCCCTCTCGGGCACCCACAGGATCCACTGCCACCAGTTTTTTGCCCTTGGAATTGCACAAGACGCGCAGGTGCATGTGATCCAATCCCGCCACACGGAAGGTGCAGACCAGAGTTCCCATCACCTGCATAATCTCCATCAGCCAGCCGCTCCTCCCGCTGGATTCGCTGCGGGGGCAGACGTTGGTGCTGGTGCAGGCGCTGAGGTTGGTGCAGGCGCAGGGGTTGGGGACTTGGGAGGGTCTGGTTCCCAGTGGTCGATGATTCCCACAATTGTGAGATCGCTGGGATACGACTTACTCCCGGCGGCTTCGCGGGCAGCAGAACTGCTGACACAGATGACCCAGTCGCCTGGTTTGGCGCCTACAGCATCCACCGCCACTTTTTTGGTACTGCCGTCTTGCACAACCTGAAGATGCTTGTGCTCGAAATCAGGAATCCGGTTAGTGGAGACCAGCGGCTTGATGACCTTGACGATCAACATGATCAGTGAGCCTCCTGTTGAACGGGATCGAGTGTTGAACCAACGACAACGGCGGAATGAGGTTGATCGCGGTCGCGGATGGTGAGCAGCGTATGAAGCAGTCCCTGACTCACCAAAGGTTCATAACGATCGTTGATCGCCGACTGGATGCGATGACAATCAGCAATCGCTCGATCACGGGCACCTGGAACCTTTCCTGAGTAGTCGAAACGCACCACAACTGGAATCGGAAGATCACGGGATACATTCAGACCTTTGAAGATCTTCACTCCCACATCCAGATCAGGAGCTCCCTGTTCCACCGTATCAAGGTGAGCAAAATACGTGAGATTGCGAAGATGAACCTCCTTGAATCCAATACCAACGCCAATGAATCGTTCGGCATGACCTGCGTCGGGATAGGGGCCGCGGTGCAAAGCACGGACATAGTCCTGCTGAGAAAAGTTATTAACCAGAAGCTGTGAAACAAAACGCACCATGCCCGGATCAGGAGCCGCTGCAACATGCGTAGTGACAGCAGCTTTCACGGCTTCATGCGCCTGCTCTGATGTCAAGGACACCGTGCTGTCGTACAGCGCCCTGGCACATAACCATTGGTCAACACGGATCTCACCCTGCTGATCGGGAACATGGACACGGATCGCATCCGTATCGGTGTCTAAACCGATCAGAAGTAAATCAACAGACGCTCCGCAGCAAAAACTATTTTCAACAGCCTCTCTGAAATCAAGTAGGCGACGAAGCCCGGACGATGCCGCTAAACCATCGTCACTTCCATGCGCTGCACATCCCTGATGGAGAGGATCAACTGAGCTGAAGTGATACGCCACCATTTTCAGATAACGCGTTGAAGCATGAGCTTCATTCGGAATCTGCTCTCGGAAACGTCGATGTTCGGTCTTGACCCAGCGATTGACAGTGTTCTCAATATCGAACATCGCACCAGCGTGGGAACGTCGGCGAACAGAGCTGAAAGGAATGCGCAGGGCATAAGCAATGGTGTGCGCTAGCCGACCATCAGCACAGGGAGTGACATCCAGTAAATGGAATCCACACTCGAGGAGAAATGAATCAAATGCCTGAGCATTTGAACTCCCCACAGCGCTCTTCAGAGGATCCTCCTGAAAGAAGTGATCGCTGAACTGCTGGTGAGATTGAAAAACACACCAGGCGAACAACGCTCGCATATCCAGGGGACGGACCCAGGACTTTTCAAGAATGTGATCCGGCAGATCAAATCCCAGTTCGGCTCGAGCCAGACGTTGGGCCTGCGACAGGAAATCTGGCTCATGCTGCAGGACCGCCACCTGCTTGAGCACAGGAACAATCCGATCAAATCGTCCTTTGATCTCAGTCTCATAAGCCTGAAGATCACGGTTCTGCTGTTGATCCGTCAGAGGGTGAAGATCAACGGTCCATGGAAGAGACGAGCGGCTGAGATTGACAGTCGAACGCGATGGCTGAGAGACCTTCTTGACCCAGCCAGGCTGCTGGGTTGAAGGTCGGGGACGGTCTTGCTGAGTGCGAACTCGCCCAGCAGCGACTGAACCAGAGTTAAGAACTGCAGCCTTACCAGCGGTGGTCAACGCTTGTCGGCGTTGCAGCGCTGAAGAACGCGTCTCGGATCGGGTTAACGGAATGGAGGACCCTGGAGATGATGACGGTTGGTCATCCTGAGAAAACAGTTGACGCCGCGTCGGAGCCGTGGGCGCCTGAGGTCGCCCGCCGCGGAGAGGCATGGAGCGAACCATCAGATCCTCAACCCCGTGCGCCGCCAGACACTGTGATCAGAGATCCCTTGTCGGTATTGCCGCTGGAACCTGTGACACGACTGACAGGCCAGTCGGTTTCTTGATTGCGCTTGCGCTCGAAAGGTGGCATCGCACCCATCGCCCCGGTGCGGCTGGGATTGCGCCGACGGGCGGAAGCGCCCTCGGTGCCGGTGACGTGCTCACCACGGTCCCAGTCATCACCAGTCACTTTCCTCGCTGAACCTTCACCGGTGACCCGGGAGACCTGACGTAGATCCTCATCCATGGTCACCGGAGCCTCAGCCACTGGCGGAGTGGCTTGAAAATGACGACGCTGGAATTCGCGATTGTCGAAGCGGAACTGCTCGGTGCCGGTGACCTTGCCACCGGCCATGTCAAAAGGGCCGGTGATGCGGTTGCCCTGCTCGTAAGAAGTTCCAGTGACAGCACCCTGGGCATCGCGCTGTTGCTGGGCGGCGCGGGCAGGGGACATCACGCTGAAGCGAGTCCAGGCTGCACCCTCGGGGGATTGACCGTGGGTCTCTGTACCTGCGGGAGATTCATCACCACAGGCCTGGGCAAGCTGGTCTGCGCCCACATAGGGAGTACCGGTGACAGCTTCGCAGGCACCTTTTTCGTCGCCCGTCATCACACCACCCACACCGGGCTGAATACCGGTCATGGCTGCCGACGGCGTACCGAGACGCACAGGGGTGCGTTCGCGAATGGCCTGCACAGCTGGAGTACCGCAGTGTTGGCCGGCCTGCTCAAGACCTGCATAGGGAGTGCCGGTGACAGCCTGGCAACTGCCGGGCTCATCGCCAGTCACACGCTCCGAACGACCGGTGCGGGTGCCGCTCACCACCTGGTTGCGGTTGGTGATGCTGAAGCCGACTTTGGCAGCTTCAGGTTCAGGCTTGCTGCCGCAGAAGGCATTCACCTGTTCTGCACTGATGTATTGATCGCCAGTCACGCGATGGCATGAGCCGAACTCATCGCCTGTCACCTGAGAGGACCGGCCCACCATGGTGCCGGTGACACCTGTGCCGGAGAGAGTTCCCGACAGGCCAACCTTGGCGGCAGGACGACCGTCAGGGAGGGGATCAGACCCGAGGTATTGATCACCGGTGAGATTGCGGCCAGCGCCAGCCTCATCACCGGTGACACTGGAGGAACGGCCCACCATCACCCCACTCACAGGACGCCCTTGCTGGGTGAGGCTATGGCCCACCTTGCGAGGTGAAACCTGCGAGCTACCGCAGTAGGCAGCGGACTGGTTGGCCGAGATGTATTCAGTACCCGTTACGTTTTTGCAAGTCCCGGGCTCATCACCGGTGACTTTGTCGGAGCGACCAACCTCGTTACCGGTGACCCGGTTGCCATGACTGGTGGCGGACACTCGCACCTTGGCGGGGGTGGTGGGCTCAGGTGCCTGCTGGCAGAACGTCTGGAACACCTCAGCGCCCAGATATTCGGTACCCGTGATCGAACGGCAAGTGCTGGCTTCGTTGCCAGTGGTCTTGACCGAACGGTTGGCTTGCGTGCCTGTGACGGTCTGGCCTGAGGTGGTGGTGCTTTCACCCACCTTCCAATGCGCATCGGCAGCAGCAGCCTGTTTGGCACCGTGACGGTTCGGGCCAGTGGGCCGGGTCACACCGGCGCTTTGCTTGTTGCGGGCACCGGCCTTCGTGCGCAGCTCGCGCACCTGCTGAGCGAGCTCTCGGCTGGTGAGGTCTGGATTGGCCTGGCGAGCCACAGCCGCAGCACTAGTGGGCTGTTTACCTGCGGTTTTGCCATGCTTCGACATGGCGTCTCGTCGAGCGAGCACAAGAGCACGACTCGGGTTCTCGATAGCGCGACGCTTTGGCGTCGCTGAACGACGCTCCGTGCGAGCGGACAGCTTGGGTGCCGATGCACTCAGTGAAGTCAGTGCAGTCTTCTCAACAGCACGCTTGCCACCGCAGCCACAGCTCTTGGTGGATTCCGCTGGTGCAGCCGCTGGTGCAGCCGCTTTGGTTTGACGGGCGACATCTGCTCGGCTGCGATCGCGGCTGGTGTCAGCGGTCTTACCGCGGCGCGACAGGGCCTCACGACGGGCCAGCACTAGATCCCGGCTGGGATGACGCTGGGGCTTCACCTGAGAACTGCGGGAAGGGGACGCCGGTGTAAACGACACCTTGGGTTTCACGGGAGCGGCAACAGCTGGAGCAGTGGGCTCAACAGCGGCAGCAGCCTCCGTACGGGTGGGACGTGCGTCGGCGGCAGTGCGCACGCGATTGGCACCATCTCTTGCAGCCACAGAGGACTTCTTACCGGAGGTGGTCAGCGCCTTGCGGCGCTCGAGTGCGAGTTCGCGACTGGAAAGTCTTGCCATGTCCGCCCGAGGGTGTCGTCGTGAAGTGGAGGGGCACCTGCCCCTCCTGAAAAAACTGGAGCCCTGAGCAGTTCAGGGCTCGGAACCAAAGGTTCGAAGGATCAGCGTCCTTCGAAAACCACGAAGCAGGCACCCTGGCTCTGGGTGTAAGCGTCGTAACCGACGATGCGAACGTGGTGGTCGGGGTAAGCGCGATGGCAAGCCTCGAGCTCACTCACAACAACGTTGAGGTCCTTCTCACCGAAGAAGGGGAGCTTCCAATAGGACCAGTACGTGGCCATGGAGTTGCTGGGGTGGACGTGCTCGACGAGCGGGCTCCAACCCTGGGCAATGATGTACGCGATCTGGTCGTAGATCTCGTCCTGGGTCATCGGCGGGAGAAAGCCGAAGGTCTCCAGGGTGGCGACTGTTTGATAGTCACCCACGGTGCTCTGGAAAGGCATGGGGATCCTGGTTGTAAAAAAAGGGTTGGGCCGGTTGCATCAACCGGCCGTAGAAACGATCAGTTCTGAACGTCGAGCTTGTCGACGGTGTCGAACTCGAACTTGATCTCCTTCCAGGTCTCGAGGGCGATCGCCAGCTCAGGGCTGTGCTTGCCGGCTTCCATAAGGATGTCGCGGCTCTCTTTCTCGAGATGACGGCCGGCGTTGCGGGCCTTGACGCAGGCCTCGAGGGCCACGCGGTTGGCCGCAGCACCTGCAGCGGAACCCCAGGGGTGACCGTGGGTACCACCACCGAACTGCAGAACGGAGTCGTCGCCGAAGATGGTGACCAGGGCAGGCATGTGCCACACGTGGATACCGCCGGAAGCAACGGCGAACACGCCAGGCATGGAACCCCAGTCCTGATCGAAGAAGTTGCCGCGGCTGCGGTCTTCGGGCACGAAGGATTCGCGCAGCTGGTCGATGTAGCCGAGGGTGGTCTGACGATCACCTTCCAGCTTTCCGACCACGGTGCCGGTGTGGAGCTGGTCACCACCGGACAGACGCAGACACTTGGCCAGAACGCGGAAGTGGATGCCGTGCTTGGGGTGACGGTCGATCACCGCGTGCATGGCGCGGTGGATGTGCAGCAACATGCCGTTCTTGCGGCACCACTTCGACAAACCGGTGTTGGCCGTGAAGCCACCGGTGATGAAGTCGTGCATGATGATCGGCATGCCGAGTTCCTTGGCGAACTCAGCGCGCTCGTACATCTCTTCGGGAGTGTTGGCGGTCACGTTGAGGTAGTGACCCTTGCGCTCTCCGGTCTCCTGCTCGGACAGCTTGATGGCTTCCGCAACGAATTCGAAGCGGTTCTGCCAACGCTGGAAGGGCTGGGAGTTGATGTTCTCGTCGTCTTTGGTGAAGTCCAGACCACCGCGCAGGCACTCATAGACAACACGGCCGTAGTTCTTACCGCTCAGGCCGAGCTTCGGCTTGATGGTGCAACCCAGCAGTGGACGTCCGTACTTGTTCATCCGGTCGCGCTCGACCTGGATGCCGTTCGGCGGGCCGTAGCAGCTCTTGATGAACGCCATCGGGAAGCGGATGTCTTCCAGGCGCAGGTGGCGAAGAGCCTTGAAACCGAACACGTTGCCGACCAGGGAGGTCAGAACGTTGGTGATGGAACCCTCTTCGAACAGGTCGAGGGGGTAGGCGATGAAGGCATAGAAAGACTCCTTGTCACCAGGGACGTCTTCGATGCGGTAGCAACGGCCTTTATAGAAGTCGAGATCGGTGAGGAGCTCGGACCACACAGTGGACCAGGTGCCGGTGGAGGATTCAGCAGCCACAGCAGCGGCAACTTCTTCCTTGGGCACACCGTCTTGGCCGGTGCACTTGAAGCAGGCCAGCAGGTCGGTGTCGAGGGGGACGTAATCAGGAGTCCAGTAGGTATCCCTGTACTCCTTGACCCCAGCGTCGTACTTCTTGCTCATGGGAAATCTCCGTTAGGTCGGTGAAGAGGTTGAGACGTTCGCGTGCCTCATCAGAGGCTCAGCGGAAGATCTCAGTCCTTCTGACCGATGAAGTTGCCGTTGCCCAGAGCAGGCTCTACTTCGCGGTGGGGGCGGGCAATGATGTGAGCAGCGACCAGGCCGTCGCCGACACGTTCGCAAGCATCGGCGCCAGCACGCACAGCAGCGTTCACAGCGCCGGTTTCGCCGCGCACCAGAACGGTGACGTAGCCGCCGCCGACGAACTCACGACCGATCAGGCGCACTTCGGCAGCCTTGGTCATGGCATCAGCTGCCTCGATGGCGGGGACCAGACCGCGGGTCTCGATCATGCCGAGGGCGATGCCCATGGTTTCGTTAGCCATTGCCTACCGGGAAAGGGGGTGGAATGTTCGCCGCTGAGCCTGCTCTGCCAAAGGCCTGGCCGTCAAGCGATCTGGAGAACTCTCGAGATCACTGTCCATAGTGAACTTCATAAGCTCCACTGATCAGCCTGTCTATGACTGATGGGAACAGCTGCTGGTGTATCGCGTGAGCACCTGAACACATTGGGTTGCCGACGACGGCAAAAGTCTTTGTTTACAAAAAAACATGCCTCAAGAGGGGGTTGGTTGCCCCGTTGATCCCACACAATGGAACCCTTCAGAGGGGGTTCTTTGCGCAGGCTGATCATCGCCAGTGGCAATCCACACAAAGTGGCGGAGATTGAAGCCATGCTCGGTCCGATCAACGTGGACGTGAGCCGCCAGCCTGCGGATCTTGATGTGGAGGAAACAGGAAGCACTTATCTCGAAAACGCTCGCCTGAAAGCTCTCGCCGCCGCTCTGCGAACAGGATGCTGGGCGCTTGCCGACGATTCCGGCTTGGAAGTCGACGCTCTTGACGGTGCTCCTGGGCTCTTCACGGCAAGGTTCGCCGCATCGGACCACGACAAGCTGGAACGCCTTCAAGCGGCGATGGCCGACATTCCCTACCGAAGCGCATGCTTCCGCAGCGCCATGGTGCTCTGCTCACCGGAGGGGACCTGTGATGAGGAAGCTGAAGGGTTCTGCTGGGGTGAATTGCTCCATACCCCTGCCTATCCGGGTGGAGGGATTGAATCCCTGTTCTGGGTTCGTGAAGCAGGCTGCAGTTACGGCCAACTCAACGCCTCCCAGCTCTCGAGGCTGGGCAGTCGCGGAAAAGCCGCACGCAATTTGGCTCAAGGCCTGCGTAGACGCCTCAATTTGGACTGAAATCAGCGCAGTGTTGAACGTCGATTCACCAAGTCGATGGCTCGCATGGCGGCGGCAGCGGCCTCTTCAACATCACCTTCTCGCCCCGCCAGGGTGAGACGTCCGAATGCACCCACCGCTTTCACATCCACCAATGTGATGTTGGAAGCCTTCTCGGCTTCATTGGCTGCGATCAGCACGTAACCAGCTGGTTCCGTTTCGAGGATGAACATGCTCATCCCCGCCTCAATCATCGAGCCCCGTCGATTTTGCCGATTAATCAGCACCGCATGGTCAGGTGTAATCGCACGAATCACCTCAGTCCAGCTCACCTCAGCCGGACTGCGCTGGTCGATGGAGCTGCCGATCGCCTCGAGAACCACATCTCCGGAGTGAAGCACTGTGCTCTGATCGCGGTGATACAAGGCCATGGAGCCGAAAGCCCGCTCCACCACCATCTGTCCGAGCCGCACATTGCTGGCCTTCAGGGCGATGTCAGTGACACGATGAACGGCCATTCCCGGTGACACTTCCATCCAGAGACAGGCATCTCCTGGGATCGGAAGAAAACCTTGGCTGACAGACCCCATATACGCCGCTAGTTGGGGCTGGAGGGAGTCAATGAAGACATGCGTGCGCAGTTCGATCGACTGCACATGGCTGTTTCGGCGGGTAAAGCGTGACGATTCGGAATCAGTGGTAACAACGCAGCTGGCTCCACTCGCGGAAGGATGAACTTCCGTACCGGTAACGAGGGCGCTGCCGCCGACGCGCCGCTCCCTGGCATCGAAGCCGGCGAAACGATTCATGGCGCGGATCTTACCGGAAGCCGACTGTGAGCAAGGGCTTTGCGCTTGCGTCGCTGAAGCCAGCCGATACCTTCAGCCCACATGCATCAAGACCGATGACCTCGACACAGGAGCCCCGCCTGAACGATGGAAATCCAGCCACTGAACTGAATGCCGAACAGGCGCTCGGACTGGTGAGCTATGGCCTGATGCAGCGTTTGGCCCGAGAAGGACACGCCGAACTGCCTTGGTTGCCATCCCAAAACGAAAACAAAGCCCAGACCCTGCATCAACTGCGGCAACGGCTGGAGCTCACCGCATTGGCTCTGGAGACCGGAGCACCACTGAGTACTGCGGAAGTGGGTTTCCTGCTCGGTGCCCGACCTGGAACCGAACAGGTAGAGCGCGGTGGGCTGTGCGCCAAGCGCGTGAGCCGCAATGTCTGGCGGCTCACGAAAATCGAAGTTTCTGACGAGAGATCGGGCGGAAGCTATGGCGATGACCGCTTCCGCCGTCGCCTCTGAACGACGAATCGCATTTAGGAGGGATCCTTCATGGAGTCATCTTCCACAGCCACACAAACGGTGCTCGCAGCCAGCTGCTCGCGTGCGGCCACCACAGGTGCAGCCTTGCCTTTCAACTGATCGGCAGCTTCGGCAAGGGTGAGATTTTTGTTCTTACTGACGTCATTGACGGCCTGACGGAAGATTTCAACCTGATCGCGGTACTCCTTCACCTCTGCCTTCACCAGCTGATCTTCAGCCTTGTTCAGTGCGGACAGTGCGTTGTTGAGCTTTTCGCCTGCTTTCTCGGCCTCGGCAACGGTGGATTCAGCTGTAAGCGCCTTGACCGCGACCACGGCGTCATCAACATCCGCCTGAGCAGCACAAACCGCCTCAACACCTCGCGCAACCTTCACTTCATCCATGGCCGCTTTCTTCTCAGCGGACTGGCAGGCCGCAAGTGCCAGGCCAAGGGCTAAGGCCGCCGAGAGGACGCGCAGCGAGGACATGGATTCGTCCGGTCGTCGGTCGAAATGTAGTCAGATTTCCAGATTCGAACCGTCACGATCCCAAAGAGTTTCAGGCAGTTGGCCCCTTTTGGGATTCCAGCGCCATGGTGAGAACAGGATCTGTGGACGCAGGCGAAATGAGCGCCAATCTTCTCAAGGAGTCCGGGCCTCGGGAGGTGTTCTGCGGCCTGACGTCGATCGTGTGGCTGCACCGCCGCATGCCCGATGCCTTCTTCCTCGTGGTGGGATCCCGCACCTGCGCGCACCTGATCCAGAGCGCCGCCGGCGTGATGATTTTTGCCGAGCCTCGATTCGGCACCGCCATTCTCAGCGAGCGTGATCTTGCTGGTCTGGCTGATGCCCACGACGAGCTCGACCGGGTTGCCCGGGAACTCTTAAAACGGCGCCCAGAAATCCGCACCCTTTTCTTGGTGGGATCTTGTCCAAGCGAAGTCATCAAGCTGGATCTCGCCCGAGCCGCCGAACGCCTCAACGAAGAGCTCCAGGGGCGCGTCCGGGTTGTGAATTATTCGGGAAGCGGCATCGAAACAACCTTCACCCAGGGGGAAGACGGAGCCCTGGCTGCACTCGTGCCTCTGCTGCCGGCCAGCGACGCCCGCCAGCTTCTCCTGGTGGGCACCTTGGCTGATGCCGTGGAGGATCGCCTGATCCACCTCTTCTCGAAACTCGGCATCGAGACCGTTCGCAGTCTCCCGCCGCGCCAGTCCTCTGAGCTGCCACCGGTGGGGCCCGGTACCACGGTGCTGCTGACGCAGCCCTTCCTCACCGAAACCGCACGGTTGCTGCGTGACCGGGGCGCCACGGTGCTCAAAGCCCCCTTCCCACTAGGCGCCGAGGGCAGCCGACGCTGGATGGAAGCTGCCGCAGCCAACTTCCAGTGTCCGGAAGCCAGCGTCCGAGAAGTTCTGGATCCTCTCGAAGCACGGGCCCGGATCGCCCTCGCCCCCCATCGTGAGGTGCTGGCTGGAAAGCGCATCTTCCTGCTGCCGGAATCCCAACTTGAACTTCCATTGGCCCGCTTTTTGCACAGGGAATGCGGCATGGAGCTGGTTGAGGTGGGCGTTCCTTATCTCAATCGCGAACAAATGGTCGAAGAACTGGCCCTGCTTCCTGATGGGACAACCGTTGTGGAGGGGCAGCACGTGGAACGGCAGCTGGATCGCGTGCGCGCCGGCCGCCCGGATCTGGTGGTGTGTGGGATGGGACTCGCCAACCCCCTGGAAGCGGAGGGGATCACAACCAAATGGTCGATTGAACTGGTGTTCAGTCCGATCCACGGCATCGACCAGGCCGGCGATCTTGCAGAACTGTTTTCACGCCCACTGCACAGACGCCAACTGATCCACCCGGCTCTGCACCCAACGCCCTCCGATCACCCCGTTCACGCTTGATTCGATGGAACTGACGCTCTGGACTTACGAAGGCCCCCCCCATGTGGGTGCCATGCGCATCGCCGCCTCAATGCAAGGAGTTCACTACGTGCTTCATGCACCGCAGGGCGACACCTACGCCGATCTTCTGTTCACGATGATCGAACGTCGCGGGCAACGACCACCGGTGACCTACACCACCTTTCAGGCCAGAGATCTGGGAGGCGACACCGCAGAACTGGTCAAGCGGCACGTGCAAGAAGCAGCCGATCGTTTTCAACCCGATGCTCTGCTTGTGGGAGAAAGCTGCACGGCCGAACTGATCCAAGACCAGCCCGGTGCTCTGGCGCAGGGAATGGGATTACCGATGCCCGTGGTCACCCTGGAGCTTCCCGCTTACAGCAAGAAAGAGAACTGGGGAGCTGCTGAGACCTTCTACCAACTGGTGCGAGGGCTGCTGAAACAAACCGTCCCGCCGCAGCCGAACCATGACGTGAAAGCCTGGAAGCAGGAAGGGCGTCGCCCACGGGTGAATCTGCTCGGGCCGTCCCTGCTTGGTTTCCGTTGTCGAGACGATGTTCTTGAAATCCAGCGACTGCTATCACTTCACGGCATCGACGTTGGCGTTGTCGCGCCGCTGAGTGCAGGGGTGAAGGACATTCTTCGACTGCCCCAGGCTGACTTGAATGTGTGCCTCTATCCGGAAGTGGCTGAATCCAGCTGCAGCTGGCTGGAACGCAACTTCGGAATCCCTTTCAGCAAAACGGTGCCGATCGGAATGGGGGCAACCCACGACTTTCTTGTGGAGGTGCATGCCCTGCTTGGGATGGCCCCCCCGGAGGCTGCAGAGGGATACCAGCGATCCCGCATGCCCTGGTATTCCGAGTCTGTCGATTCCACTTATCTCACAGGCAAGCGGGTCTTCATCTTTGGCGACGGCACCCACGCCATTGCCGCAGCAAGGATCTGCAGCGAAGAACTTGGATTCACCGTGGTGGGGCTGGGTACCTACAGCCGGGAAATGGCCAGACCTGTTCGTGCCGCTGCCAAAAGGCTGGGTCTTGAGGCCCTGATCTGCGATGACTATCTGGCGGTCGAGGCAGCCATGGCCGAAGCGGCTCCCGAACTCGTCCTGGGTACCCAGATGGAACGGCACAGCGCTAAACGGCTTGGGATTCCTTGCGCCGTGATCAGCACCCCGATGCATGTTCAGGATGTTCCTGCACGCCACAGCCCTCAGATGGGCTGGGAAGGCGCGAATGTGATCTTCGATGCCTGGGTCCACCCATTAATGATGGGCCTGGAGGAGCACCTGATCGGCATGTTCCGCCACGACTTCGAGTTTGTGGATGGGCACCAAAGTCATTTGGGGCACCAAGGAGGTGCGGGAGCTGAGAACGGAACTGAGGTCTCAAACGAAATTGACAGCCATCACGAGGCCTCATCCGGCCAACTGGTTTGGACCGCCGATGGCGAAGCCGAATTGAAGAAGATCCCCTTCTTTGTGCGTGGGAAAGTTCGCCGCAATGCCGAGTCGTATGCCAAGGAGGTGGGATGCAAGGAAATCAGCAGCGAAACGCTCTATGACGCCAAAGCCCACTACAAAGCATGAGCATTTCCACTCAATTATTTAACCCAATCAACCAATAATCAACAGTGAAGCTAAAGCTTCTGAAAGCAGATCTTTCATTTACTGCTGAATCACAGACAGAACACATCCGCTGCTGTTGAATGACATTGATCCATTGTGCAAAGGTCGCTGCATGACCACGACCCTGAAGCGTCCTGTTGATGGCGACGGCAGTGTTCAGGTCCATCAGGACCCCTCGCTGAACATCGAAGAGGAAACCCTGGTCATCGCCGTTTACGGCAAGGGCGGCATCGGCAAGTCCACCACCTCCTCCAATCTCTCGGCCGCGTTTTCCAAGCTTGGCAAGCGGGTGCTTCAGATCGGCTGCGATCCCAAGCACGACAGCACCTTCACGCTGACCCACAAGATGGTGCCGACGGTCATTGACATCCTTGAGGAAGTGGACTTCCACAGCGAGGAACTGCGTCCAGAGGACTTCGTTTTCACAGGCTTCAACGGAGTGAAATGTGTGGAAAGCGGAGGCCCGCCCGCAGGTACCGGTTGCGGCGGTTACGTCACCGGCCAGACGGTGAAGTTGCTGAAGGAACATCACCTGCTGGAAGACACCGATGTGGTGATCTTCGATGTGCTCGGCGATGTGGTCTGCGGTGGCTTCGCCGCCCCCCTGCAGCACGCCAATTACTGCCTCATCGTCACCGCCAACGATTTCGATTCGATCTTCGCGATGAACCGGATCGTTCAGGCGATTCAGGCCAAAGCCAAGAACTACAAGGTGCGGCTCGGGGGAGTCGTGGCCAACCGCTCAGCTGACACTGATCAGATCGACAAATTCAACGAGCGCACGGGCCTGCGCACCATGGCGCACTTCAAAGATGTCGACGCCATTCGACGGTCGCGTCTCAAGAAGTGCACCATTTTTGAAATGGATGATGCAGATGAGGGAGTTCAGGCCGTTCGCCAGGAATATCTGCGTCTGGCGCAGAACATGCTCGAGAACGTGCAGCCCCTCGAAGCCACATCGCTGAAGGACCGAGAGATCTTCGACCTGCTCGGCTTCGACTGATCAGAGTCCCACCAGCTGCATCGACAGTTCCCAGACCCGTCGAGCGGTGTCTGGGTCGGTAGCCTTATCTGACAGCTCCTGGCTGAATTGCTGCCCATCTTTCTTCTGCCGGTTGCCCCAGCTCCAGTGCACGCCCGATTCGGCGAAGTCGGGATTGGCGACAACGTCGGCAACCCGTTCTCCCGCCAACGCTTGAGAGACATAGCCGCCAGTGATGTTCTTCTGGAACCAGGGAAAAATTGTCTGGAAGGCCTTGGGTGTGTTGCGGAACAGCGGAGTATCCGCCACGCAACCGGGGTAGAGCGACGTGAAGGTGATCCCCATGTCCGCGTGCAAGCGGCGATGCAACTCCTGCGTGGTGATCATGTTGCAGAGCTTGCTGTCTTTATAGGCCTTGCCGGGCTTGAAAGGCTTGCCACTGGCCATCGCAATGGGGTCTTTGAAACCGGCCTCGAAACCGGATAGATCTCCCAGATCAGCAGGAGCGGGAATGGGGATTTTGCCGCCTAGTTCCTTGGAGTTGGCCGTGACGGTGCCAAGGATCACGACCCGCCTTGAGGGGTGACTGGAGTTCTGCAGGCGACCCAACAGCAGCTGTACCAGAAGGAAATGGCCGAAGTGGTTGGTGGCCATTGAAATTTCGTAGCCCTGAGGCGAACGCTCCGGTTGCTTCAACTTGGGTTTATAAACCGCTGCATTACAAACCACAGCGTCCAACGTCTCGGGCAGAGCATCAACGGCTTGGCGCACACTCTCGAGATCTCCAAGATCCATCAACACGTGTTGCAGCCGCTCTTTTGGAAGGTCCAGTTCGTCTGCAGCCGCCGCAGCCCGCTGTGGGCTGCGGTTGGCTGTGATCACCGTCCAGCCTCGACTCACCAATGCACGTGTGGCATTCAGGCCCACACCCGATGTGGTGCCGGTGATCAGAACGGTGCCGGGCATGGACATCTCAAAACCCTTGAAAGGAAGCCAGTCTGCCCTTCAGTGCTGCAGCGCTCACCGCAGGATCACGAAACTCAGCGCCAGATCACTCTCAGGCGGTTCGGTGCGATCCACTGATCCTGTTCATCCATTAGGCGATCATCACCGCCCAGAGTGAAAAAAGCGTCGAAGCGCCGCTGCAGGTTTTCGAGCTTGGATGTTTCTACATCAACGACAGCAGCCATCTCGCCATGCCGTTCGAGTCGCTCCTGGTAAGCCATGGAAAGGCGAATCAAACTCACGACGCCCAGGAGCATGAGTCCGAGTTTCACTGACAACGCGAGAGAGCTGCAAAATTTCTCTCTGCGGTCATTTTGCCGTTGAAGGAGCGCAGCCAGAGTGGCTGCGTCGGTCGGTTCTGAAACAGCTTTTCGCATGCCCGCTTGTAACGCAGGGATAACACCGTGCCAAGGGGATCATGCAGGGGTCATCGACCGCTCAGGCTCGGTAAAGGCTGACGCACAAACGCACAGCGAGCACCCCTGCATGGGCAGCGACCACGAGAGCGATGAAGATTTCGGCCTGGGTGATGGAGCTGACCATGACGAACCTCGAAACCCTTGCATTCTTTCGCCAAGCCCCCTTCGAGCGCCATCATTCGCAAAGGCCTGTCACACCTTTATGGAAGCCGGATGCCATCAGTCTTCGCTGACCATTGGCGCAGATGCGATTCAACGACTGGATCTGAGGGCCCTAGACAGCTGGATGGACAAGCCCCTGACCAAGCTGTTGAACGACGGAGCTGTTCTCGAGTTGACTTATGAATGGCCCCGTCCGGCAGAAGATCCTCGGGAGCTGAGTGAATGTGCAGAACCCAGACTTTGGGCTTTAAGAGCTGACGCCAAATATCCCTGGCTACCACTCCTGCTGGATCGCCCGAAGGGCTGCCTCGTTCAGCATGTGGCCATGCTCGTTCCCCATGATTTTCGCCCGAGCGATGGAATCCGCTTCGACCCTCAGGCCCTTGAGCTCTGGATCACTCACCGACTGATGGTTCTGGATCAGCATGGGGCAGATGCAGGGATTCCTGGACACCAACGCGGCAATCTCTCCTTGATGGCGGCAAGCCTCGGCTTCGAGTTGGATGGGGGCTTCTGGGAGCTGCTGGACCAGGCGCGATGACCCCGAGAAGAGCCAGATATCAATGGTGCTGCCTCATGCTGGCGGGGGTTCTTCTCCAGGGCTGCTTGAGGCGGTCGCCACCAGAACAAGCCCTCACATCCCCAGCACCAGCGCGAGCCTCCATCCCTGCAGCGATATCAGAATCACAGCCACAGGAACCTCCGCCACCGGGGCAGCTCGGCCCAACGCCAGAACTTATGGCCAATCTGAGCCAAGCTCCTCTCTCTTTGTCGGCTCGACGCACTGAACGCGAACGTCCGGATGGAGAACGCCTCTGGTTACTGGAGCTTCATCAAGACGATCGACTTCTGGCCAGCTGGGAGGCCGTGAGCGGGTTTGCTTCCAGCCAATCACTCGATCGCCGCTGGTCTCCCGGCAATGGAGCCCCCCTGCCTGCAGGCAACTACTCCTTGGGTCTACCTGAAGCCTGGGGAGACGACATCTGGTTCACCCTGACGCCACGCTTCGAAACAACCCGCTCCGGCTTGGGCATCCATGGTTGTAACCCCGGCAGTGGCTGCGTCTGTCTTCCAGATCGCACCTCACTGGAGGCCCTCGCAAGCTGGGCAAAAATGTCCCAGATCCAATCACTAACCGTGTTGAACTAATTCTCGAAAGAAGACAGCACGCAATTTGCGAACAATCCACGTGTTGTACGCATCACACAAGCACCCCAGAACGGTCCCTAAAAACGGATGGAATTCCTTGGATCGATGGACGCCAACATCTGGATGATTATTGGCTTTTTGTTAGCTGCCTATTCAGTGGTGGCGAACGATTCGCTTCAGACACTGGGCACTTACATTTCATCCAACAAAAAACGCACTCCCAAGGTGGTGCAGATGATCTTCATCTGCATGGTCACGATCTTCGTGCTGATGCTCGGCTGGTCCATTAACGGCGGCGACCCGGCCTGGGGACGGCTGGCAAAATTCCCAACTCCTGAAAACTTCACCTGGGTTTACATCATTCCTCCGCTTGCGGTGCTGGGCCTCACCGCCTGGGGTGCACCCGTGAGCACATCCTTCCTGGTGCTTTCAGCGTTTGTTCCCAAGAACATTCCCAAACTTCTCGAAAGCTCTCTCTCCGGGTATTTCTTGGCGTTCTGTCTCGGTCTGGCGGCCTGGGGGCTTGGTCTGTGGCTGCTGGAGCGTTGGGTCTTCCGGCGTACCCAGGAGGGCAAGGATTTCAACAAGGTTTGGTATGGCCTGCAGTGGTTCTCCACCGGCTTCCTCTGGAGCATGTGGATGGTTCAGGATCTCGCCAACATTTTCGTCTTTCTGCCACGCAATCTCGGGTTATTCCCGATGCTGATCTGCACCGCCATTCTCTGCATTGGTCTTTGCGTGCTCGTGGCCATCGGAGGTGGTCCAATTCAGGGTGTACTTCGCTCGAAAACAAACACCGCTGATCTGCGTTCAGCCACGGTGATTGATTTCATGTTCGGGCTTTGCCTGTTGTACAAGGCATTTCTGAGCAGCTTCCCATTAAGCACAACATGGGTCTTCCTGGGTCTGCTCGGTGGACGTGAGATCGCCCTACGCATCAAAGAACAGGAATTCGAATACGTGTTCACCAATCGGTCCGGAGGCAATCTCGGCAAGATCATCGGCAGTGATCTCTGGAAAGCATTCATCGGCGTGATTGTCAGCCTTGTGATCGCTCTCGGCCTCCAGCCGCTAATCGCATGGACTGGGGGCTGAGTTCAGTTCAGTTGCAGTGCAAGTGTGATGGCCCGTCGTCCGCTGTCGATGGCCAGCAGGAATGCAAGAAGCCGCAGAAGCCAGGCCAGCGTTCCTGGCCTGACGCGATCCAGGCGAGATGCAGTCCACTGGGCTGAAACAGCAGCGACACCTCCCAACAGCAACCCCATCGAAGCAAGTCCCCGTCCTTCCTGGAGAAACTGGAGCGAAGCCGCACTGGCTGAACAGGCCACGGCCAAGGTGCTCAGTCGAATGGCCTGACGGATGGGCATCGACAGTCCACTCACCATCAGGGGCACCATCAACAGACCTCCGCCCAGACCCAGCAGTCCTCCGGACAGACCGGCCACAGCTCCAACAGCAGACAACCCCCAGGGAGAAGGACGCTGCCCATCAGTTTGCGGAGCCGTCTCACGATCAGCTCGGATTGAGCCGGCCAGCACCAGATACAACAAGGCCTGCAGGGCCAGGAGGTGCCAGCCGGCCACCAGACCTCCCAGACGACTGAAGATCAGTGCGGTCGCGAAGGCCGTCAGGCCGATCACAAAGGCAGCCTTCAGCGGCAAGGAACGGCTCCGCCAATGGGTGAAACTTCCGCCGATGGCGGTGGGAACAATGGCAAAGGTGCTGGTGGCCAGGGCTTGATGCGGGGTCAGCCCCATCCACAGCAGCAGAGGCGCGAAAATCAGCCCTCCGCCGATGCCCAGCAGGCCTGCCAGGGCTCCCGCGAGCAATCCCATCGGCAGAACCACTAGACCTTCTGCCAAAGTCATCGCTGTCATGACGCTGCCTGCATCTTGCCCGCCCGGCAGACGCCGCCCAGCCCGGCTTGTGCCGACCCAGAGCCGCAGCGGTGCTGAACAGATGGCTCTTGACGCCCTGCTTCTGGAGCAGAGCTGCAGCGGCGGATCTGACGCCCTGATTCTGCGTTTTTATCAATGGCGTCGCCCCACCCTCTCCTTAGGGCGCCACCAGGGGCCCCCGACCGAGCAGTGGCGACAGCTCGCCGCCGCCGGCGACCTGGATCTGGTAAGGCGCCCGAGCGGAGGTGGCGCCGTGCTGCATGCCGGCGGACTCACCTATGCCCTGATCTGGGCCGATCCACCCCGTCAACGCCGGCAGGCTTATGCCCAGGTGAACCAGTGCCTTCAAGAGGGATTGGAGGTCCTGGGCCTGCATCTCAAGCCCGGGGTTGCCTCAGCGACCACAATCGTTGCTGACTGTTTTGCGCAGTCCACAACAGCGGATTTGGTCGATTCCGGCGGCTGCAAACGCATCGGCAGTGCCCAATTCTGGAAACGGGGTCACCTGCTTCAGCACGGGGAAATCCCCCTGGATCCACATGAAGGCCTCTGGGAGGCTGTGTTTGCATCCTCTCCCCCCCGCTGGACGCCCTCGGCACCCTCGCCAGCAAGCCTTGAGCTCGCTCTGAAGCAGTCGTTCCAAACACTCAACCCAGGTCTGAATTGGCGCGAGGAAGATCTATCCCAAGAGGAGATTCGGCAGATGGACAAGCTCACGACCCGTTACTGCCTTGAACCGGATCAGGCCTGACGCTTGAGAAGTCCTGACGCCTGCATGCTGTTGACCACTTGCAGCAGGGGCAGACCAAGGGGGTAGGTGTTGTTCCGCCTCGAGCTTTCCAACATGGCATCAGGAAGCTTCACAGCCAACCCACGAAGCACGGCCTCACCAAGCTCACTGCGATCAAGGGTGCCGTCGGGGAGTCCTGCGGGGCCCAGCACAAGCAGACGACCCTGATCACTCTTCTCAAGCGCGAGGACCGCCTTCCAAAGTGGCGATGACTGTTGGATTGAGGGCAAGAGGTCCAAAGGCTGCAGATGATCGCTGATCGTCTGCCGATCCCATTGCTGAACAGGGAGGTCTTTGAGGGGTTGATCGGTGATGAATCCGACCCATCGACCGTTCCTGCAGACCAGAACCCAGTCGGAAAGGCGGGGATCATCCGTCTCCACAGCCCCAAGCCTCATCTGACTCAGCGTGCGCAGGGGCTGATCGGCTTCAACAACACGAAAACGTCGGGACGCCGTCTTGCCGACAGTCTCGTTTTGAAGAACCTGCTGCAAAGCAAGAGTTTGGGTTTGGCTGCGTGAGGCCCCCATGCCAAACCAACCGAGCATCACCAACCAAAGGCCTGGCCAGACGGCACCTTTGAAGATCAACCAAAACCCAATCACCATCGCCAAAAGCGATAGGAAACGTCCGCTGGCCGTTGCCACCTGGATGCCCTTGCGTTGGCTGCCGGTCCACTGCCAGACAAGGGCCTTGAGGATCAGACCACCATCGAGGGGCAAGCCGGGCAGCAGGTTGAACAGGGCAAGGATGAGATTGAGCCAACCGAGCTTTGCAACCAGATTTCCCAGCAGCGGATTCACCTGTCCGGCTGCCTGCACGCTGGCCAGCAGACCAGCGGCAAGAAGCAGACTCACAGCTGGCCCTGCCGCCGCGACCCGCAAGGCCCCCATCGGCGTGGGACATTCCTTTTCAACTCTGGCTACACCCCCGAGCAGGAACAGGGTGATGCTGCTGACCTTGACGCCCTCGCGGATCGCCATCACCGAATGCCCCAGCTCATGCAGCAGAACGGAGACAAACAGCAAAAGAGCGGTCAGGAAACCCGTTAACCAGCTAGCCCAGAGCAGCCCTTGCGCCTCCGGAAGCTGAGCCACTTCACTCTGGAACGCCAGGGTGAAGAGAACCAAAATGATGAACCAGCTGGGATGGACCCGCAGCGGGATGCCACCGATACGCATCAGTTGCCAGCCATCAGCCAAGAGATTCGCCGGCAAAGCCGGTCGCCATCAATTCCATGATCCTAGAAAGGATTGCGATCGTCGCTTCTCGCCATGGTTGGCCAAGCCCTGCACCTCAAGATCTGCGGTCTGACCGACAGCGCTCAGGCTTGCGCCATCGCGGCCTTGGGGGTGCAGGCCATCGGGGTGATCGGAGTGCAGGGAACGCCACGCTGCGTCTCTTCCGAGAGGCGAAGGGAGATCTATGCCAAGTTGGCCTCTCAATCAAACGTTGAGCGCGTCTGGGTGTCTGCTGACCCCGATGACAATGAACTCGACGAAGTCCTGAGCGGCCAGGGAACGCCTTCGGTGGTTCAACTTCATGGTCAGGAATCAGAAGCACGCTGCGCGGATCTCCGCTCCAGACATCCGAGCATCCGCTGGTGGAAGGCACTGCGCCCTCGTGATGATGCGGATCTCGAGACGATCAAGCGCTACTGGAGCCATGTGGATGCACTGCTAATTGATGCCTGGAGCTCCAACCAACTGGGGGGAACGGGGCACCAGCTGAACCCGACCTGGCTCAAGCGGGTGCAAGATCAACTCGCAGGTGGTCCCCCCTGGTGGCTGGCCGGTGGGGTCTGCGCAGAATGGGTACCGAGCTTGGACAAGATCCATCCTTATGGATTAGACGCATCAAGCCGGTTGGAAGTGCGTCCCGGAGTGAAGGATCTCAACCGCGTGCGCGCTCTCGTGAACTCTGTGGAAGACAGAGCCAGAAGGCTCAAATAGCTTGAAGGCTCTGAGTCACAGCTTCATGCTTCGACTTCCAACGCTGCTCATGGTGATCACAGCAGGCCTGTCAGCAGGGACGTCAGCCCAGGGGCTACTTCCTGGATGCCGTCTCGAAAACGGAAGCCTGCAGTGCGTTCCAGGACTTACAGCCGATCCCCAGCAGCAAATTCAGGTTTTGGACGGCAGGATCAACCGTGACGTAAGGACCGAAGGTCAGCTGGAGCAAGCGATCGAAGGATTAAAACGCTTTGAACTGATCGGCGAAGCCAAAGAAGGGCAGCTGATCAAGGCTGAGTTGATGCTTCAAGGTGGAGGATTCGATGAAGTCCACATCCATTGGTATCGACGAAGCGACCAAGGAAATTGGCAGTTGGTCGATAACGTCAGCGAAAGTACTTACCGCATTCGTTCAAGCGATCGCGGAGATCAACTAATGGCCGTTCTCGTTGTAGAAACTTCTGACGGGAAAGCCCAGCGGATTTCTAGCAATGTGATCGGACCTGTCAGGAACTAAGGAGCCAAAGAGAACCGTAAAAATATCTGCCTTAGGTACTTAGAAGAGCTTCCTGCTGGCGAACGAGCTCAAAGAATTCCTGTTTAAGGCTGGGATCATGACGGAAATCGCCCCGAACCACTGAATTCACCATGCTGGTCTGGGGTTCTTTCACGCCGCGCCATTTCATGCAGTAGTGCTGGGCTTTGATGATGATCCCCAAACCCTGCGGTTCGCAAAGTCGCTCAATCTCATCGGCCAGAATCATCACAGCTTCTTCCTGGATATGAGGTCTTGAAAAAACCCAATCAGCAACTCTTGTGAATTTGGAGAGGCCAATGACTCTCTCGCCAGGCTTGATGCCGATCCAGCAATTACCCATGATCGGCACCAAGTGGTGAGAACAGGCAGAACGCACAGTGATGGGCCCAACTGTATAAATCTCATCAAGCCTTTTAACGTTAGGGAAACTTGCAACTTTTGGCTGATGATGATAGCGACCCTTAAAAACTTCGTGCAGATACATCTTCGCCACTCGTTCTGCTGTTTCCGCAGTGTTGTGGTCGTTCTCGATATCGATCACCAAGGCATGAAGGAGATCACGAACACGATCCGCAACTTCAACCTGCAAATCATCCAACTCCCCAGGGAGGATGTGGTCAGCCACATTGTCATTGGCTAGAAACGACACATCCTGTTCCCGCAATCGCGCACGGATGCGATCGGAAACGCGCGAATCTAGAGCAGGTAACTTTCCGTTCTGGGATACGGAACCGTTGCCGTTGGTGGAGACAGGAAGAGTGGAAGTCATATCGAGCTGTGATCAGAATGCGCCGGTGGCCGGCATCAGGGTGAGGTCTTCGATGACCTGAGTGGCGGGTTGCTGAGCAAGGTGCAGGAGCGCGGCAGCTGCCTGATTCACGGGAAGCATGGCACGGCGGTCGAAATTGCTCTCCACTGTGGGCGAATCCCAGAGTGACGAGTCAACAGCTCCGAGGGTGAGCGTGCAAGCGCGGATCCCATTCGTCCGCTCCTCTTCTGCTAAACAGCGAGTGAAACTTGCCAGAGCAGCTTTAACAGTGCAGTAGGCCCCCCAACCTGGGAACGCGTTACGTGCCGCATGGCTGCTGACATTGATAACAAGACCGCCCGCGGGACGCATGGCCGGAACCACGCTTGCACAGACTTGAAAAACGCTTGTGAGATTGAGCTGCATGAGCCACGCCCAACGATCAAGAGGCATGGCAAGCAGATCACCAGTCCAGGCCGCACCCGCATTGTTGATCAGTACCGAAGGACGCAGACCCTGGTTGAGGAGATCTTGCAGACCCGGAGCGATGACTGAAGGGTCAGTGAGGTCAATGGCTTGATAAACAACTCGGACTCCACTGGCTGAGAGTTCCGTCGTAAGGGACTGAAGAGCCGCCTCACTTCGTGAAACCAGAAGGAGATCCCAACCAGCCTCTGCAAATGCTTTTGCAGCTGCGTGACCAATTCCCCGGGATGCACCTGTAATCAGTACGGAAGGCAATGAATCCGCGCGAGCTGCAGCACCCTAGTCATCTGAGACGACTTCCGTCGATGAGCCATCAAGAAAATGCCCCATGGCCCGGAATTTGCGGTAGCGCTGCTCTCTCAGTTGCTGCTCGGAAAGCTCGAGCAGGGCCTCAAGATTTCGGGAGAGCGCCTCTCGCAAGATTTCACCAGCCTCAAGTGGTGCCCAATGATTTCCGCCGACTGGCTCAGGCAGCACCTCATCCACAACACCAAGACTGAGCAGATCCGGGCCCGTGATCTTGAGAGCTGTCGCCGCTTCCGAGGCTTTGGCGGCATCACGCCAAAGAATGGAAGCGCAGGCCTCAGGACTCGCAACTGTGTAGACGCTGTGCTCGAACATCAGCAGCCTGTCGGCAACACCGATACCCAGAGCGCCACCGGATCCACCTTCACCAATCACTGTGGCGATAATCGGCACTCCAAATCTGAACATCTCGCGCAGATTCACGGCAATCGCCTCTCCCTGGCCCTGTTCCTCGGCGAGCAAGCCCGCATAGGCTCCGGGGGTATCGATAAACGAAAGAATCGGCAGATGAAAGCGATCGGCATGATCCATCAGCCGGAGGGCTTTGCGATAGCCACCAGGCGTCGCCATCCCGAAATTCCGTGCCACGTTTTCTTTGGTATCCCGTCCTTTTTGATGTCCGATCAACATCACTGAACGATCTCCCAAACGACCAATACCTCCGATTAGAGCCTGATCGTCACTGCCACGCCGATCCCCATGGAGCTCAACCCAGTCATCACACAGGATCTGGATGTAATCCAGCGTGCTTGGGCGGTGGGGATGACGGGCTACTTGAATCTTTTGAGCGGGTGTCAGGGATTTAAAAATCTCCTCACGACGACGTGCGGCCAATGTTTCGAGCTGCTGGAGCTGAGGGCTGACATCAACCTCAGAATCTCTCGCTCTCTGTCTGATCTGTTCGATCTGCTGTTCGAGTTCGACCAGGGGTTTCTCAAACTCGAGAAGCGGACGGCGTGGCATTGCGGTTCGGGAGAGTGAGGTCAGGCAGCAGCAGCCTGCGGAAGGCCTTGCAGATTGAGGGTGGAGAAACCATGGCGAACGGACGCTCCACCGATGAAGTCCATCTTCTCAAGCGTGATGTTGTTCCGCCCCCAGCTGAAGTTGGTGTGATGCGACTCAAACTCGAGGAGCATGGCTTCGGCAAAGCAAGCAAACATCTGCCGTTGAGGTTTCTCCATCTCTGCTATTTCCATCATCGACCATCCAATATCAGTGAAGAATTCAACAATCCCTCCCTTCAGAACGTGAATACCCTTGGCAGCCACACGGGCATCAAGGTTTTTGGGGTAACCACCATCGATCATCAGACAGGGTGTTTTCAGTCGTGACGCATCGATCTCGAGGGTGCGCGGCATGCTGGCAACCCAAACCACCACATCAGCTTCCGGCAGGGCGTCCTCGAGACTGAGAATCCGACCGCCACCCAGCTCATCCCGGAGATCTTCAAGTGGTTTCTGTTGCCGGGCCACGAGCAACAATTCAGCCACCCCGGTTCGGGAGGAGAGCCAGCGGCACACAGCACTGCCGATGTCGCCGGTCGCTCCAACAACAGCAACCGAGGCCTTTTTGAGATCGATGCCCAAAGACGGAGCATTGTTTTCAACCTGCCTGCAGATCACCCAGGCCGTGTGGGTATTCCCCGTAGTGAAACGCTCCCAAGCCAGGGTTGTGCTGCGCACATGCTGATGCTGAAGCAGGTTGAAATTCTCGAAAATAATCGATGTGAATCCGCCAAGAGCCGTGATGTCGATCCCCTTTTTCTGGGCGAGCTCCATGGCATTGAGCACTTTGCGTCGTGCTGTCTTGAAACGACTCAGCATTTCCGGCACGAAGCAGGAATCGATGTAGGCACCCTGGATGGATTTACCTGTGGGGCTGGTGACTTCGACATGCTCCACAAGCTGAGGAGGAGCACTGCACCACACATCGAGATCTCCCTCGGCAATGTGATCGAACCCAAGGTCGGAAGCCTTCCGCCTGGCGGCTTCGAAACTTGTGGAATGTCCAATCAGACCAAACATATGCCGCCGACGGTCGTGTGTGAACGCATGGAACAGAAGCTCACGCGAAGGTGGGCTGATAGATCATGGTCCCACGTTGGCACGTGTTGTGCACAACGTGACTGTGGGAGAACCGGACCTGATCGAGGTTTCCGGGTTCAGACCGCGAGTGCCGCAGCAGCCATCCGAGCGATATCTCTCGAGGTGAATCCAATCTGTTCAAGCGCCTCTTGGTAAGCGATCAGGAAATCCTCAATCAGATCTTCCTTCTCCATTTTGAGGACAGCGGCATCCTCGGCCACCTGCTCGAGCATTGAACGGATCAGCGGCAAATTCACTTTGTTGGCTTCCATCAATTCCTCGCGGCTTGCGTCGAAATTGGCCTTCAACCACTCTTGACCATAATTGAGATGGGTGTATTCATCCTTCACCACACCCTCAGTGATCTTGCGTGCAAACGGATCAGCAACTGGTATGTAGATGTGATATGCGGAGATTGCGAAAGCTTCAATCAGCAACGCCTGTATGAGCAGACAGGTCACAACTTTTCCGTCCTTCAGAGCCGTCTGAAAATTGCCATGAAGGGGAGCGAAGAAAGTTTTTGCGAAAGGCATGTCTGCGTCAACACCCAGATTGCGTCCGCAGGATGTGAATCCTTTCATGTGCTTCATTTCCATTCTGGCGAGGCGAGCCAGTTCATCGGCCTGATCAGGGATCAATGTGCCCAGTGAGATGTAGTTGTCATGAGCTTCTTGCTCACCTTCAATCACGATCGCATTGATCCGGCTGTAAGCGTCTTTATAGGCTTCGCTGGAAAAGTCGGGGAGCAGCGAAGCGGACCCAGCCTGCTCGTCAAGGACGGCGACCTCGGAGGTGACAGGGGTCGGCATGGATCTTTCCGTATTCATCGATGCGACTGACTGTAACTAGTGCAACCCACTATGGATGTTCGGTTGATGGTCCTCTCACACGCCTGGCGTCGGCAGAGGGCGGCCAGTCAGAAGTCATCAGGCTTTTGAAGAGGCCGGTCCAGTGCTCAATCAGGACCTCACGCAGACGCTGCCCAAGGAATGCGTCGGCCCCACGGCTGTCTCCGACAACTCCGCTGTGACTGATGTCGGCTGTGAACCAGGCACAAGGGGCGGCACCCTCGAGGCTCCATCCGTCGGGAGGAGGCGTGGAGAATTGAAGGCCGTCGCAGGGGCGCTCCACGCCAACGAGATCAGGGGCAAGCGCCAGCATGAGACTTGTTTCTGCCAACCCTGCGTGCAATCCGTTCTGCAGCTCCTGGCGCGGGATCAAGGCCTCGAGCCCAGGGACCCCACTCCACAGAAAGCAGGGGAGCACGGCCATCGAAGGAGCCCGAACCGCCAGTTCCCTGGCCGCGGTCTGAAGCAATCCAATCTGCCCACCATGAGCGTTGAACAGCACAAGTCGCTTCACCTCCTGGTCCGCCAACTGCTCCCCCACCTCCACGACCAACCGGATCAGCAGGTCGGCACTGAGGCTCAGGGTTCCAGGAAAGCCGCGGTGTTCAGGAGACAGACCGATGGACTGAGGCGGGAGGGACCAGATCGGCCATTGGGCAGGGAGTGACTCCAGCACCCTGTTGAGGATCTGCTCCGCGAAGAGAGCATCTGTGGCGAGAGGCAGCTGAGGGCCGTGCTGTTCCAGGGCTCCGAATGGCCAGACCAGCGTTGAACGGTGAGCTTTCAGCCCTGACGCGGCATCAGGCCAATGCAGAAAATCAAGCCGTCGCGACCCGCGGGAGTCCGAGCATTCCATCGGCACTTCACCATTTCCTGTCAAAGTGGCTGATCAAGGACGACGGGTCCCATGGCCGGCACAGAACGTCAAAATTCATCTGAAGAATCCCCTAAGGCATTGACTCCCTCCCCTCAGCCGCCGAAGAAGCCCTTGCAGGTGATGCACATCAGCAAGCGTGAGGAGCAAGACCGTCTCCGCCGGGAAGCCGAAGAAGCCAGAGCTGCGGCAGATGCGGCGGCAGCGAAGGCAGAACAGCTCGAGCAGGCGGCCCGTGAAGCCGGGACGTCCCTTGCACCGCCTCCCCAGGCAGCCGTGCCTGCAGCTCCCCGCACAGCGGAACCCCAGGCGAGCCGATCACCCGATCACGACGATTTCGGCGGCATGACCATGGCCGATCTCATGGGTGGGTCTGAGCCTCGCCGGAAGCCTGCTCAAATGCAGCAGGCCCCAGGAGGGCTTCAGCGCAGTGTTGATGATTTCGACTTTGACGAGGATGCCTTCCTGGCTGCCCTGGACGAGAACGAACCCATCGGCACCACAGGCGAGGTGGTCACAGGAACGGTGATCGGGATGGAAAGCGATGGTGTGTATGTCGACATCGGTGGTAAAGCGCCTGGCTTCATGCCGAAGAGCGAGTGCGGGCTGGGAGTAATCACAAATCTCAAGGAACGTTTCCCGAAAGGCCTCGAGATCCAGGTGCTGGTGACTCGGGAGCAGAATGCCGACGGCATGGTCACCATCAGCTGCAGGGCCCTGGCACTGCGTCAAAGCTGGGACAAGGTGAAGCAGCTCGAGAAGGAGGGCAAGGTTGCCCAGGTGAAGGTCAGTGGTTTCAACCGTGGAGGCGTCACCTGTGATCTCGAGGGTCTACGTGGATTCATCCCCAGATCCCAGCTTCAGGATGGCGAGAACCATGAAGCGCTTGTTGGCAAGACCCTTGGCGTCGCCTTCTTAGAGGTCAATCCCGACACACGCAAGCTTGTGCTGTCCGAGAAAAAGGCTGCAACAGCGGCCCGCTTCGCCGAACTCGAAGTCGGTCAGCTGGTGGAGGGCCATGTGGCCGCAGTCAAGCCCTATGGACTCTTTATCGATCTCGGCGGCATCAGCGGACTTCTTCACCAGTCGATGATCACCGGCGGCAGTCTGCGATCAATACGGGAAGTCTTCGATCATGGTGACTCCGTCAAGGCGCTGATCACTGAGCTAGATCCCGGACGGGGACGCATCGCCCTCAACACGGCCATGCTTGAAGGGCAGCCTGGCGAGCTCCTCATCAATCGTGATGGAGTGATGGAAGAAGCGACCGATCGCGCCAACAGAGCTCGTAACGTCCTCAGGCAACAGGAACAGTCAGCTGGATGATCACCGCTCCGCAGACAGCCGGGAACAATGGAGAGCAATCCTCGGCCCAGAAACAGGCTGACTGGGAACTTGATTTCTATTCGAGACCGATCCTGGAAGCCGATGGGAAGAAGCGATGGGAACTTCTGATCACAAGCACTCCTACCCCGACAGAGCCGGTCTGTTTCCGCTTTGAAAAGCGCTGTCCGGCAGGAGATGTGAACTCCACCTGGCTAACTTCCGCACTTCGCGAAGCCCTGACCGCAGCCAACGAACAGGGATGGTTACAGCCCAAACGATTGCGCACTTGGCGCAGCGCGATGCGCACGATGGTGCAACGCGCAGCCAGCGAGCTGGGTCTGGAGATGATTCCAAGCCGGAGAACCTATGCACTCCTCGACTGGCTGGAGGAGCGAGAGCGCAGCGTGTATCCCCTGGATGAGGGGTTCATGGCCGGCCCGATCGCTCCACCTCCTGCACCGATTGCCACGCCTCCATTGCCCTTGCCTGAGGCCGTTCGGGGAGACGCCTGGTGCTGGGCAGCCCTGCCTTTGGGAAGTCTGCTTGAAGCCGGCGAATGGCCCATGGGATTCAACGATCTGCTTCCGATTCCAGAGGGGATGGATCCTGAGCTGCCGGTTCCAGGCCTGCGCCTCTTCAGCCAAACCCGCGCCCTGGCGCTGGCTGGCTGGCTTGGAGGCCTGGAACCGGTCCGATTGCGAGTAAGCAACCAGCAACTGGTGCTTGACGCCGGACAGGATGACAGTTGGCTGGTCAGCGACCTTGGCCAGATGGAGGCGAATCAGTGCCGTGAGGCCCTCATGGACTCGGTCAGCAGGGGCCGCGGCCTTCAGTTCATCTCCGTACAGACCACACCGGACAGCCAACGGTTTGATGGCTTCTGGATGCTCAGAGATCGACCCGAGATCTGAGCGTGGATCCAATCAAAACCAACGACTGCAATGGCGGACCCTTCCAGAGCCCTGACCGCTGCTTCAATGTTCTCGAGCAGTGGACATGGGTCGGCTGTTACGGGGGGTATTACCTCACCTCTGACCTCCTGCACGCAGCGGGGTTTGAACATGGTTTTTTCACCCGGCGCTGGCAGGGCCGGGGACCTGATGAACTCGCCGGCTACCTCTCAGCGGGCGCCAGTGTGCACCGTCCTCAACAAGTGCATGGCAACGTCGTTCTGCCAGCCTCGAAAGCGACTGAATCACCCTGGCCTGAGGCCGATGGGCTGGTGAGCGATCAAGGCGGGCAAAGTCTCTGGGTCTGCGGTGCTGACTGCACGCCTGTACTGATTGCCGATCCGGACACCGGTCACGCCTCGGCCTGTCACGCCGGATGGCGAGGCGTGGCCAGCAGGATTCTTCCGGAAGCGGTCTCTCAACTGGAAGCACTGGGTGCCCGAAAAGACCGCCTCCTGGTTGCGATGGGTCCTGCCGTGAGCGGTGAGCTTTATCAGGTTGAAGAGGCTGTGGCTGAGAAAGTTGGAGCCTCGTTAGGGAGCCGGCAGGCATCTTTCCAGGCCCTGGAACAGGACGGAATCATTCGTGATGATCCCCAGGACGGTCACTATCGCCTCGACATCCGCAGGGCCGCCTTCTCCCAGCTGGTGGACTGGGGCCTGCAAGCTGACAGGATCAGCTTGTGTCCTCTTTGTACTGTCGGCGAACCGGACCTCTTCCACTCCTGGCGACGCGACCAGGTCAAGGCGGTCCAATGGAGTGGCATCGTCGGTCAGGCCGCGGCCTGAATTCAGCCAGGGTCAGTTCGAGGGTCGTTCCAAAAGGCGCAAAGCCACAGCTTCAGCGACCCGGATCCCGTCAATCGCGGCGGACAGGATTCCCCCCGCGAACCCCGCACCTTCACCGGCGGGAGTCAAACCCGCAACATTGATCGACTCCAACGCCTCATCGCGCGGGATGCGCAGTGGAGACGATGTGCGCGTTTCGACGGCAGTGAGCACGGCATCAGGGTGGTCATATCCGGGGAGTTGATCCGCGAAGGCCGGCAGGGCCTCCCTGAATGCAGCAATCATCGTTTCTGGCAGCAGTTCGGCGAGATCTGCAGGACGTACACCTGGTTGGCAGGACGGGACCACAGAGCCGATGTCCTTGGACGCACGGCCCTTGAGGAAGTCTTCCAAGCGCTGGATAGGGGCGCTGTAATCGCCTCCTCCCAGGTCGAAGGCGCGGCTTTCAAGTGCACGTTGAAACGCCATACCCGCCAAGGGATCACCCAGGAAGCGGGCATGGGGTTCCAGGTCATCGTCCATGACCGGGATCACGAGCCCACTGTTGGCATTGCGCTCATTGCGGGAGTGTTGGCTCATGCCGTTCGTCACGACACGGCCCGCCTCCGAGGTCGCACCCACCACAAATCCGCCGGGGCACATGCAGAAGCTGTAGACGCACCGACCGTTGCTGGCGTGATGAACAAGCTTGTATTCGGCGGCACCGAGCAACGGGTGACCGGCGCAGTCTCCCCAGCGGGCGCGATCGATTAGGGCTTGAGGATGTTCGATTCGAACACCTACGGCGAACGGTTTGCGTTCCAGTGCAACGCCAACACGTTCCAACATCTCGAAGGTATCTCTGGCCGAATGTCCCGGCGCCAGAACCAGCTGGTCACAAGCCAGATGCGTGCCATCAGAAAGCCTCACTCCGGAGAGCTGCAACGGTTTCATGGCGGACGATGATCCTGGTTCGATCTCCAGTGCATCCACCCGGCTTCCAAAGCGCACTTCACCTCCCAGCGCTTCGATCCGTGACCGCAAGCCCCTCACCACGGTGGCAAGTTTGAAGGTACCGATATGGGGGCGATGCAGAGTGAGGATCTCACTGTTGGCACCGCAGGCAACAAGTTCCTCCAGCACTTTCCTGCCGTAGTGGGCAGGATCACTCACCTGGCTGTAGAGCTTTCCGTCGGAGAAGGTTCCTGCCCCTCCCTCACCGAACTGCACATTGGATTCTGGCTGAAACGCCGAGGTCCTTCTCCAGAATCCAAATGTGTCGGCACTGCGCTGCTTCACTGGCTGCCCCCGCTCCAGCAGAAGAGGCCGAAAGCCCATCTGAGCGAGCAGAAGTGCCGCAAAATAACCACACGGGCCAGCGCCGATCACAACAGGACGAAGCGGACCACCCGCGCAGGGGGACGCAGGAGCCTGCGCGACGTAGTGGTAGCGCTCATCAGGGCTGCGACGGATCCTGCGATCCTGAGCGAACCGACGCAGAAGGGCGTCCTCTCCGCGCACCTGCACGTCAACGCTGTAGATCAGGCGAATCCGATCGCGACGCCGCGCATCAATGCTGCGTTTCACCAGATGGCACTCGAGCAGGCGCTCCCGTGAAATTTTCAGGCAGCGAAGAACAGCTTGTTCCAGATCCTCATCCGTGTGATCAAGCTCCAGACGGAGCTCGCTCAGCCTCAGCACAAGTCCACTCTCCCGAGTCGTCCCCCTTGAAAACCTACCGACCGGGGATCCGGCGGATGGTGGCTTGCCCTGAAGGAGACTGTCCAGGGCGCAGCACCAGATCGCTTGCCGCACCAATCAGACGCACGGGCTGTCCGCCAAGACGATCCTCAATCGCATCACAAAGGAGTGTCGGCTCTTGGGCAGGATCCAGCCAACCCAGCGGGTCCCGGGTTCCCTCCGTTGAAACCGGTGGTGGGGCCAGAGAGGAGAGAGCCACCAGCCGTGCGGTATCGAACCCAGACGCCGCCAAAAGAGTGGGCTGTTCCCCACGTGAACGGCGATAGATGGACGCAAAGTCACCCCAACCGGGGCCATGGGCGGGCTGATCGAGAATGAGCTGTGGCCAGGAACGTTCAGACAGATCGCTGACGCGGTGATGAGGCAGCAACCAAACCCGAAGTAGGGCCTCAGGACGTTGTCCGAGACGGCCCGAAGCTTGAGCTCGATCCAGTTTCTGAGCCAGGACACTGTCATGAGCCGCGGCCAAAACGATGGCCTGAGGTCCCTTCCAGGACACATCCTTGAACAACCGTTCCAGAGCGGCCGCATCATCTGCACTGACCGTCTGTACCAGGGATGGTTCGTAAGAGTCCACAATTCCGCCATCCCCCTGGAAGGCCGAAACAAAACTCTCCGCTTGATCGGCACTCCGATCAGTCGGATCGGCCACCACCATCACCCTGCGAATGCCCTGGTCGAGAAGGTCACCGATCAGTTGATTGAGATCCTGCTGATACGGAGGAACAACCGGATGGAGGCGTCCTTCAGGATCCAGTTCAGCAAGGCTCCTGAGGGATTCTCCACGCTGATAGGGCAGTAGAACCCCAAGCTTGCGCTGGCTTGCGAGCTGGGCATAGATGGACAGATCAGCGGAGAAAGGCGCCACCAACACAGACACCTGTTGGCCAAGAAGAGCCGATGGATCATCTCCTGGAGCAACCGACAACCAGTCAACGGATGCAGGATCTACGCCACACGCCCTGACCTGATCCAGACCGACAGCAAACCCCGCCATGAATTCAGCATTCGCGCCAGAGCCACCACCGTTCGAAATGGCAACCACAGAGGATCTCGAGGAGGCACTGGCTGATAAGGCCTGGCAACCGATCACTGTGGCCAGAAGCACAAAGCCGGATTGCAGGAAGCGAACGAAAGGCGGCTGACCACCCACACACTCCTCGGGAGGAGACTCCGCAATGGGTTCATCCGATGCAGGGACCTTGGAAGGTGCTTGAGAAGGATGGGTCATGACAAAACGCACCCAGGTTTTGAACGTAGAGATTTCAGACTGGATCGTCGGGTTTTGTCACAGGATCTTGCGGTGTGTCTGGAGCATCCCC
Source organism: Synechococcus sp. WH 7805 (assembly GCF_000153285.1). NCBI lineage: Bacteria > Bacillati > Cyanobacteriota > Cyanophyceae > Synechococcales > Synechococcaceae > Synechococcus > Synechococcus sp. WH 7805. The sequence goes on along the minus strand of NZ_CH724168.1, from coordinate 2,558,704 downwards.
CTGAATCAGCAAGGCGAGACAACCGGCGAGAACAAGCAGAGCTCCCATACCCAGAGCAAGCGGTCGATTGCCGGAGGCAGCATCCCCCCAGATCGCTGTACTGAAGAATGCCGACCCGAGCAGGAAGCACGGGACCATCACGATGCCGGAGGCGATTCGGTTGCGCGCCATCTCAAGCAGGGGGACAGGTGGCGTGGGCCAGGCCCTCATCCACCAGAGCAGCACCCAGATCCTGTTCAACACCGATCGGCGTCACCCGTGCAAGGAGCACACCATCGACACTTCCTTCCGGACGAAGATTGACGCGTCGGCGACGGGGTAGTGTCCGGCGCAACCAGTCGACGGCCAGTTGCTGGTCCTCCGGGGACACCTCGATACAAGCCAAGCGAACGCTGTAATTGCGGTTGCGATCACCGACCTGCAGAAGCGTGGCTTCACGAACCTGAAGAACTTCAGCGGCCTGGGTGAGCAGGGGCTGAATCAAAAGCAGCATGAGCGCCAGTGCAACACCCAGGACATGACGCCCCATCACAGAGCACTGCCACAGGAAGGGCAGAAACGGTGATCACTGGAGGTGACGGCACCACAAGCTGGACAGTTGCGTTGGGTATCCATGGCCAATTCAGGATGAGAGGGTAAACCAACCATCTGGGCGTTGCTGCATCCCGGTGGCACCATCGGATAGCAGTTCTCCCCCCGTCGGACATGCACATCAACAATCGTGGGATGGGGTGAGGCGAGGGCTGCAGCCAGTCCCGACTTGAGCTCGGCACGTTCAACAATTTTGAGTCCCTCAACGCCGAAGGAGCGCGCCAGCATCTCGAAATCCGGCATTCCTCTCAGCATGTCGGATGCTGAATATCGCTCGTCATAGAAGCTTTCTTGCCACTGCCGGACCATGCCTTGCCAGTGGTTGTTCACGATCACCACTTTCACGGGCAAGTCGTACTGCGCGAGCGTGCCGAGCTCCTGAATGTTCATCAGAATACTGGCGTCGCCTGCGATACACACGACCCTCCGATCGGGACAGGCCACCTGGGCGCCGAGTGCCGCAGGCATGCCAAATCCCATCGTTCCCAGACCCGCACTGCTGATCCAGCCTCGGGGGCCATTGCGCAGGTACTGGGCAGCCCACATCTGATGCTGCCCCACATCGGTGGTGACGATGGCATCGGACGCCAGATCTCTGACCGCCAGAAGAACCTCCTGGGGGTAGATCGATCCTTCAGCAGGAGGGATTGTTAGGGGATAACGCTGTTTCCAGTCCTTGATCCTTTCGAGCCAGGCTGCGGTGCGAGGTTCATGTCCCTGTTGCAGGCTCAGTTCCACCAGAGCAGCCAAGCTGGCCCCGACGTCCCCGAGCACGGCCACATCCGCTCGCCTGTTCTTGCCGATTTCAGCAGGGTCGATCTCAAAATGGATCACCCGTGCCCGGGGGGCGAAGGTGTCGAGCTTGCCGGTCACGCGATCGTCGAAACGCGCTCCCACAGCAATGAGCAAGTCACAATCAGTGACCGCGAAATTGGCGTAAGCGGTGCCGTGCATGCCAAGCATGCCGAGCGCCAGTGGGTGGTTTTCATCAAAGGCCCCCTTTCCCATGAGTGTTGTTGTCACGGGGAGCTGATAGCGCTCCGCCAGCACCATCAGGCTGTCGTGGGCGGAAGCGGCGACAGCCCCACCACCCACATACAACAAGGGGCGGTTGGCCGTCTTGATCAGCGCAAGCGCGTCAGCAATCGCAGTGAGATCTGGAGGTGGAGTGGCGCTGAAACCGGCAGGAATCACCGTGCCCGGCTCAACGGGCTCGTAATCGAACTCCTCCTGTCCGACATCCTTTGGGATATCGATCAGCACCGGGCCTGGACGCCCGGAGGCAGCGATATGAAAGGCCTGGGCAACCACCGAGGCAAGATCCGCAGGATCGCGAACCACCCAGGAATGCTTCACGATCGGCAGGGTGATTCCGAAGATATCGGTTTCTTGGAAGGCGTCGGTGCCGATCGCCGTTCGGGGAACCTGCCCGGTGATCACAACCATCGGAACAGAATCCATCTGCGCCGTCGCGATGCCGGTGACGAGATTGGTGGCGCCAGGTCCTGAGGTACCGAAACAAACGCCGACGCGACCTGTTGCCCGCGCGTAGGCATCGGCGGCATGCGTTCCTCCCTGCTCATGCCGAACCAGCACGTGACGCAGCCACCCCTCGCTTTCCGCCACATGAAGAGCGTCATAGATGGGGAGGATGGCGCCGCCTGGATAGCCGAAGATCGTGTCGACTCCATGGCGACGCAAAGCGTCCATCAGGGCATTGGCACCGGTCATACGGCACCCATCCCCTAGTCCGGACGCTGCATCGACCTTGGGAGCGGAGGTCAGCGTCACAGCGGCATCACGACATACTGTTCATCAACATTAAGGTTCAACCTGCTTTCCTGCCCGGCGTTGAGGCGGCCTGTTGCAACCATCAGAGAAGCCCGAGGGCATGCAACGGTCCGTGACCACTGATCAGCTCGAAAAGAAACGCCGAGAATCCGAGCATGGCCAGGCGACCGTTCCAAACTTCAGAGCTGTTGTTCCAGCCCCATTCCCATTTCTCCTGCGGATAAAGCTTGACCTTCGTGGGCAGCTCAGCTGCAGCATCAAGACTGACTTCAGGGCCGTCCAGACTGGTTGCCACGAGATCGGCCAACCCTTCGATGAACGGCGGATAGGTATCAAGAGCTCGGACACGCCGGAAATTCACCACGCCAGCTTCCGTGGCCAACTCGCGATATTCAATGTCGATCTCTTCGAGAGTTTCGATGTGCTCGCTGACAAAGCTGATCGGCACCACGACCAGGTCGTTGATCTTGGCCTGACCAAGTTCCTCGAGCGCTTCCTCGGTGTAGGGCTTGAGCCATTCCACCGGGCCAACCCGGCTCTGGTAAGCGAGGGTGAAGGGATTCTCATGGCCCATCAGCTCGCCTAACGCCTTCATGATCAGATCCGTGCAGGATTCGATCTCCTGCTGATAGGGATCTCCCGCTTCCTCCACGTAACTCTTGGGAACACCATGAGCGCTGAAGAACACATGCGCTTGGGTGGGATCGTCGCTCTTGCGCACTTCCTCGGCGATCAACTCGGCCATCGCCCGCACATATCCCGGGTGATCGAACCAACTGCGGATGCATCGAATCGGCAGCTTTTCAAAGGATGCATCTCCCTGCCTCAGCCGCTGAAGCTCGCGGAAGCTCGAACCACTCGTGCTGATGGAAAAGTGAGGGTAGAGGGGCAGAACCACCACTTGATCCATGCCATCGGCCTTGATGTCGGCAACGGCGGATTCGGTGAAGGGATGCCAGTAGCGCATGGCCACATAGCTGGTGGCATCAATTCCGCGCTGACGCAGCAAACTCTGAAGTTCCCTGGCCTGCTGCTCAGTGATCCTCCGGAGCGGTGACCCTCCTCCGATGGAGCGGTAGGCCTCCTGGGACTTCCCACTTCGCAGGGTGCTGATCAACCAGGCCAGTGGCTTCTGCAGCGCCGGTATAGGCAACCGGATGATCTCCGGGTCAGCGAAGAGGTTGAACAGGAAGGGGCCTACGTCCTGAATGCGCTCGGGACCACCCAGGTTCAGCAGTACGACGCCGACGCGGGACATAGCAATCACACCGGGTTAAGGGGGTTGAGCGTAGCGGCCATTAACGCGATCCTTGGCGTCGGCGACACATTTATGGAGTTCGAGAAGGCGCTGGTTTCCGCCAATACACAGTTGGCGGCGCAGGGATCGAAACTGCGAATCGAGCAACGCGGCTCCCGCTTGAACCTACGCGGCGTGCTGCCATTGCGTCTGGATCCGGGGCAGACAAAACTCCAGCGCATTAGCCTCGGCGTCAAGGCAGACCCGGCGGGCCTCGACCATGCCCTGAATGCCGCATCCTTGGTTCGACTGCATATCGATCAGGGCTGCTTTGACTGGTCAGCCTGGTCATCCCGCCGAAGCGGTGCCAAAGCACTCGAGCCGCCCCACGCGGTTAACTCCGCCTTGAAGCGTTTCGAAAAAGCCTTTTTCTCAGATCCCAGGCGTCGCCGCTCTCCATCTGGCAGTCGCACAACCTGGAGCGGTGCGTACCTTCCTTACCTGCGCCGTCTGTCGAATCAGTCCGCTGACGGCACCATCAATGCCGATCTGTTGATGCAGACTCTCACGAGTTACGAAGACGGGAGCCGCAGTCGCCAGCAATGCGCCACAGCGCTTGCGGCCCTGGCCCGCTTCATGGAGATTCCGCTGCCTGATGACTGGCGCGAAGAAGCCGGAGGTTATGGCCTGCACCGGGCCCGGTTCCGCCAGCTGCCCACAGATCGCCAAATTCTCGAAACCGCACTCACCATCCCGAATCCAAGCTGGCGCCTGGCCTACGGCCTGATGGCCACCTACGGACTTCGCAACCATGAAGTGTTCTTCTGCGATTGTTCCGCGTTAGCCGAGGGCGGAGATCGCGTGCTGCGGGTCCTGCCCACCACCAAAACTGGCGAGCACCAGAGCTGGCCCTTCCATCCCGAGTGGGTCGAGCGCTTCGGCCTTCAACAGCTGGCCGACAACCCGAAAGCGCTACCGGCGATCCGCACCGACCTGCGACGCACCACCCTGCAGCAGGTGGGGCGTCGGGTGAGCGAGCAGTTCCGCCGCTATGCACTGCCGATCACCCCTTACGACCTGCGTCATGCCTGGGCCGTGCGCACCATTCACATCGGCCTGCCGGACACCGTTGCCGCCAGGATGATGGGCCACTCAGTGGCGATTCACACGCGCACCTATCACCACTGGATCACCCGCCGTGATCAGCAGCAGGCGGTAGATGCGGCCTTAGCCCGTCATCGAGCCTGACCCCCCCTTCCCTAGATGTCGTCATTTCTCCGCCCCCTGGCCTATCGCTATCGCTGGATTTACGACGCAGTGACGGCAGTGTCGTCCCTGAGCGTGGGCGGTGTGGAGAAACTGCGAGGGTTAGGCCTTGAAGCCCTTCAACCGCATCTACAAACTGGAGCTGCCGTACTGGATCTCTGTTGCGGCAGCGGCGAGGCAGCCGCCCCCTGGCTGGCTGCGGGCTTTGCTGTCACGGGCCTCGATGTCTCCCCTCGTGCCTTGCAGCTGGCCGCAACTCGCCACCCGATGCTGCAACGCGTGGAGGGCCTTGCCGAGGCCCCCCCACTGCGTTCCGGGAGTTTCAGTGCCATCCAGCTGAGCGTCGCCTTGCATGAGTTTCCACGCCGTGAGAGGGCGATGGTGTTGAGCAGTGCGCTACGCCTGCTCCAACCCGGCGGTTGGCTGGTGCTGGTGGATCTACATCCTGCTGGTCCTTGGCTGCGCCTGCCTCAGCAGATCTTTTGTGAGCTGTTTGAAACGGACACCGCGACCGCCATGCTGGAGGACGATCTGCCCTCCGAACTTCAGCAGCTTGGTTTCACATCTGTGAAGCAGGAGCTTCTCGCAGGGCAGGCACTGCAGCGGATCACCGCCATGCGTCCCATCCAAACCGAACAGCCATGAGTACGAAGGATCTCGATCAATCGGCAGCGGAGCTGGGCATGGGCGGCAAGCTTGCCCCTGAACCAGACGATGCCGGATATCGCAAACGGATGGAGCGACGCCAGCAGGTCCAGAAGCAGCGGGTGGAAGAACGCAACAAGGAAAAGGGCCTGATTCTCGTGTTCACTGGCCAGGGCAAGGGGAAAACAACCGCAGGACTGGGTCTCGTCTTGCGAATGCTTGGCCATGGTGAGCGGGTGGCCATCGTGCAGTTCATCAAGGGCGGCTGGGAACCGGGAGAGGCACGGGCGCTGAAAGCTTTCGGAGACCAGGTGCGCTGGCATGCCCTGGGCGAGGGCTTCACCTGGGAGACCCAAGACCGGGAACGGGATCAGCAGCTGGTGGAAACGGCCTGGAAAACAGCCCTGGAGTATCTGCGAGATGAAGCGGTGAAGCTGGTGCTGCTCGATGAATTGAATGTGGCTCTGAAGCTGGGCTACATCGATGCAGACACCGTCATAACCGGGTTGAGAGAACGGCCCGCGCTGACCCACGTAGCCGTGACAGGGCGAGGAGCCCCTGCAGAGCTTGTGGACGCTGCCGATCTGGTCACAGAAATGACCTTGATTCACCACCCGTTTCGCGAGCAGGGCGTTAAAGCGCAGATGGGTATTGAATTTTAGAGATCACTGCTGGTCGAGATCGCTGCGCAACAGCCCCATAGCCGCAGTCAGAACTGACAATCCACTCACCAGGAGTGCACGGTGAACCAGGGGATCACGCCAACAGGAAGGATCGTGACTGGCACGGTCAAGGGCTGAAAGAGTGAGACGGGCCATTACCGAACTGCGTGCGCCGTTCTCTTCAGCCATGGATTCCCTGTCGTTTCCCTATCCAAGCGGCTAGCGCACGATCGCGCCAGTGTTGGGACCGTCCGATCTCGCTTGCTACTGTCTTCAGGATCAGGTGGATGAATGGCCTACGCGCGCGCACTCCTGAAACTCAGCGGGGAAGCGCTGATGGGAGATCAAGGCTACGGAATCGACCCTGCCATTGTTCAGGCCATCGCCCGAGACGTGGCCGGTGTCGTGGCCAGCGGCACCCAGCTGGCGATCGTGGTCGGTGGTGGCAACATTTTCAGGGGACTCAAAGGATCGGCCGCGGGAATGGACCGAGCCACGGCGGATTATGTGGGAATGCTCGCCACTGTGATGAATGCCATCACCTTGCAGGATGGTCTCGAGCGGGCTGGCATCCCCACGAGGGTGCAGACAGCCATCGAAATGCAAGAAGTCGCCGAGCCCTACATCCGCAGGCGGGCCATCCGGCATCTTGAAAAAGGTCGTGTGGTGGTCTTCGGTGCAGGATGCGGAAACCCCTTCTTCACCACTGACACCACCGCAGCCCTAAGGGCTGCAGAAATCGGAGCCGATGTGGTGTTCAAGGCCACCAAGGTCGATGGGGTCTACGACAAAGACCCCCACAAGCACGCCGATGCGGTGCGCTACGACGCTCTGACCTTCCAACAGGTTCTCAGCGGTGAATTGGCGGTGATGGACAGCACCGCCATCGCCCTCTGCAAAGACAACAACATCCCCATCGTGGTCTTCAATCTGTTCGAAGCCGGCAACATCGGCCGTGCCGTGGCAGGTGAGCCCATCGGTTCTCGCATCAGTAACTAGTCATCGTCATGTCTCACTCCGATCTCGAATCCAGCATGCGCAAGTCGGTGGAAGCCACCCAGCGCAACTTCAACACCATCCGAACCGGTCGAGCCAATTCGTCTCTTCTCGACCGCATCAGCGTGGAGTACTACGGGGCAGACACACCATTGAAATCTCTGGCCACCCTCTCAACACCGGATTCTCAGACGATTCAGATTCAGCCGTTCGACATCAGTGCGCTCGCCTCGATCGAAAAAGCGATCGCCATGAGCGAACTTGGCTTTACGCCGAACAACGACGGCAAGGTCATCCGCATCAACGTTCCACCTCTGACTGAGGAACGCCGCAAGGAATTCTGCAAGCTGGCCTCAAAGTATGCCGAGGAAGGCAAGGTGGCTCTGCGGAATCTCCGCCGGGATGCGATCGACAAAATCAAGAAGCAGGAGAAGGATGGCGACCTTTCCGAAGACCAGAGCCGTGATCAACAGGATGAGATCCAGAAGCTGACCAATCAGTTCATCGCCGAACTGGAAAAGCATCTCGCCACAAAGGAAGCCGACATCCTGAAGGTGTGAGCGTCTACGACGTCGCTGTGATCGGAGCTGGGGCAGCCGGCTCCACAGCAGCTTTTCACCTCGCCAATGCCGGTCATCGGGTGTGCGTTCTGGAAGCGGTAGAAGGACCGCGCGTCAAACCCTGCGGTGGCGGCATGGCGTCATCAGTTCAGCAGTGGTTTCCCTTCGATCTCAGCCCAGCGGTCGACGATGTGATCCGCCGGGTGGATTTCAGCTGGTGCCTGGACGATCCGGTGGTTGCTGAGCTACCAGGAGAGGCACCGTTCTGGATCGTGAGACGCGAACGTCTCGATTGTCTGCTGCTGGAGAAGGCCCTGGAGGCTGGAGCCACGCTCCACTGCCCTTGTCTTGTGCAGCAGGTCGAACGTGAGGATGGTCAATGGACAATCCGCGGTGACAGCGGCAAGTCGTTGACGACCAGAGCGGTGGTGATTGCGGATGGTTCGGCATCGCCCTGGTCGGGTCAGTTCGGCCTTGGACCACGAGACCTCCATCTCGCCAGCACACTCTCCGTTCGTCTGGAAGGTCTTGGAACACTCAACCCTGGTGTCGCTCGCTTCGAATTCGGTCTTGTCCACCACGGTTTCGCCTGGGCCTTTCCCCTGAATGAAGGCATCAACGTGGGCGTGGGCACATTCATCGGCCGGAATGCGATGGATGCAGAAACCGTTCTCAGCGCCTTGCTTCCTGATCTTGGATTCCCAGCGGACGCTGGACTCCGCCAACAGGCGGCCCTGAGGGTCTGGAATGGTCACAGTCCATTGCACCGCGACGGAATGGTGGCGGTCGGCGATGCGGCATCACTGTGTGATCCATTTCTGGCTGAGGGATTGCGACCGGCACTGATGAGCGGATATGAGGCAGCGAAATGTCTCGACCGCTGGCTGAACAATGAGGTGGCATCCCTCGCGGACTACTCCACGGTGATGCGTCACCGCTGGGGCGACTCCATGGCGTGGGGCCGCCGCATTGCCCAGGTGTTCTATCGCTTTCCCGGTGTGGGGTATCAGCTTGGAATCAAGCGTCCCACGGCTCCCCGCCGAATTGCCCAGATCCTTTCCGGTGAGATGGGCTACGGAGACATCGCCCAGCGGGTGATCCGTCGCCTTCTTCTGCAGCGGGGCTAAAGATCCAGCGCCAGTTGCTCAATGCCGGGGTCAGTGGTCAGCCGGCTCGATCGTCTCCGCCTGGTCGAGGGCAGACCTGAACGTCGGGACCCATGGCGCTGCTGAATGGCATCCGCATGGCGATCAAAACCTGCGGAGCGGCGAATCTCAAAGATGCGCTCTTTGGCTTCACGCGCTGAAATCGCGCAATCAACGATCGGCATCGACCTGGGAGCACCGAGAAGAGACCAGGGTTCATGCAAATGCACGGCAGGCACGTCCTCGAGTTCCGGACACCAACGACGGATGAAGGCTCCATCAGGGTCGTGATCATGCCCCTGCTTGATCGGGTTGTAGATGCGGATCGTGTTAATGGAGGTGCTGCCCGACTGCATCTGGCACTGGCTCCAATGAATTCCTGGTTCGTAATCCACGAACTGCCTGGCCAAATGCAGACCCGTATCACGCCAAGGAAGCCAGAGGTTGTAACTGGCGAAAGACATCAACATGGCCCGCATGCGGAAGTTGATCCAGCCATGGGCTCGCAGAGCCCTCATGCAGGCATCCACGAAGGGAACGCCCGTTTGGCCCTCAGCCCAGGCCGCGAAGCGGGCGTCATCCAGAGAACGGATGCCGCGCATGAAGGGGTGAAAGTCCTCCCATTCGATCGGAGGTTGATCTTCCAGTTTCTGGATGAAGTGGCAATGCCAGTGCAGCCGCGAACTGAAGCTGCTCACCCCACGCCCCTGGAATTCACGGCTGCGTTGCAGCACTTCCCGCATGGAGAGGCAGCCCCAGGTGATGTAAGCGGAAAGTCTTGAGCAGCCCTTGAAGGCCAGATTCGGACTGGAGATGGAACGGCAGTAGCCCTGAACCCGATGCGCGAGGAAATCATTGAGCTCCTGGAGGCCCAACCGACGGCCGCCACGCTGCCGGTAGGGGCATGGATCAGCCTGCAGAGCCAAAGCATCGTTGGTCGGCAGGTCTCCTGGAGCGATGCCAGAAAGGGGCGTCAAGCCAGTGGGTGCCGGGGTGATCGCCTCACCCATGCGCTCCTCCCAGCGGCGGGCCCAACCCCTGCGCGTCTGTAACCGCCTGACGACTCCAAACTGAGGCAGTTCATGCCAAGGAATGCCCCGTTCCCTCGCCCATGCAGCGACCCGCCGATCCCGGGCAAAGGTCCAGGCATTGCCTGTTTCCTCATGGCTCCAGAGTGCCGAAATGCCGAGCTGACGCCGGGCCCGTTCGAGCACATCCACGGCATCGCCGCTCCGGATGATTAATGGTTGACCAACCTCAGCAAAGGCTTCCTGAAGATCCTGCAGGGATTCACGGCAGAACGCCCATTGCCTGGCTGAGCAATCCGGTTGACTCCAGAGTTCCGGTTCAACGATATAGAGAGGCAGAACAGGGCCCCTGGCCAGCGCTCTGGCCAGGGGCTGATGATCCACCAGCCTCAGATCACGTTTGAACCAGACCAGCTGGAGGCCATGGACCACAGACGGAGCCGGCTTGAATTCGCGGACGATAGAAAAGCGAGTCAGCCGACGGAGGTAATTTTCAGATCCCGAAGACGCGCATCCACAGAAGCCAGCAGCTCAATCGCGAACATCGGCGCTTCCTGAACAGCGAACAGGAACTTCTCCCTGTTCATCTCAATCAGACGGCAAGGACTTTCAGCTTGCGCTGTCCCTAGGCGACGGTGACCATCCATGACAAGGGCTCCGGCTCCGAACACATTCCCAGCGTGGATGAGCTCATATCCCTCATTTCCCTCGTCATTTTTCCACGACAAACGAACAGAACCCTCAAGGACTCCAAACATCGAAGCCCCGGGGTCGTCAGCCTTAAAAATGATGTCGCCTGTCTTGAACGTGTGAACCTCGCTCTTCTGAGCGAGGCCACGCATGGTGTCGAGAGCGTTCACGAAAGCAGCTAGATCTCTTGGAATTCTGATCAGCTCAGATCAAGAGTGGGTAATGGGATCGCCGACTCAGGCGGTTGTGAGGGCAAGAGCTGCACCGAATCCCCTGCGGACGTCCTCTGGAGTGAGAAGCCCATCGTGATCCAAGTCCAACGCGTCGAACACCGCATCGCTCCCGAGCCACTCATCACGGGTGATGCAGCCATCACCGTTCATGTCATTGAGCAGAAAGATTTCCTGAACGGCATGACCAAAAGCCTGACCACCTTCGAGTTCAGCCAACCGGTGGGCCAACATGCTCTCAAGCGTTTCGATCGCTTTGCTGAATCCTTTGATGCCTTCAGCAAGTTTGTCGGTGGCCATGCGGTCCGTCTTCATCAGGGCCTCGAACTGCTCACGGTCCACATGGATCTGAGTTTCATTGCTGGAGGGATTCTCACCGTCGAGTTTGCGGGAGAGAGTGGCTTGGCTCTCACGCAGCTGATCGAGAAGCTTGGGTGAAATAGTCAACAAATCGCAGCCAGCGAGCTCAGTGATTTCGTCAATGTTGCGGAAGCTGGCCCCCATCACCTCGGTTTTGTAGCCGTAGGTTTTGAAGTAGTTGAAGATCCGGGTCACAGACAGCACCCCGGGATCCTCAGGACCGGGGTAGGAATCACGACCGGTGTCCGCTTTGTACCAATCGAGAATGCGACCGACGAAGGGTGAAATCAAGGTGACACCAGCCTCGGCACAAGCCACGGCCTGACCGAAACCGAACAGCAGCGTTAAGTTGCAATGAATTCCCTCTGTCTCGAGGATTTCGGCAGCTTTGATGCCTTCCCAAGTGGAGGCGATCTTGATCAGCACACGGTCGTTGCTGATGCCTGCATCGTTATAGAGGCGAATCAGTTTGCGGCCTTTTTCGATCGTGGCCTCTGTGTCAAAACTGAGCCGGGCATCGACCTCGGTGGACACACGCCCGGGAACGATCTTGAGAATTTGTTTGCCGAAGATCACACTGATTTCATCCAGCGCTTCACGCACCACCTGTTCCACCGGTGCGGTGTCACCAATCAGTCGACGAGAGGATCGCAGAGCTTCATCGATCAAATTCTGATAAGCAGGAATCTGGGCAGCCGCGAGGATCAGAGAAGGATTCGTCGTGGCGTCTCTCGGGGTGAACTTACGGATTGCCTCCAGATCCCCGGTGTCTGCGACCACAACGGTCATCGCTGAGAGCTGATCGAGAAGACTGGCCATAGCGCTGAAAGTCTTGATAAGTGCAACGTAGCTAGGTTTCGTTGGCTGGCACCCTTGCGGGTATCCCCCTGCACAGGCCGTTGTAACCCTGACCAACCCTTTTGAATTCAACCAGGGGATTGAGCGATGCTCGGCGGAATTTTCTCAATGACCAAAAGGCCATCAATGATGGACTTCGCAACAGGCAAGGCCACAGTTGAGCCATAGGCATTTCCGCCCTGGGGCTCATCGACAACCACCAGCACGACATAACGCGGATCCTCAATCGGCAGAGTGGCAACGAAACTGCAGATCAAGGCGCCAGGGACATACACACCATTAAGAGCTTTCTGTGCGGTTCCGGTCTTGCCTCCGATCCGATATCCAGGAGTTCGTACTCCCTTACCACTGCCCTTCTCCACCACAGACTCCATCCAGGCGAGCACCGTGCGAGTCACCTCGGGCTTGAGCAGCTGTTGACCTTGACGAGTTCCAGCTGATGCCAGGGCATTACCAGCACTCAGTCCCCTGGTGATGTGAGGACTGACCAATCGACCACCATTCGCCAAAAGTGCATGCAATTGAACAAGTTTGAGTGGCGTCAATGAAAATCCCTGACCGAAGGATGCCGTAGCCGGCTCGATGGGTTGTTTGGTGAATTGTTCTTTTGACTTGAGCTGCCCAGCAATCGCTCCGGGCAAGTCCGTATCAGGGCGAGCATCGAGACGCAGACGACTGAGCCAGTCCCAGTAGCTGTCAGCCGGCAGACGACGCATGGCCTGCACCATTCCCACATTGCTCGAGACCTGCAGAACGGTGGCGAAATCAATCACTCCGTTGACCTTTCGATCGTGGTTGTTGATCGGCCAGCCACCGACCTTGATCATGCCGTTGTCATAAACCTGCCCATTGGCCTTGATTGCTCCCTCCTGGAGAGCGATAGCCAGGTTGATGGGCTTGAAGGTTGAGCCTGGTTCGTAGAGGTCCTGAACAGACCATTCTCTGAATCGAGCAGAGGAAAAGTCCCAATACCGATTGGGGTCGTAAGTAGGAACTGAAGCGAGGGCGAGCAACTCACCATTGGTGACATCCATCACGATGGCGACACCTTTTTTCGCGTTCCATTTCTTCACTTGAGCACTCAGAGCTTTCGCAGCCAGAGCCTGAAGACGCGCATCAAGGGTGAGTTGAAGACGAAGATCATCACCGAAGAAAACGCCGGCATCGAGGTTGTCAGGCAGGGGGGTTCCATCTGCACCACGACGAAGACTCCTGGCCAGTTCATGACGCTGCAGATCGTCGTGACGGCTCTGTTCCAGACCTGCCTGAGGAACACGTTCCTGATTGAGAAAACCAACCACATTGGCGAACAGTTCTCCCTGGGGATAAACCCGATGGAGATAGGACTCAAGATCCACACCACTGATTCCAGTGGCTCGAACAGCGGCAGCCGTTTCAGGATCGAGTCCTTCGAGAAGCTTGATGCCGGAGGGCCGATCGCCGATCTGCTTGAGGATCTTCGTGGAGGGGATCGACAGAAGAGGGGCAAGGCGATCGGCTACATCAGCAGGTGGCCGAATGAGAACTGGGTCGTCGCCAGGGAGGTTGAAGTAGCGGGGGTGCAACCAGAGGCGATAGCGCTCTTCATCGAGAGCGATGATCCGTCCGGTGCGATCCACGATCGGTCGTCGTATGCCGAGAGGCTGCGTGCGCTGGGTCTGCACAGACCTGGCACGGGCTTCAAGCGCCTGTGCTTGGAACAACTGCAACCAGGCCATCCTCCCCATCAGGCCGAACAACCCAAGACAGAGCAGGGCAAACACCCAGCGCATGCGTCCAACAGGAACGGGCTCCAGCGGCACAACCCTCCGACGGGTTGATGACGGGATCGACCGTCCTACGACACGTGGGCGACTCATGAATTAGTAACCGTTCTTGATCGGATGCTCAATGAGGGAGCCGAGCATGGTCAGATGATCAGGTTCGCCTTGAGGCACAACCGCTCCGGGCTTATCGAGGTAAAGAAGGTTGGCCACGGTCGTGGGCACCATTCGTTTTGGAACCCTGGAGTGTTCCAGCAGGTGCCGTTCGAGCATCGCTGTGGACTCCGTAAGACGGTGGGTCAGAGCACGAGTCAACTCAAGCTGCCTGAACGCCAAAGTCCAGCGATGCTGCCAGTGAAGTGTGAGACCGCTGAGCAGGAGAACGGCCGCGAAAACCCCGAGAAGCCCTCCATCGGCAACGCGATGGAGTCCGGCCAGGAGAGGGGAATGGCGCGCAGCACGACGAGCCGACAGGGAGCCCTGAATAAGCTCAAAAGTTCCAGCGTTGGACGACTGTTGCGGGGAAATCGGCTGGGGTTGTGGAACCGCGACCACGGCTGAAACTCAGCAATGCGCCAGTGAACCACCTGAAGAGAAGAGCCGCAAGGCTGAAACCTTGATCAACACTGGGGGCTTCGATCAAGCCCCAAGCAGCAAGAGATTGAGGAACGTCACGCCATTCCAGAGAGAATGCATCACCACACAGGGGAACAGGCGCCCGGTACTGAGCCGCAGCAACGCCAAGCCGACGCCAAGAACGAGCAGTGGAGGCAGCTCGCCGATGCTCAGGTGAGCAATCGCGAACACAAGCGCACTGACCAACACACTTCCGACACGCCCGAGGAAACGGCCCAAAACCGGTAGCAACACCCCCCGGAAAATCGTTTCCTCAAAGAGCGGGGCCAGAACAACAGCTGTGATGGCCAGCAGTGCCAAGGCCAAGGGGTCTCGGCTGTTCAGGACGATCTCCAGCAAAGGGTTGCTCCCCCCCTGATCCCCGATCCATCGACTCACGAGCCAACCGCTCAACACCACAGGCGGCATCACCATCAGCCATCCCCTTGCACCTTGGAGAAGGGCTGAGGAGATTGGGCGGGCCTGCCACTGCAACCAGCCCCCCGATGGAGGAGCCTCCTGATCGCATTGCGACAACTGCTGGCGAAGGATGAGCAGAGGAGGAACCGCCAGAGCGGCATACCCGACAAGGACGGTCAACCCTTGCATCAGTGCAGGAGACAGGCCTCGGCTCACCCAGGCAGTGAATGGAGCGATCAACAGTGGAACCAGCACCTCCCCCAAAACAACAAAGCCACCGGCCACCAGCAGAACCATGTCGAGCGGGCTGAGGGGGGCCGACACAAGCGGCGGCCAGGACGGCAACCGACGGCGCAGCAGCAGCCACCCATGCCTGATCAAGAGCAGGCCTCCAAGAATCAGGGCCGCCAACGGGAACACCTCGCTGAAGACCAGACGGCGCGCTGCGGCGGAGGCCTGAGCTGAATCCACGCAGTCAGCGGATGAGCCTCCCAAGGCACTGCACAAAACTCTGCGGATGAGAGGGTCGGGAGCAAGAGCCAGCAATTCGGATCGTCCCTGTTCGGGACCCTCGTTCCCAAGCAAGGCCTGCTGAAGCGGAATGAGTTCTGGCTGGCCAATGGTCACCTGCCGAAGGCTCGCCCGGTAGGTCTCGTCTTGTTCAAGGGCCGTGAACAGAAGGATTTGGCGATCATCCAGTCGGTCCAACGGGGTGTCGCGCAGGGTGTCCAGCAGGGAAGCAGCAGGGTCTTTACCGACCACCAGAGGCCGAAGCGGTTCTGGGATGTTGGGCTGGGCCAAAAGGGACAGCTCCTTTTGCTCCAACGACAAAGCCGGAGCAACGGACGGCTTTCCAAAGCTGTCCACCAATCCCAGGATCCACACCAAGGTGGCCAGAACGAGAGAGACGAAGGCCAGAAACACCTTCAAAAACCGGTCAGCCGATGGACGTCCGGAAGGTGGGCTGGTCAACACGCCGCAGGCAACTCAAAGTGATTCTGGTCGGTGACGGGTGCAGCGGGCGAGGCCAGAGCAAACAGGGGCTCACTCATACGATGGCGGCGCCCTGCACGCACGAAGCCGTGACCCTGCGTCTTCTCCTCGTTCGCCACGGACTCAGCAGCTTCAATGTGGAGCGCAGAATCCAGGGGCGGGATGACCTCTCTACGCTGACTGAAACAGGCGAGGACCAGGCACGCCGCACCGGCACGGCCCTCGCAGACGTGCCGATCACGGCGGTGTACAGCTCTCCGCTGAAACGGGCTGCATCGACCACGGCAGGAGTTCTGGCAGCCCGGAACGATGCGCTTGAGCCTTGCTTCGATGACGGTCTTCTTGAAATCGATCTGGAACCCTGGAGCGGCCTCACGGCAGCCGAACGAGCCGAGCGTTTTCCAGAGGAGTACGCAGCCTGGAGGAGTGATCCTGAGCAGCTGGAGCTGACACGTCACGACGGCACCCGCTACCGACCGCTGCCTGAACTGATGCAACAGGCCAGCCAGTTTCTTGACGCACTGCTGGCCCGTCATCCTGTTGACGGCAACGAAACAGTGCTGCTGGTTGGGCACAACGCCATCCTGCGCTGCCTGATCACAACATTGCTGGGCAATCCTGCGGGAGGCTTCCGCCGATTGCGACTCGACAACGCCTCCTTGTCTGTCTTCAATCTCATCCCTCAGGGGAGTGACCACCAGGTACAGATCGAGTGCCTGAACAGCACGGCGCATCTCAATCCACCGCTCCCTCCCAAAGGAGCCGGTTCAAGGATGATTCTGGTTCGGCACGGGGAAACGAACTGGAACCGTGATGGGCGCTTTCAGGGGCAGATCGACATCCCCCTGAACAGCAATGGTCACGCCCAAGCCGAAGCAGCAAGGGCTTTTCTGGAAACCGTGTCGATTCAGCGTGCTTACAGCAGCGCGATGTCCAGGCCGCGACAGACAGCCGAAGGAATCCTGCGCTCCCATCCCGGAGTGCCGCTGACGGTCACCCGCGGACTGGTTGAGATCGGCCATGGACTCTGGGAAGGGAAGCTGGAATCAGAGATCAGGGCCGAATGGGCTGAGCTTCTTGATGAATGGAAACGCACACCTGAAACGGTGCAGATGCCAGAAGGAGAGACCATCCAGGATGTATGGGAACGCTCGGTCCACAGCTGGAACACCATTGCGGAATCCCTGGATCGGTCTGAAACCGCTCTGGTGGTCGCTCACGATGCGGTGAACAAGACCATTCTCTGTTCACTCCTTGGCCTCAGTCCCAGTGACATCTGGGCTATCAAACAAGGCAATGGTGGCGTCACCGTGGTCGACATGCCCACGGAAACAGGGCAGCCTGCAGTTGTTGCTTGCCTGAACCTCACCTCCCATCTCGGAGGGGTTCTGGACAGAACAGCTGCTGGAGCACTCTGAACCCTGATGGATGCATCAATGCTGCTGGATCCTGTCCAGGTCCTGGTCGGACCGGGTCAGGCTGTAGAAAAGCAATCCGCTGTTCTGATTAAGAACCGGCGGCTTGAAGCCTTTGGGGACGAAGCCCGCCGAAAGGGCCGATCCGAAGCTCTGGAGCCGCAGGACGCCGGCCATCAGCTTCTGGCCCCCTGCCTGGTGGATTGTCATTCGGGACTTCCAGAACCGTTCCACGGCAGGGGAGAAACCCTGGGGAGCTTGGTGCGGACAGCTGGATTGGCCGGCTTCGGCCAGCTCGCTCTGCTTCCAAGAACTTTGCATGGTCAACGGGAACAGCCAGACCATCTGCAGGGATTCCAGCGGAGCGACTGTGATGTCAGCGTTCACCTCTGGGGAGGTTTCAGCAGCGGGGGCTCCGGAGTGGAGTTAACGGCCCATGGCGATCTGCTGGAAGCCGGAGCCGTCGGCCTCAGTGACGGCAGGTCCATGCCACCGATTGCCCTCCTCGATCGCGCACTAACGCTTGGAGAGATGAACGCAGCACCCCTGCTGATCCCACCGCTTGACTTAGCGCTACGGGGCGAGGGTCTCCTGCGGGAAGGAGTGAACGCCTTGAGGGCCGGATGGCCTTTGGACCCGGTGAGCAGTGAGACGTTGCCCCTCAGCCAGCTTGGGCAACTCCAGCAGTGTCACCCAGACCGCCGACTGGTGCTGATGGCACTCTCCACCGCTGACGCTGTAGAGCTGCTGCAACAGATGCCATTACGCCCGAAAGCCACCGTGAACTGGTGGCATGTAGTGGCTGATTCCTTTGAAAGCAGCGCCACCGCATCCACATGGTTTGTGGATCCATCCCTGGGATCACGGTCGGATCGCAAGGCTTTGATTAAAGGACTGGCAAAGAACCTGATTCAGGCCGTCGCCGTTCAGGCCACGCCACTGGACGACGAGGAATGCCTCCTGCCGCCCGATCAGCGCTCTCGCGGGATCTCTGGGCATCACCTAGTACTGCCGTCCCTCTGGCAGACCCTGGTCGTCGATGAAGGATGGACCCCTGAACAGCTTTGGCAGGTCATCAGCTTCGGGCCATCCACGCTGCTGGGAGTGAAGGAAGAAGTGCTGGCACTGGGCAGCAACCGCTGGCTGCTATTCGACCCTGAGCACCCGTGGACGCCCTCACGTTCCGACCCCATGAGTCCTTGCTCTGCCAATCAGCCTCTCCTAGGCAACGAGCTGAAAGGCCAGGTGATGCATTGCGGACTCAGGATCCCAGAGAGCCGACTCTGTTAAGGGGCCAGAAACGCCAGAACGCCCGGCCAATGATCTGGTCCTCCGGCAGGAAAGGACCGCCTGGCCAGTAACGACCATCCCAGCTGTTGCTGCGGTTATCACCAAGTGCCAGCACATGCCCCTCGGGGACTGTCACATTGAGAGTTCGGCAAAGGCTCATGCCCTGGTCATCCAGGGGGCAGAACTTCGTGACGTAAGGCTCATCTAAAGCCTTGCCATTGACGGAAACCTCTCCGCGAGGATTGACCACCACGCGGTCACCTCCAATAGCGACCACACGTTTGATGTAAGCGTCACAAGCGGGATGCCCCAGCCCTGGAATCAATCCGACGAGTGGAAAACTCACCAGACCGCAGCGCAGTGGAGAGGGAGAGCCAGCTGCTTTGAGCGCAGGGTCGAATGCATGGGGCGAATTGAACACCACAATCTCACCGCGCTGCGGGCTCCTTCCGCTGTAAGTGAGTTTTTCCACCAAAAGCCTGTCCTGAATCTGCAGACCGGGGAGCATGGATCCTGAGGGAATGAAGCGGGCCTCAGCAACGAAGTGGCGGATGCCTAAGTACAGAGCCAGGGTGAACAGGACAGGGCCCCAGAAATCCCAGAAGGGATGAGAACGGGACACGTTGGATTCAACCAACGCCTTCGACGCCTTCACGGACGAATTGGGACCCGATGACGATGAATCGTGCTGCTCGTTGGGCAACGGAAACCTATGGCCTTAAGCAACACAAGATAGGCGTGGAACGATGAGCTCCTAGCCTCATTTCATGAAGGAGGAGCCATGGTCAGACCCCGCTGGCAAGGCGTGCGGCCCAGCGCGGCCAAGCGCTTCTGGCTGGGCTGGGACAGGGTTGTCGCAACCATCGCTGCGATCAATCTGGCCTGGGTCATCTTTGATGTGACCTACGTTCCACTCCGGAATTTCTGGCTCCAGCGAACCCTGTTTCCGCTGCCCTCGATCAACCTGGCGATTCCCCTCCCATGGCTGCCAGACATCACGCCGGCGTACGACAGGGTCAAGGGAATCGAACCCCATCGGGACACGCAGGGATACATCAACCATTTCCGACGCCTGGAAACAGCCGCGGCAACGAAAGGAATCGACAACCCAGAAGTTCAGCAGCTCCGCCTCGAGATGGTGGTTCGCAACAGCCAACTGATCGACGAAAATCCCTTCGTGAGTTCGGGGAAGGCGGGCACACTCGAGAAGCTCAAAAGCCGCCTCCGTTCCAGAGCAGGCATGGATTCGGCAAAACAGGCTGCTGCCCATCTCCTAGGAGAGGACCACCTCTCAGAACAGAACTGGGAGGAGGAAAGGCGCTTCTGGAACAAGAGCATCCTCCCCTTGGCCGGTTCGAATTACTGGCGCGGAACCGATGAGAACGGACAGGCGATCGATCGATCCTGGCAGATCGATACCCCCTTCCAGATCCTGTTCCTACTTGACATCCTCATCCGCAGCTTTCGCCTGAAGCGGCGTTACCCCGTCATCACGTGGCGTGACGCACTGCTGCGCCGCTGGATTGATTTACCGCTTTTGATTCCTTTCTGGAGGTTGCTACGCATCATTCCAGTCACCGAGCGCCTGTCCAGTGCCCGATTGCTTCAACTGGAGCCGCTGCGGGCTGTGATCAGCCGCGGCGTTGTGGCTGTTCTCGCTCTGGAACTGTTCGAAGTGATCACCTTGCGGATCCTTGACACCGCTCAGGATGTGGTGAAATCTCCCCGCCTACCTGAGAAGATCCGTCGACTGTGCACCCATCAGAGTGTGATCGACGAGGGGGAACCAGAGCTTGCCGAACTCCTCAGGCTCTGGCTCCCGCTCATTCTCATTCAGGTCGGTCCTGCCCTTCGCCCTCAACTGGTTGCCCTGATCGGCCATATCTTGCGGCGCAATCTGGAGGAAACAGCGATTCCAGGAGCCCTGAGAACACTCCCAGGAGTCGACAATGCTGAACAGAAGCTGAGCCAGACGTTGTCTGCCGGTCTGGTCGACTCGCTTTTGAATCTGTCGCGCAATGCCGGAGATCGGCTCGGCCAGAAGGATCCAGTCCTTGAAAGTCTTGGGGTAGAGACAGCGGATCGATTCTGGGAAGAACTGGCTCACAAGCTGGAGACAGGGGCTGTGCTCGAACGCAGCCAGGAGCTCATCGCTGTCTTTCTTGAAGATCTCAAGAGGTCGAGCATGAGTCAGCTCCGCCTTCAGAAAGATGTTGATGAGCTGATTACGGAGCTGGATGGCTTGAACTTCAGTTCAGAAAGGCTTCCGCCCAAGCCTCAGGCTTGAAGCCAACCAGGAAGGAGTCATCAGCGCAACAAACGAAGGGTCGCTTGATCAACTTTCCATCAGCAGCCAGTGCGTCGATGGCTTCGTCGTCTGTCATGGCCTTAACAACAGCAGCACCCAAAGCCCTGTAGCTCTGACCACTCGTGTTGAACAAAGGCTTCACTTGCCCGAACTGCTGAAGAGCATCCGTAAGGGTCTGCCGGTCAGGGGGCCTGACGGTGATGTCAATGACCTCGGCACTGATGTCGTGGGACTCAAGCCATGCCAGAGCTTTGCGGCACGTTGCACAACGGGAGTAGCTGTAAACCTTCAAATCCGCCATGGACCGATCAACGGCCTAGAAGGCTCTTCACAGCACCGAGAAGGCTGTTGGAACCTTTGCCGACACCATCGTCAGGACGGGTACGGATCGTGACGTCTCCGTTCACACTCGTGCGACAGCTGAGGCGATAGTTGGCTGGTCGATCAGAGAGATAGACCTCTTCAACATCGCTGCGGGGGGAAAGATTCTGGGAACCCTCCAGAACCTCCACGACGCAGGTGCCGCATTGGCCAACGCCTCCGCAGTTATTGAGGTTATTCAGGCCTTTGTAGGGATTAATGCCTGAAGCAAGAGCCGCTTTGCGCAGATTGGCACCTTCGATACAACCGACCTGCTGGCCTTCCTGCTCAAAACGGATGGTGGGCACGGTCGTTCACAGGCTTGGCGCGAACCAACTTACAAGCAGCAGGGGACTTGGCGGGAGCCAACAGACAATTTTTGGTCGAACGTCACCTTCGACTCAGCGCTCTGCGGCCTCGATGCAAGCCTGAAGCAAGGGGGCCACAGCCTCCGAATCCCTCCAACCACCGATTTCAGTCACCCGCCCTTCCATATTTTTGTAGGTACGAAAAAACTCCGCAACATCCTCGAGCTGGCTGGGAGCGATCTGATGAATACTGTGGATTTTTCGTTGCCGGGGGTCCGCCACAGGCACACAGAGGATTTTCCCGTCGTAATGCCCCATGTCGTGCATATCGAGGACCCCGATGGGCCTGGCTTGGATCAGGCAGCCTGCGAACGTTGGCTCTTCCATGATCACCATGGCATCGAGGGGAGATCCATCGGCTGCAAGGGTGTTGGGAATAAATCCGTAATCGAAGGGGTAACGCACTGAAGAGTGGAGAACTCGATCGAGAGCCATCACTCCGCAAGCTTCGTAATACTCGTATTTATTGCGACTTCCCGCTGGAATCTCCACGAGGAGATTGACCAGTCCTGGAGAGGGAGATGGGGTAAGAGCCCTTAGGTCCATTGCTCTTCGTGACAGAGGAGGACTTTGATGATGGTCGGTCACTCAGAACCGCGACCATCGGAATGCTGAGCCCTGTTACGGCAAGCGTGAACCCCAGAAGAACAAGCAAAGGGAGGGAGACCAGCGGAGCAGATACTGGTGCGGTCTCGAAGACAGGCTCAGGGTCCATTAAGGGGAAAACAGGGGCATCCCGGGTTCAGCTCGCGGACTGAATCGAGAAACTGAACTCTCGACCGGGAATGGCAAGTTTTTAATGTCTTGCCACTGCCATTCTGGCACTTTTCGGCTCTCTATGCAGCGGGCCGCTCCTGGCGGTCACGACGAGACGCCAAATCCGATGGAGCCGCAGGAATACCGTCCAACTGAGTCCTAATGAGACGCAATTCCTCGAGAATTGCAGCGAGAACCTGCTGGGTCGCCGTTGACGGTGAATTTAAAACCTCAACGGTGACCTCCTTAATCCTGAGCACGTCCTTAGCGAAACGGGCCACTTCGTTGGGGTGAAACAACAAAGGATCTTTCTGATCGCTCCGATACTCAGGATTTAGCTTTCTAGGATTAAAAGGAGGATTGAGATTGCGAGGATCTGTATTTGTATAACGGTAAACAGAAGCCCGCGAACGATTCAGAGACTTTTGCACATCATCGATCCCCACTAAAGAATCAGACTGTGAAAGTACAGAGCCAATTTCTTCACTTAGCCCCACTGAATCGGCCGCGGAAGACACCGAACCATCAAGCGGGCGAGGAAACATGAGACAGCACTGGGACGGCTTGGATTCCGCAGACCATAGCAGCTGAGACTCGTGATGCCAGCAACGATCACAGCCAAAAGGACACTTCTCAGATCGACCTTTTTATCAGCGGTGATAACTTTCGGAGGTTGTTTTGTTTGGATGTCATGCGCGTCTCCCGCCTGATGCTGGTGACGCTGAGGGACGTCCCTGCTGACGCAGAAATCCCCTCACATCAACTGCTGGTTCGCGGTGGGTATATCCGACGGATTGGCGCTGGCATCTATGCCTACCTGCCGATGATGTGGAGGGTTCTTCGCAAGATCAACGCGATTGTTCGCGATGAGCTGGATAGCCTTGGAGCGCTCGAGACCCTGCTACCCCAGCTACAACCCGCAGACCTCTGGGAGAGGAGCGGCCGCTGGCAGGGTTACACAGCAGGTGAAGGGATCATGTTTCACCTTGAGGATCGCCAAAACCGCCAGCTCGGTCTCGGTCCCACCCATGAAGAAGTGATCACCGAACTGGCCGGAGACCTGCTGCGCTCCTATCGACAACTGCCGGTCACGCTCTATCAGATCCAAACCAAATTCAGAGATGAGATCCGTCCTCGCTTCGGCTTAATGCGCGGGAGAGAATTCATCATGAAAGATGCCTACTCCTTCCACGCCAACCAGGACGACCTCGAAGGCACCTATCAGGCGATGGCTGCGGCCTATGCGCGAATTTTCAAGAGGTGTGGCCTTGAGGCTGTCGCCGTAGACGCCGACAGCGGCGCGATCGGCGGTGCAGCCTCGCAGGAATACATGGTGACTGCCGAAGCTGGCGAGGATCTGATTCTCACCAGCAGCGATGGCCTGTACGCGGCGAATCAGGAGAAAGCAACGTCGTTGCCCCCCATAGCCCAAACGCTCGAGGCCGGTTCAGAGCGAATGATCGACACACCTGATCAAACCTCAATCGAACAGCTGTGTGCAGCCAATGGTTTGGAGCCCACCCAGACCGTGAAAGTGCTCGTACTGCTCGCCCGCCTCGACGACGGAAGGGAGCAGCCGATTCTGGTCAGCCTGCGGGGCGATCAGGTTCTCAATGATGTGAAGCTGGCGAATGCGGTGAGTCGATCGCTTGATGCCACGGTTCTTGAAATCAGTCCCATCTCCGAACAGCAGCTTCGCCAGCAGGGGCTATCAGAGCTTCCTTTTGGATCCATTGGCCCCGATCTCAGCGACACCGCACTACGAGGAAGCCGCACCTGGCAGACCCATTTCCTGCGACTGGCCGATGCAACGGCACTCGATTTGTCGCGATTCGTCTGTGGAGCCAACAGCAGAGATCAACACGTTTGGGGCCGCACATGGGACGCGATACCGACGCAGATCAGAGCTGACCTGAGGACAGCCCACCCTGGCGAACAGTGTGTGCACGATCCTTCCCAGACCCTTTCCGCATGCCGAGGAATTGAAGTGGGTCATATCTTCCAGCTCGGACGAAAATATTCGGAAGCACTCGATGCTCGATTCACCAACAGTGCGGGACAGCAGGAAGCACTGCTGATGGGCTGCTACGGCATCGGCATCTCCAGGCTTGCCCAGGCTGCTGTGGAACAGCACCACGACGATGCCGGTATCTGCTGGCCTGTGGGTATCGCCCCGTTCCAGGTGATCGTGGTCATCGCCAAGATGAAGGATTCCAACCAGGTCGCCCTGGGAGAAGGGCTTTATCAGTCGTTTTTAGACGCCGGCATCGATGCCTTGCTGGATGATCGCGATGAAAGGGCAGGCGTGAAATTCAAGGATGCGGACCTCATTGGCATCCCCTGGAGAATTGTGGTGGGAAGGGATGCTGGAGATGGGGAGGTTGAGGTGGTGGAGAGATCGGCATGCAAATCCACAACGATGGACCATCAAAAGGCCTATCGACAGGTGAAGGAGTCCATCCTCAACACCCTGCGACCAGAGATCTGACCCCCATTAAAGTTCCGCAAATCCTCCACGCCATGCACGCCGCGCTGACCCGTCTAGGCCGACAGCTGACAAGCCTCACCCTGTCGCTCTGCCTAGGACTCACTCTTCTGCTCACCGCCTGTGGTGACAGCACAACCTCGCTGCTTTCCGGGGATTACGTCGAAGACACCGTGGCTGTGGTCCACATGCTTCAGAACACACTTGCCCTGCCTTCCGACTCGGAGGGTCTGCAGGACTCCGAGCATGAAGCCCACGATCTCATCAATGACTACATGTCCCGGTACCGTCCACGGCCTCAGGTGAACGGATTGAGCTCATTCACAACCATGCAGACGGCGCTCAATTCTCTGCAGGGTCACTACAACACGTACACCAATCGTCCAGTGCCGGATGCTCTCAAAACTCGCGTTGAGAAAGAGCTCAGCAAGGCGGAAAAGGCGGCTCTTCGCGGAACCTGACACAACGACCACCTTGTCGCTGTCACATAGTTCTAAGCATCTTTGACCTTAGGCACGCAAGTCTGAGATAATCACGGATTGTGCAGAACCGCGGCTTCGGGCCGCCGAGTCTTTGGCCAACGTTGTCGTCATCGGTGCTCAGTGGGGTGACGAGGGAAAAGGAAAGATCACCGACCTTCTGAGTCGTTCCGCAGATGTGGTGGTGCGCTATCAGGGAGGCGTCAACGCCGGTCATACCATCGTTGTTGATGATCAGGTGCTGAAGCTTCACCTGATTCCCTCAGGAATTCTCTACCCAGACACGATCTGTCTGATCGGATCAGGCACCGTTGTGGATCCGCGGGTGATGCTCGGCGAGTTGGACATGCTCATCAAAAATGGCATTGACATCTCTGGCCTGCAGCTGGCGTCAACGGCCCACGTCACGATGCCGTACCACCGTCTTCTCGATCAGGCGATGGAACGGCAGCGGGGCGACCGCAGAATTGGAACCACCGGAAGGGGCATCGGTCCGACCTACGCCGATAAGTCTCAAAGAAGTGGAATCCGGGTCATTGATCTGCTCGATGAACAACGGCTGAGAGATCGCCTCGAGGGACCGCTTCAAGAGAAGAATCAGCTCCTTCAATCCATCTATGGAATGGATCCTCTCAACGACGAGGAAGTCATCGCCGAGTATCTCGAGTACGGCCAGCGCTTAGCCCCCCATGTTGTGGACTGCTCCCGGGCCATCCACGGAGCTGCCCGCAATAGGAAAAACATTCTTTTCGAAGGTGCTCAGGGAACACTCCTCGACCTCGACCACGGCACTTACCCCTACGTGACCTCGTCCAATCCGGTGTCCGGTGGTGCCTGCATCGGCGCAGGCGTTGGCCCCACTTTGATCGACCGCGTCATCGGCGTGGCAAAGGCTTACACAACTCGCGTGGGAGAAGGTCCCTTCCCGACTGAACTCGACGGAAGCCTCAACGATCACCTCTGTGACCGAGGTGGTGAATTCGGCACCACCACCGGTCGCCGTCGCCGCTGTGGCTGGTTTGATGGCGTCATCGGACGTTACGCCGTGGAGGTCAACGGTCTCGACTGCCTTGCCGTCACCAAGCTGGATGTGCTCGATGAGATCGATGCCCTCCAGGTCTGCGTGGCTTACGAACTCGATGGCGAGCGCATCGACCACTTCCCGAGTTGTTCCGAGGCATTCGCCCGCTGCAAGCCGATCTACGAAACACTGCCAGGCTGGCAATGTTCCACCGCAGACTGCCGCCGCCTGGAGGATCTGCCTGAGAAAGCAATGGCCTATCTGCGCTTCCTCGCCGACCTGATGGAGGTTCCCATCGCCATCGTGTCCCTCGGTGCCAGCCGCGATCAGACCATCGTGGTGGAGGATCCGATCCACGGACCGAAACGGGCACTGCTGAGCGCCTGATCAACCAGGGAGTGCGGCAACGAGGGGGCCACGAACAGCGAGACTGCCCCAATTCACGCGTTCTGCCCCCATGAGCACATCACGATTCGCCAACTCCACCACCACGTTTGACGTGGTGGGGATCGGCAACGCCATCGTTGATGTGCTCGTGCAGACCGATGACGCATTTCTCGAGCAGCAAGGCCTTCAGAAAGGCGGCATGGCCCTGATTGATGAGCAGCAGGCAGAAGCGCTCTACCGATCCAGTGGTCCAGGATTGGAGACCTCCGGTGGCTCGGTGGCCAACACGATGGTGGGCATCGCCCAACTCGGCGGCCAAGTCGGATTCATCGGACGGGTGCGGGATGACCAGCTCGGATCGATCTTCAGCCACGACATCCGCGCCGTGGGTGCACGTTTTGACACACCTGCGGCCACCAGCGGATCCACCACCGCCCGCTGCCTGATCTACGTCACCCCGGATGCCGAACGCACCATGTGCACGTATCTGGGTGCATCCACGCAGCTCGAGCCAGATGACCTGGATCTATCGATGGTGAAGCAAACAAAAGTGCTTTATCTGGAGGGGTACCTCTGGGACAGTCCTGCAGCGAAGCGAGCCTTCATCGCTGCAGCTGAAGCCTGCAAGGGCGAGGGCGGCCAGGTCGCACTCTCCCTGTCGGACGGCTTCTGCGTCGACCGGCACCGCGACAGCTTCCTTGAACTGGTGAACGGGCATGTGGATGTGCTGTTCGCCAATGAGAGTGAAATCACATCGCTCTACAGCACGGATGATTTCGACTCCGCACTCGCGCAGGTGAAAGGCTGCTGCAGTGTGGCCGCACTGACCCGCAGCGAGCAGGGGTCTGTGGTGCTCAGTGGAAGCCAGCGCTGGGACATTCCTTCTTATGCACTGGGAGATCTGATCGACACCACAGGCGCCGGCGACCTCTATGCCGGGGGCTTTCTGCACGGGTACACCCAGGGACTTGCCTTGGAGACCTGCGGACGGATCGGCTCCATCTGCGCTGGACAGGTCGTGACGCAGCTCGGGCCGCGTTCCCAGGTGTCACTCAAGGACTTAGTCGCCCAGCACCTGAGCTAAACCGACAAACCATCCAGACAAGCGAGGAGCTCTTGCGGGCTCTGAACGATAGGGACAGTCTCTGGGGGGGAAGGACGCTTCAACTTCCACAGATGAAATCCGACGGACTCGGAAAGAGCGCTCCAGAGCGCATCGGCCGCACCTCCTGACTGCCTGCAGAGCACATCGGTGATGGCCCAGCGGCGGCAGACAGCGGCCTCAACGGCCCCTGGACGAATTCCACTCAGCGGTCGCAAGACCGCCAAATCCTCTCCGGAGAGACCCGCGGCCCCTGCAAGCCTGATCGCGGCAGGTGTCGGCAACACCCGAGCTTTCACGATCGCACCGGCAGCCCGGCCGGCCTGCGTGGCCGCCGCCAGATGCCTAGCGCCCAAAGCCAGTAGCAACCTGCGACCCTGCAGGGGCTGATGGGCGAGCGCGTGCACCTCGCTGAGCAAGGACGCCCGGTCTCCCGTCCATCCCGGGCGTTCAAAACGAACCAGCGGTAAAGCATGGGCGATGCACATCTGATGCAGCTGAGCGCTGATCGTGAGCGCGAAGGGATGGGTGGCATCCACCACCGCATCAACAGCGTGGGTCAAACAATGGGAGCCGAGATCCTCAGCTGAGCGAAACGAACCCACATGCAGATCTCTGATGTCTGCCAATCGATACGCCTCAGCCGCCGATTCCGTGACGACGCTGACGCTGACGCCCCGACCGGCATGACCGAGGGCCGCGACCAGCGCAGGGCCCTCGCCGGTGCCAGCGAAAACAAGAACGTGGCTCTGGCGATTCGTTCGTCGGTGCATCAGGATGGCGCTCACCGCATCGATCGAGGATGAATCACTGCGTTCTGGAAGTGGATGTGCTCCAGGCTCCCACCCTCCGTTACACCCAGGACAATCAAACTCCGATCGCGGAAATGGACGTGAGCTTCGATGCTCTTCGACCGGATGACCCCCGCGGGCAACTGAAAGTTGTCGGGTGGGGCAATCTCGCCCAAGACCTCCAGAACCGCGTGCAGGTGGGACAACGTCTGTTGATCGAAGGTCGATTGCGCATGAATACTGTTCCTCGGCAGGACGGCACCAAGGAGAAACGGGCTGAGTTCACCTTGTCCCGCCTGCATGCAGTGGGCGCCACACCGTCCCCAGCGCAGGCGACTCCAGCCGCCCCCCAGGGCCAGCGAGCCTCTCAACCGACAACGCCGCGGCCACCAGCTTCGCAGCCTCCTGCATCAGAGCCCGCCGCGCAGTGGAACAGCGCTCCACTGGTGCCTGATACGGACGACATTCCCTTCTGATTACCGCTCGGCCGGTCGCTGCTCCGCAGCCCTGCGAAGCAGCTGACCGAGTTCGCGTTCCAGTGCGGCCAGGTCCAATCGGAAGTCGGACCAGCGTCCGCGATCGATCTGCTCAAGCAGCCAGGCTCTGTCCTGTTCCAACTGTTGGATGAGTTCCAACGCCCCCTCCTCCGGCTGCGTGAAGGGTTCCCGGGGTGTGGCGCTCTCCATCGGCGTGATCGTTAATCAACCCATCCTGGCCCCTACGCCGGCAGAATGTCCCAACTGTCGAGAGCGAATGAAGGATCTGCTTTCACCGGGAAGTCTGGTCACTGTTGCCGGAGGCGTGCTCACCGTGGTCGGTGCAGTGGCCTACACCACCGGCAACGCCAATCTCAGCCTTCCCACAATTTTCTATGGAATCCCGATCCTGCTTGGAGGCTTGGCACTGAAGTCATCGGAACTGCCACCCGCCAGACGCATTGTTCCGAAGAATCAGCTCCAACAGGAAAGGGAGGCTGCAGCGCCTGAACTTGGCAAACTGCTCGGCGATGTCACGCGCTGGAGATACGGTCAAAAAGCTCACCTTGAGAGCTCCCTTGAGGCGTTGAAACTGTGGGACGAAGATCGCCCTCCTCAGTTGCTCGAGATCGAGGAACTCCATGGTGAGTCCGGCTATGGCCTGCGCATGCGCTTCGCCTGCGAGGCGGTTCCACTCGAGCGCTGGCAAGAGCGCAGGGAACGTCTCGGTCGGTTCTTCGCCAAAGGGCTCTCGGCAACCATCACGCCACTGGACAGGGACAGCCTCGATCTCACCCTTCTGCCGGCGGGCGCCTCCTCGGCAGGCGAGCATGGTGAGTCCTGATCACGAACCAATGGATGATGCCCTCAGGGTTTCCGTCCTGAGCGAAGCCCTTCCGTACATCCAGCGATTCGCAGGGCGACGGATCGTGGTGAAGTACGGCGGCGCAGCAATGGCCCATGCCGCACTGCAAACCGCTGTGTTCAGGGATCTCGCCCTGTTGCGAAGCGTGGGTGTGCAACCGGTGGTTGTTCACGGCGGCGGACCTGAGATCAACCACTGGTTGAAACGACTCGACATCGCACCTGAATTCCGCGAAGGCTTGCGGGTGACTGATCCAGCCACGATGGACGTGGTGGAAATGGTTCTCGTTGGCAGGGTCAACAAACAAATCGTTAATGGACTGAATCGCCTCGGAGCCAGAGCAGTCGGCCTGAGTGGGAGCGACGGCAGCTTGGTGGAAGCTCGCTCCTGGGGCGATGGCAGCCACGGACTGGTCGGCGATGTCGCGCGCGTCAATCCGGATGTGCTCGAGCCTCTTCTGGATCGAGGCTACGTACCGGTGATCTCCAGTGTTGCCGCCAACGTTGAAGGGGTCGCACACAACATCAACGCAGACACTGTTGCCGGCGAGCTGGCTGCAGCGTTAGAGGCAGAAAAGCTGATCCTGCTCACCGATACCCCAGGCATTCTCAGAGATCGCGAATCACCGGAGTCCCTGATCCGACAACTCAAGCTGTCGGAAGCCAGGCAACTGATCGACGACGGCGTCGTGGCTGGTGGCATGACGCCGAAAACCGAATGCTGCATCCGAGCACTCGCCCAGGGTGTCTCCGCCGCTCACATCGTGGATGGCAGGGTCCCCCATGCGCTGTTGCTGGAGGTGTTCACTGATGCTGGAATCGGCACCATGGTGCTCGGACGCGGCTGAACCATGATCATTGGCCTGGCAGAAGCGCAGCAGGCACTGGATCGGGGTGACTATGGACGCTGCCTCCGTCTTCTGGAACCGCTGGCATCCACCCACCCCATCAGCGAATCCGAAGGGGCGTTGATCCGCATGCTGATGGTCACTGCATGGATGGGACAGGGTGAAGATCGTCGAGCGGTGACCACCTGCAGGCTTCTCACCCGCTGCAGGGACCCGGAACTGCGCAACCGGGCCAAACAGCTTCTGAGTGTGCTGGAGGCTCCAAGCCTTGAACGACCTGCGCGCTGGTCGATGCAGCTCCCCACCCTTGAAATGACGCCGCGCATGGGTCAGCGGCCACGCATCAGCCGACGACGTCGACAACCGACTCCGCCACCCCCACCGCCGACGGGACCAACCAAAGGACCATCGGCAGGCTTTGCCGCTGTGGTGATCGTGGTGCTCGTCGGTCTCACACTTCTTCTGGGAGGCTGCATGCAGATCCGGGCGGATCTGGATCTGGTGGGCCCAGACCGACTTGAAATGACCTGGCACATCAACAGCCTGAGCGGCCGCACATTGCCCTGGCAAAGCAATTTCAGATCAGCGGTGCGCGATCCAAACCCGATCTGGACTCAGACAACCTTGCGTGAGGGTGAACTCACTCTCACCAGTCGGCCTCTGAACGCTGATACAGCCGCAAGATTGATGACCGACACCGTTGAACGCGCGGGACGCACCGCAGGACTGTCGCTGCCACCTCCTGATCTCAGCATCCATGAACGGAACTGGTTGGTCGGCGTGCAGCAGAACCTAAGCCTGAAGCTTGATCTGACGGAGATCGACTCGCTTCCCCGCGATTCCCTTGCAGTAACCATTGGCCCCAGCACTGACCTGCGCCACGTGAACAGCGTGCCGGTCCCTGCACGGCTCGAGGAACAACGTCTTGTTTGGTCTCTGGCCCCTGGCGAGGTGAACCATCTGCAGTTGCATCGATGGCAATGGAGCCGTCTCGGCCTGGGCAGCCTTGTGATCCTGGGGCTCCTGTTGGTCAGCACTCTCTTGCAGTCGATCCGGCAATCGCTCGGCTACGGGTACCCGCAGCTCCCTTCCTGAACGTCAGAGCTGGAGGGGATCTGGATCGACAGAAAGAGTCACATCCTTGGGTAATCGATCCCAAAGGACTGAGCCCTGAGGCAGAGGAATGGGCGTCTCCGGCGGGCCGTGAAGCAACAGCTGCCAGCGGCTGCGCCCTGCCACCCGGGCGACCGGAGCTGGCGCTGGTCCAAGCAGCTGCCAACCGGCAGCGGCGCACAAAGGGCGAAGTTGTTCTGCCAGGAGAGTTCCTGCCGTCGCCGTGGCAGCTGCGGACTCCCCCGCCAATCGGAGCAGACAGGCTCTCGCGTAGGGGACGAGCCCCGCCTGCTGTCTGAGAGTTGATTCTTCCTCGAGAAACCGTTCGTAGCGCCCGTCGATCAGATGCTGGATCACCGGGTGATCCGGGCAGTAGGTCTGAATAAGCACCTCACCGGGTTTCTCTCCACGGCCGGCCCTGCCAGCCAGTTGGAGCATGAGCTGCAGAGCTTGCTCACCAGCCCGCAGATCCGGTCGGTGCAGAAGGCCATCAGCCGCAAGCACTGCAGCCAGAGTGACCTGGGGCAGATCCATCCCCTTGGCCAACATCTGGGTGCCGACCAGGACATCAGCTTCACCCTCAGCGAATCGAGCCAGCAGGCGCCGGTGCCCGTCCCGCCCTCCCGTTGAGTCGCGATCGAAGCGGAGCAGGCGAAGTCCATCCAGCTCTTCGGACAACCGTTCCATCACGCGTTGCGTGCCAGCGCCGAACGGCTTGAAGGCTGACGAACCACAGGCTGTGCAGTGATCTGTCAAGGCTGCGCGATGGTCACACCAATGACAACGAAGCCACTGCTGCTGCGAGCGGCTGCCATGAACGGTCATGGCCACATCGCAATGAGGACACATCACCACCTCACCACAGCTGCGACAGCTGAGAAAGGTGCTGTAGCCCCGGCGCGGAACCAAAACAACAGCTTGTTCGCCCTTGGAAGGCAGGGCTGCCAACCGGTCCATCAGAGCGCGACTGATGAGCTGTTTATGGCCTTCCGCCAGCTCGAGACGCATGTCGATGATGCGAACCGGGGGCAGGGGTTGGCGGGAGATTCGGGAGGAAAGCCTTGCCAGCGCTAGGGGGCCCTTTGGCTTTAGCCGGCTCCAGGACTCCAGAGATGGGGTGGCACTGCCAAGCAAAAGTCGCCCTCCCTGACGACGAATCCGATCAAGGGCAAGATCCCGTGCGTGGTAACAGGGCATCGGGGATTCCTGCTTGTAGGAACTGTCGTGCTCTTCATCGAGCACCACAAGGCCGAGGGGACGCAAGGGGAGAAAAATCGCTGAGCGGGTTCCAACCAGCACCAGCGGCTCCTCAGCTTGAAGGCAGCGGCGCCAGCAGCGCACCCTCTCCCCATCACTGCAACCACTGTGATATTCGAGAACTCGACGACCGAAGCGGTTGCGGCAGCGGTCCGCCAACTGGGGAATCAGGCCGATTTCAGGGGTGAGGAGAAGGCAATGACGACCGCGGGCGATCTCCGCAGCCGCCAACTGCAGATACACCTCTGTTTTGCCTGAGCCAGTGATTCCCCAGAGGAGGAGGCCGCCTCCATCAGGCAAGGATTGAAAACGATTGATCGCAGCCTGTTGCTCATCGGTGAGATCACGCGGTGGTTCCAGCCCGTCTTCGTTGCAATGATCACCCTGGAGCTCTAAGGAGGGCTCGGAAGCCGGAGCAATCCGCTGCTCTCGACGCAGATAGCCCTTGACCTGTAGAGACTGCACCATCCCGGCGTGAAACCCCTGGTTCAGGAGATCCCGTTGCCATGCCCCCCCACCAGCTGCTTTCAGATTCTCCAGCAAGGCGTGTTGACGGGCGGCCTTGGGATGGGGATCACCGGGCGTTCTCGTTAGTTCGACCCACCAGAGCTTTCGGCCTGGAGAGGCTGGCTGACCGCGCTGCCCGAGCCAGCCTGGTGGCAACGCGGCTTTGAGCATTCGGAATGGACTGGTGTGGCAGGCGGCTGCCATGGCATCGAGCCAGGTTCGCCAGTCGGGGTCCACCGCAGCCCGCTGGAGCAGAGCATCCACGGGCTGAAGAGATTGCGAGTGCTGCTGGGTTTCAACGCGCAAAGGACGGGAGTCGATGACAAGACCCTGAAGTCGACGACCTCGCAGCCGCACAACCACAA
Organism: Synechococcus sp. WH 7805; assembly: GCF_000153285.1. Taxonomy (NCBI): domain Bacteria; kingdom Bacillati; phylum Cyanobacteriota; class Cyanophyceae; order Synechococcales; family Synechococcaceae; genus Synechococcus; species Synechococcus sp. WH 7805. The sequence goes on along the minus strand of NZ_CH724168.1, from coordinate 2,524,662 downwards.
GATCCCCAAAAGCGAGCCCTAGTTGCTGATAGTCCCCGTACGTGAACGTGCGGCCATCCCGTCCTGCTTCAAGCCAGACATCCACCACCCGTACAGGCCCCTGAGCCCCGTTCGGTTGACTGGATTCCACTGGGGTTGCAGACATCACATGTTTTTTCTTAAGATGAAGCTGTTGGACAGCTAAAGGCTGTTGTCGGAACAATGCAGAGTTCCGTCCAGTGGGAAGACACGATGCTCGAGTCAGGTTTAACCCTTTGGCTCACCGGTCTGAGAACGCCCCTGACAGCCCTGCATAACCCACACCCCTATCGACTGAATTTTGATCACTCTCCTGTGTTGTTTGCCCCAGTGCAACGGGTAGCAGGAGTCGTAGTGAACACTTTCTGACCTTTTCTCAGAAACCACAGTCGCACGTTCGAAATCGAAGTTCTTCGCCTGATTTTCCATGAGCCCTGCAGTGCGCAAATCCGCTCAGGCTGACGCTAAGCAAGCACCAGCGATCGTGATGATGGCTGATGCCAATGGTCAACCCAAAGATTTAACCGTCAAAGCCAAGCCCAAGAGCAAGGCTGCTCCAACGTCCGCGAAGAGCTCCAAAGCCAAGCCTGCGGCGAAAGCAACCAAATCCACGAAAACCACCGCACGCAGTCGCAGCAAGACAGCTGCCTCCAAAGCTCCAGACCTTGATGCGGCAGCAGATCAATTGCTGGCCAATGCGTCGGGGAAAGCAGCAGACACTCCCCAATCAGCGGCTGATGCTGGCACCAGCACCAAAGAAGAGAAAGCCAAGGCTGATGCTAAAGCCAAGGTTCTCGCCAGCATCAAGGTGGGACCGAAAGGGGTCTACACCGAAGATTCCATTCGTGTTTACCTCCAGGAGATCGGTCGAATCCGGCTGTTGCGTCCTGATGAAGAGATCGAACTGGCCCGAAAGATTGCCGATTTACTCCATCTCGAGGAACTCGCAGCCCAGTTTGAGAGTGACAACGGCAAGTTGCCCGACACCAAGGAATGGGCTGCCCTGGTGGAGATGCCAGTTATTCGCTTCCGCAGGCGACTGATGTTGGGCCGAAGAGCCAAGGAAAAGATGGTGCAATCCAACCTGAGGTTGGTGGTATCGATTGCCAAGAAATACATGAATCGCGGCCTGAGCTTCCAGGACCTGATTCAGGAGGGCAGCCTGGGTCTGATCCGAGCCGCCGAAAAATTTGATCATGAGAAGGGTTATAAGTTCTCCACCTACGCCACGTGGTGGATTCGCCAGGCGATCACCCGCGCCATTGCCGACCAGAGCCGCACGATCCGACTACCGGTTCACCTCTACGAGACGATTTCACGGATCAAAAAAACGACCAAGGTCCTGAGTCAGGAATTCGGCCGCAAGCCCACGGAAGAAGAAATCGCCGAATCGATGGAGATGACCATCGAAAAACTGCGGTTTATTGCGAAATCAGCCCAACTGCCGATTTCACTGGAAACACCGATCGGCAAGGAAGAAGATTCACGCCTTGGCGACTTCATTGAAGCCGACATCGAGAATCCAGAACAGGATGTGGCCAAGAACCTTCTCCGGGAAGACCTTGAGGGCGTCTTGGCCACCCTCAGCCCACGGGAACGGGATGTCCTGCGACTTCGCTACGGCCTCGATGACGGCCGCATGAAAACCCTTGAGGAGATCGGACAGATCTTCGATGTCACCCGCGAACGCATCCGCCAGATTGAAGCCAAAGCTCTGCGCAAACTGCGTCATCCCAACCGCAACGGCGTACTCAAGGAATACATCAAATAATCCAACGCTCTAAAGAGCAAAAAACGGGTGCCCCTGAAAGCTTTTGCTCGACAAAGGTTCTCAGGGGTTTCATTTTGGCAGGAAATGTGTATTTGAAGAGATATCGAGTTGGCATTGTATTTGAGCCTGTGCCACTTGTTGTGATCTTTTCCTCTCTTTTGGTCGTTTGGCATCATAAAGCCTCTTGCCTATTTGATGTTTTGTCTAGCTCTTTGAGCGCAATTCATATGCCCTGCTGACGCGGGGCTTTTTAACGTGTACCCGATGTCGTGATCGAGAGTTTGATAGAACCGCTCTTCTTGAAGACAGCGGGAATCTCCAAGTCAGCGAGTTGTGCAAGCGCTATCGATTCTGGTGGAAGCAGAATGCTGCACACGCAGAGGTTGTCTTCTCTGGCAGGGAACCATTACCCATGAAGACGGGCTGTGGCTCCAACTCCCGACGCATCACTGGCTCACCGTTGTCGTCGAATTTGTGAGTCAAGTGCTGCAATTTGGCCTCAATGACTCCTCTTCACAAGGACTCAACCGGTCTCAATACTGTCTGTGAATTCCTGGAACGCTTTTTTCAACCGCTCCACAGGGGTTTCTGACGGTGGGCATTCCTGGTTTGTGGAGCGCGTGTACACCTGAAGAATCCTGGCTTCGGGCTCCAGCACTGCCGCCACTGCGGCCTTCAGCATCACGATGTTGCGCTGCGGTGTCAGCCCCGCAAGAAACGGATGTAAGGACCATTCATCACCATCGAGGTCCCCGACCAGGCGCATAGGGCGAATCAATTGATAAGCACGATCGCCATCTGGATCGGTGGTCTGCCTGAGACGTGCCACAACCAAGAGCCCACTGGTGAGTAACACCACGCGGATCGTTCCTTCACTGAGCACAGGCAGAAAAGGGAGTGATTCAGCCATTTGATGAGCGGCTTCACCGGATGCGGAACGGCTCACCTTCACACCGTTAACGACAGGTCCTGGCATGAAACCCAATCGATGGGATTCAATCGTAGGCCGATTGATGAGAGTCCTGGGCTGGTCTGCTCAATGAGGCCCAAGAGTGATCTGTTCCCAGCCAGATCACCTAGGTCACAGCGACGAGAGGGCCGAGCCAGATGGCTCACGAGACTCGGCAACCGAAGACCGATGGTCGGCACTGCGCGAAGAATGAATGGCAGCGATGGAATCCACCGCATTCATTCCGTGTCACTCTCTTCAAGCTGAGGGTTTTTGGATCCCTAGGGTTCGTAGGGTTGACCATCGTTTTGAAATGTCCATGGCTCTCGAGCACCTGCGCATCGCGTCCCGCCGCAGCCAGCTGGCCATGGTTCAGACCAACTGGGTCAAGGCGGAGCTTGAGTCGGCGCACCCAGGCATGGCCATCTCAGTTGAAGCCATGGCCACCCAGGGCGACAAGATCCTTGATGTGGCCCTCGCCAAGATCGGTGACAAAGGCCTGTTCACCAAAGAACTTGAAGCGCAGATGCTTGTGGGCAGGGCAGAGATCGCCGTCCATTCCTTGAAGGATCTGCCAACCAACCTCCCTGAAGGGCTGATGCTGGGATGCATCACCGAGAGAGAAGATCCTGCAGACGCCCTTGTGGTCAACAGCAAAAACGCTGACCACACCCTGGAAACCCTTCCAGAAGGCTCGGTGGTTGGCACAAGCTCTCTACGCAGATTGGCCCAGCTGCGCCATCACTTCCCCCATCTCCAATTCAAAGATGTCCGCGGAAATGTGATCACCCGCCTCGAGAAACTCGATGCAGGTCAATACGACTGCTTGATTCTCGCGGCCGCAGGCCTGAGCCGGCTGGGATTCGGGGACCGCATCCACCAGATCATCCCTGGCCATATCTCCCTGCATGCCGTTGGGCAGGGTGCTCTTGGAATCGAGTGCGTCTGTGATCGGCCTGAGGTGCTGAAGATCATTCAGGTACTCGAGCATGCACCCACAGCCGGACGCTGCCTGGCTGAAAGGGCTTTTCTGCGTGAACTGGAAGGAGGATGCCAGGTTCCGATCGGTGTGAACAGCCGCATCGATGGGCAGGAACTGATCCTCACTGGCATGGTGGCCAGCCTGGATGGCCTGCGCCTGATCCGTGACGAGCGCCGAGGGAGCCTCACCGATCCTGAAGCCATCGGACGAGCCCTAGCCGCAGACTTGAAATCCCGCGGTGCAGGGGAAATCCTTCAGGAGATCTTCGAGGCGGTTCGCCCCGAAGCCTGACCGCAGTCTTCCCCTCTGTTGAGGGAGCTGGGCATCAGCGCGTGATCTTCACCGGGGTGCCCACATCAACAAGTTCATAGAGCTTTTGCACATGGGCGTTGAGCATGCGCACGCACCCATTGGAGACTGCTGCGCGGATCTTCACCCAATGGGGCCAGGGAGTTCCATGAATCCCGAATTGGTTGGGCCCCTGCCGAAGAAAACCAATCCAGCGATGGCCCAGGGGGCTGGAGGGTCCAGTCACAGGATGAACACGACCTGACTTGGTACTTTCGTACTGAGGATTCACGCGCTTGTTCTCAACCTGAAACACGCCGGTCGGCGTGGGAGTCCTTGGGTCTCCGATGGCCACAGGCCAGGGCCCAATGCGATGACCATTGCGGATCACGCTGATGCGCCGCTGTCTCAGATCGAGATGAATATGCGTATCCTCAACGGCCGGAGCAGATGCCATCGAGGCCGAACCGGGAGCAGCGCCGCAAAGGAACACTGCGGTGACAGCGGTAGCGCAGCAGACTCCCCGCCCAAAACAAAGACGTTTCACCTCGAGACACCCAAGACTTACTGGTCTCAAGCTATTTATTGGCCAGAGCAAAAACCGTCCACCATCGGAGGACTTTCTGAAGAAACTGCACAGCGGGTCAGCACAACAACGGCGTCATCCAGGGCATGAGTGCTAAATCGGAGCACCGCAACGCGACCCATGCCCCAGCAGCTTCAGTGGACGGAAACGGAAGCACGCCTCTTTCTGCAGGCGATCAAAACAGTGGGAACGGCGGGAGGCGTGCTTTCACTAGAGCCGATCACGCTGGAAATGATGGAGGCCATTCAGCGCCATGTTCTGCATTCCTCAGTGGATCTCGAATCCCTAGAGATTCGCCATCCTCCTGATTACCCCGCGCTCATTGCGGATCGAAGCAAGCGGGAACAGCTGATTCAGATCCTCGTGCTCATTCCCTATGTGGACATGAAAGTGGATGCACGCATGGTGGGCGTAGTGGACGATTTCGCATCATTCCTCGAGATCGCGCCCCAAACTCTGCGAGACCTGCACCAGGTGAGGGACAACCATCTCAGGCGCTTGCTTCTCGACTACGGGCGCAGAAGCATGGCTGAATTTTTAGGTCTCGACAGCCCCTCTCGCTTCGTTCGTGGTGTGATCACGGCCGTCCATCAGGCCATCGGAGATGCGTCCGTTGCCAGCCGATATGCCACTCTCGACACCTTCGCTGAGGGAACCCTCGGCCATACGTTTTTTCACTGGTACCGCGACCGCGGCTGGGCTCTGCCAGGAGAGCACAAAAGCACCTCAGAGCTTCTGGTGAATCACGACTGCTGCCACATCCTTGGAGGATTCAACACAGACAGCCCTGGAGAGATGAATGTGGCGGCCTTTCAGGCAGGTCTGTTCACCGATGGCTTCGGATTTGAATCCCTGCTGGAGGTGATTCTCGACTTTCACCTCGGCAAGGCTTTCAGCACAAGCAACAGCATCATCCCACCAGAAACTGGTCAATTCATTCCTGATGCAGCCATGGCTGGATATGAAAAAGGCTTGGCCTGCTCCGTGAACCTCATTCAAGACCTTGATTTCTGGGCGGTCGCTGATCAACCCGTTGTGGATCTGAGGGTGAAGTACAACATCCCAGCAACGGACGCCCCCTTACTGCTCAAACCCTAAGCAATATCAAACAATAAAAATGCCGCTCACCATCAAGCGAGCGGCATCAAGGATGCAGTAGATCTGAGACGCCTCAGACCATCGCATCGATTCAGTCAACGAGCTTGGGATCGATCTCCGTCATATACCTAGCCTCACAGGTCTTGATGATTTCAACGGCTTTCTCAGTGCCGAAGAAACCATTCACTGTGCAGGTTCCTGGCTTCTTGAGATCCTTGTAGTGCTCCCAGTAATAGGTCGTTTCCTTCTTCCAGTGGTCACCAAGATCCTCAAAGCTCTTGATGTGATCCATGCGCTTGTCGTCAGCCAGCACAGCAATCACTTTGTCATCAACTTCACCGCCATCATCGAACGTCATGATGCCGATGATGCGGGCCTCAACAATTGATCCAGGGATCAGGGGTTCGGTGACGTTGACGATTTCAATATCCAGCGGATCGCCGTCCTCATCCCAGGTACGAGGAATGCAGCCATAGGCGAAGGGATAGGCCAGCGAGGAATAACCGACACGATCAAGCTTCAGATGGCCTGTTTCCGTGATCAACTCATATTTGTTGATCGTGTTGGAATTGAGCTCAACGATCGTGTTCAGACGCAGCTCAGACTCATCAGCGAACGCCGGAAGCACGTGCAGCAGGTTGGGCATGCTGCGACTGGGAGCTTGGTCGAGATTGGCCATGGGAAGAGGCATTCGGCGCAACAATCTTACGAGCCCCCCTGCAGATCCCCTGGGGTAGTCCTGGCAACATCTACATGACAACGACCTATTTCATGCCTTGATTGACAAGAATGAATCATTCTCATTGACGCCAATGCGTTTCACCAACAACTGAGCATGGCCTCAATAGGTCGCTGCAGACATGGCAATCAAACGATCGATGTCGACAACTAGATACTTCAGAGAAGAAAGCGGTTGTCAAAAGACAAAAATAAAACTGATTCGCTCAATCAGCGAGTAAAATTATCAATTTTTTCTTCAAGATATTTCAAGAAAGGCTCTGCAGATAAAGGCCTGCCACTTACCTTCTCCACCAACTGCGCAGCGTTCAGAGCCCGACCAATTGGATGCACATGCTGCCGCAACCAATTCAACATCACATCGATACTTCCGTCCCGGATATGGACCTCCGGCTCTCCGATCGAGGCTTCCATCGCTTCACTCAACTGAGCACTGATCAGATGGCCAAGGAGATAAGAAGGGAAATATCCGAACAAGCCCTCACTCCAGTGCACATCCTGCAAGCACCCCTGCGCATCATTGATTGGTGTCACACCCAGAAGCTCTTGATAACGCTTGTTCCATTGGTCCGGCAGATCTTCAACCGGCAGACCCTGTTCAAGCAAAGCTAGCTCGAGATCCATGCGGATCAGAATATGCAATCCGTAGCTGAGCTCATCAGCTTCCACGCGATTACAACCGGGTGCCATGGGATTCATCTCCCGCCAAAAATCATGCGCTGAATCCAACGGTGCCCCTTCAGCTGCAAAACGTTGCCACCAATGTTCTGCAAACGGCAAACTTCGTGCCACCCTATTTTCCCAGAACAGGGACTGGCTTTCATGCACAGCCATGGATGTGGCTTGCCCAAGAGGCCAGGCAAACCATTGATGGCTGATATCAGGAAGCCCCTGTTCATATAAAGAGTGTCCCCATTCATGGGCCGTCGCCAGAAAACAGGAGAGCGGCTGACCAGGCACCACGCGCGTTGTGATGCGGTAATCAGAGGGTCCAAGTGTGATGGAAAAAGGATGTGGCGACTCAGCAACACAGGTGATTGCTTCGTTGCGTCCCCAGTCCTGAAGCAGCTGACTCCTGAGGTTCTGTTGAACGGCCACCGGCAAATCCCAGCTGAGGGATCCAGGACGTGGTCCACCCTTGATCCGACCGAGCAATTCAGGCAGACGTTTCCTCAGGGGTGCAAAAAGCTCCTGCAGGCTCTTCAGGGTGAGATCCGGTTCAAAAGGTTGTGCCAGGGTTTCCCAGCAGCCTCGAGGTTCTTGTAGTTGACGGGCCTGCTCTTGGCGCAGAGCAATCATGTTCCGCAGCGCCGGAGCGAACATCTCGAAATCGTCAGCTCGCCTGGCTTTTTGCCAAAGGTCATACCCCTCAGATTTTGCAGTCGCCAATGCGCTGACAAGATCAGGGTCTAATGCCTGCTGGCGAGACAACTCCTGTTCAAGAAGATCAAGATTGCGACTTTGTGCTGCAGATTGCTCGTCAAGGCCACTTTGCTGACGCCACTCGTCTCTCGCCTCCTTAATCAGATCTGAGTAGCACTGCGAACTTTGGCGGGAGTGCAGCTGACGGGCCAGCAGGGCGAGCTGCTCACCTCGCCAACGCGCTCCTCCCTCCGGCATGCGGGTGTTTTGATCCCAATAGAGCGTGCTTTGAATCGAACCCAACAGCTGAGTTTCCTTGAGATAGCGGCCTAGTCGCACCCAAGCCGTTGCACTGCTCACGTCGTTGTCGTCCAAGATCCGGTATCAGCATGACAAACCGATTGAGTCAACGAAAAGCACAACCCAACCAGAACCGGAAGAGTGGTCGATACTGGCCGCATTCAGACCAACATCTCAGTGATGCGTCAGCAGACCATTCAATGGATTCTGATCCCCGCCTCCCTTGCCTTGGTTGGACTCCTGATCGGGTTCATCGCTTTGATACGTTGCGAATCCCAACTTCAATTCCTTCCTGGTCGGTCGGACGATCCTGCTTGCATTGAGGGAGTTCCTTGAAGAACTCTCAGGAGACTCTCATCAATAGACAAAAATAATCTTAGAAAATAAAAACAATCGTCGAGCAAGCGAGCGAATCTTGACTATTATCATTCGCAAAAGTTATTCCAAAACAGACATTACATTCAATACTCAGCTTGAAGCTGATTTGGCCGCAGGAGTACGGGGAGGCCGTAAAGCCAAGCTGATTGCACGAAGCTGGGTCGCCATCAATCAAAAACAATTAACTCTTCAGGAATACGATTACCTGAGATTTCGAGCCAAGTGGATGAGTCGAACGATCTATGACATCAATCAGCGTTACGGAACATTAATCAATACCATCGATTTGCCAATCGAAGACAACGACTCTTAGTCCCTGCGGCAATAACCACCGCCTACGGATGACCATCCACGTGAGCAAGGCTTATCCATCGTTGGCCTAAGGGTGTAAGTCATCAGCCCCAAGGCACTGCAGCTTCCCTGTCCAGTATTGACGTAACCCGTAGGGCATTGAGCGGTCAGTTTCTTCACAACCCTCTGAGCCTGGGCGCGATCAATGCCAACAAGATTCAAGACGACAACAACTCCGGTCAGGATTCGCAATGAGCCCATGCTTCTACGGCGTTCAGCCAAAGGATAGGAAGCACGCTGAGTGCTGCGTTAGTCACATCTTGATTGCATTCGATGCTGGCGCGATCACAGTGGAATTCAATCGCTCTCGCAGTCCATGGCAGAACGTCTCAGAAGAGAGGAGCTCGATGCACTCAGCTCCTCTCTTCTCCACTGGCAAGTGGAAGGTGATCGACTGAAGAGGGAGTGGCGATTCAAAGATTTCAGCGAAGCGTTCGCCTTCATGACGCGGGTGGCGCTCCTGGCTGAGACGATGCAGCACCACCCCAACTGGAGCAACGTCTACAACCGGGTGTCGATCGAACTCACGACGCACGATCTTGGCGGGCTCAGTGATCTGGATGTTCAGCTGGCCCGATGCATCGACGGCCTCAGCTAACAGCTGCCACGATGGAGTGACGTGCAGAAACCTCTGAATGACAGGCACAGCTCAGTCGGCCAGCACCGTGCCAGTAACCATCCTCACAGGCTTTCTCGGAGCTGGGAAAACCACGCTGCTCAATCACATCCTCAGCAATCAGGACGGCCTCAAGACAGCCGTGCTGGTGAATGAATTCGGTGAAATCGGGATCGATAACGATCTTGTGGTGAGCACCAGCGACGACATCGTGGAGCTCAGCAACGGCTGCATCTGCTGCTCGATCAATGGCGAGCTGCTTGAAACCGTTGATCGCATCCTCGAACAATCCAGAGATTTGGATTATTTGGTGGTGGAAACCACCGGGCTGGCCGACCCCCTGCCCGTTGCCATGACATTCCTAGGCAGTGAACTGCGAGATCAGACGCGCCTTGATTCGATCATCACCCTGATTGATGCGGAGAATTTCAGCGAGGAGATTCTCGCCAGCGAAGTGGGGCGCTCCCAGGTGATCTATGGAGACATCCTTCTCCTCAACAAAACCGACCTAGTCGACGCAGCGCGCCTCGAAGCCATTGAAAGCAGGCTGAGGGAAGTGAAGACCGATGCGCGGATTCTGCGCTCAGAGAAGGGGGAGGTTCCCCTGCCGCTCCTCCTGAGCGTTGGCCTGTTCGAATCGGATCGCGTTGTGAGCGCGGCTGAGGATCACGACCATGGGCACAGCCACACTCACGACCATGACCATGGGCACGACCATGGGCACGGGCACAGCCATGATCATGGCCACAATCACGAGCATGAATCCGCTGATCACCTCGCGATCGAAGGCTTCACCTCCCTGTCCTTCCGCAGTGATGGGCCCTTTGGCTTGCGCAAGTTCCAGAATTTTCTTGACAATCAGCTTCCTGAAAGTGTGTTCAGGGCCAAGGGAATTCTTTGGTTCAACGAAAGTGAGCGCCGGCACGTCTTCCACCTAGCTGGCAAGCGCTTTTCCATCGACGACAGCGACTGGCCTGGCGAGCGCAAAAACCAGCTGGTTTTAATCGGTCGTGATCTCGACCACGACACCCTGCGTCAGCAACTCCAGGCCTGCGTGGCCAAGCATGCCGGTCAAGGATTCGCGTGATTTCACCACTTATTGCCAATGTGATTAGGCTGACAACCAACGTGGAGAAGGAACGATGGAACTTCTTGCAGCGGGCAGCCTGCTCATTGCTCTAGGGCTTGCCTTCTGGCTTCTCCTTGATTCCGACGATGACAACGGCGGAGGCGGCTTGATGGAACCCACCCTTGTTCCGATTCCTGTGCGGCGCACAGACCGCTGATCAGCAGTCAAGAGCTCTCATTGCCCCCGCAGCGATCGGGGGTTTTTTTATGGATGAGCACGGCCCGAACCAAGGCGGCAAAAAGCAAACCTCCCTTATTGAGTACGATTCTCAAATTCAATTAATTGCTCATCCATGCGCAAGCTTCAATTGGTCTGGAACCGCGGCCGAAGATTCGGCCTTTCACTCCTTCTGGCGTCAACAGCTCTCCTGGCCGCCTGCAGCCAAAAGGATCAGCAGCCTGAAATCGGGGTGTATTCCGGCCGCCACTACAACACTGACCAAAAGCTCTACGACCGCTTCACCGCCAAAACAGGCATCAAAGTCAAGCTGCTGGAGGCCAAGGATGATGCCCTGATTCAGCGGCTGCGAACCGAAGGCGACACCTCACCGGCCGACGTGCTCATTCTTGCCGACGCCGCACGTCTGGACCAGGCAGCCGATCTTGATCTCTTTCAACCTGTGCGTTCAAAGCAACTAGATGCTGCGGTCCCCGCAGAGCTGCGCGATCCCAAGCAGCGATGGTTCGGACTCACCCGCAGGCTGCGCACCCCCATGATCAACACCGCATCGGTGCAACCCGAAGAGGTTGATCAATACCAGAAGCTGGCTGCTCCGGCCTTGAAAGGTCGCCTCTGCCTGCGCAATCGCCGCAGCGTGTACAACCAGTCGCTGGTGGCCTTCATGCTCGACCGGGAAGGAGAAGAAGCAACCGCCCAGTGGATCCGCGGCATGGTCGACAATCTCGCCCAACCGGTCTTCAGCAGTGACACCCCAATGATTCGGGCCGTGGCCCAGAACAAGTGCGGCGTGGCGCTCGCCAACAGCTACTACCTCGGACGTCTGCAGGCTGGCGACAAAGGGGAAACTGACCGCAAGCTCAGTGAAGCGGTGACCGTGGTTTGGCCCGAACCGGTTCACGTCAACATCACCGGCGGCGGTGTGACCCGTTCAAGTCGCAATCCCGAAGCCGCTGCTCGCTTCCTGGCTTTCCTGGTCTCTAGCGAAAACCAGGGGGGCTATGCCGCGGCCAACCACGAGTACCCCATCAAGGGCATGGGAGTGGATCCAGTCCTCAAAGCCTGGGGCTCCTTCCGCCAAGCTGATGTGTCTGCCGCTCGCCTCGGTGAACTGAATGGCAAGGCTGTGGAACTGATGAGTGCCAACGGTTGGCAATGATCAACGCGTGAAGAGCATCAGTCCCTCCATTCCCTGTCCCCTGCCCCAGTGCACAAGCCCACGGGGCAGTCGATGGGTTCCAGGCCGGCGCTTGCTGGTGGCCGGTGCCCTGCTGGTTGCAATCCTGGCGCTGCTGCCGGTGCTCGGACTTGTGGGGGAAGGCCTGCAGGGGCTGAGAAACGGCAACGCCAGCCTCGGCTCAGACGGTGTCAGCCAGCTGCGCGGAACCCTCGTGCTTCTTCTGGGGACTGGCTTCGCAGGAGGTCTGCTCGGAACCGTGAATGGTTGGCTTCTGGCGAACTGCCGGTTCCCTGGTCGCCGCTGGCTGCGGATCGCCCAATTGCTGCCCCTGGCCAGTCCCTCTTATTTGCTGGCCGCCACGCTGGTGGATCTGGGAAGCCTTCATGGCCTGCGCATCCATGGCTTGAGCTGGGGGGTGGCCGTGATGGCCCTCAGCACCTACCCCTATGTGTTCCTGCTGAGCACCGAAAGCTTCACCATTTGCGGACGTCGACAACTCGAGGCCTGTCGATGCCTCGGTGTCGGCCCCTGGAACAGCTTCCGCCGCATTGCACTGCCGATGGCCCTGCCGGCCATCGGGGCCGGCGTTGCCCTGATGGGGATGGAAGTGGTGAACGACTACGGGGCCGTTCAGCTGTTAGGGATTCCCAGTCTTTCAGCTGGCATCCTTCAGGCCTGGCAAATGGACGGCAATCCCGCGGGGGCCGTGGGGCTGGCACTGATCACCCTTTGCATCGTGATGCTTCTGGTGTTCGGAGAACGGCGCTTGCGCCGGCGCAGCCGCCGTTGGGCAGAGGGCGTGGCCGGCGGTGAATCCCCCGCCTGGCACCTGGAGGGACTCCGAGCCGTGCTGGCTCAGGTGCTAGGGGGCATCCATCCGCTGCTGAGCCTTGGGATTCCATTGATCTGGGCGTGCCACAACCTTGGGCAACTAGCCGCCGGCTGGCAACCGGAACTGCTGCTGCTCACGGCGCGCAGCCTCACCCTTGGCCTCACAGCCGCAGTGCTCACGGGCCTAGCGGCCTTACTGCTCGCCATCGCCAAGCGCTGGAGTCGCTCCCGATGGCTGGGGAGCGTGACCTTCCTCGCCGGAATGGGCTATGCCATTCCAGGTGCCGTTCTTGCCCTGGCGCTGCTGTTGCTGGGCGGCCCCTGGCAACTCTCCCCGATCCTCCTGCTGCTTTGGGGATACAGCGATCGCTTCCTGGCCGTAGGCAAAGGGGGGCTGGACGCCGCCCTGGAGAGGCTCTCTCCAACCCTGGACGAAGCGGCAACGGGCCTCGGACTGCGCTGGCCCGCCGTGCTCCGCCGCGTGCATCTACCCCTGCTGCGTGGACCGCTGCTGGTGGGAAGCCTCCTGGTCTTTGTCGACACCGTGAAGGAACTCCCCCTCACCCTGGCGGTGCGTCCGTTCGACTTCGACACACTCTCCATCCGAGTGTTTCAGTACGCCAGTGACGAACGCCTCGCCGCCGCCCTCTGGCCAGCCCTCATGATCCTCACCCTGGGATTGCTGGCTGCAACAGCGTTGATTCCCAAGCTCAGTCGAGAAACAGATCAGCCCTCCAGCAGCGGCTGACCGTTGCGTCGCTGCACCGCCACCACGCCAGGGCGAGGGGGGCGGCCGGGTGCCTGGGCCGGCCAGTTCGAGCCCATCGCGACCGTGCGCAACTGTTCGATCACCCCTCCATCACGGTCACGCAACGTGTGCACTTGCATTTCCTGGTCCCTGGGCCCCCGGGCACCGTGGACTTCACCAGGGTGCTGAATGGCCAGAAACAGGGCCCTCTCCTGGTCATCCAGGCTGAGTCCGCAAAGCTCACACTCCATCGGCCCGGTCGCAAAGCAGGCGGCCCATTCGGCCTCGCTATCGCCGGTTCGGGGCACAAACCAGCAGCTGTTGTTGCCGAACTGATCGCTGGCCGAGGATTTGGCCGAACGGTCGGTCACGATCCAGAGATTGCCTTGGCCATCGAGCGCCAGGTTGTCGGGATTGGTAAAACCCAGACCGCCAGTCCAGGGTTCTCCGCCGGTGGCCGCCATGCGCCAACGGAATGCGCCACCACTGGCCTCGCCGCTGCGGGCCGGATCATCCGATAGACGCATCACCCAGCCATGGCCCCAGATCGCTTCCCCATTGGGCCCGCGGAAGATGGCGGGGTCCGGACCACCGGTGGTGCTGGGATAGCCCGAAGTGAAGGCGACCAGTAGGTCTCCCGTTAACGGATCGATCTCCGTGTCTTCAGGGCGGGCGGTGGGAGTTCCACCTGCCGCTCGGGCCGCCAGGTGGGCATCCACCAGGATGGCTCCTTGTAGGAGTTCTCCTTCCCCCGAATAAAGACTGCCCAGCGTCGGGAAGCGCTTCGCGTAGGCCTGCACCGCGGCGTCCTCGCGAAAGAACTCCGCACCGGCACGCCGGCGATCGGAATGGGGAAGCTCCACTGGGCAACGCAGGCCCGCCTGCGTGAAGCGGCTGGGCAGGAACGGCCGCACTGGTGAATCTGCTACGCAGGGGGAGCCATTCACCGGTTCCATCCACATGGAAGCGGGCCACCTGCAGCTCACCGTTCTCGAGCAACCGCGAGTTACCTGGATCGCGAGGGATTGTCACAGGCTCGGCGCTGACATAACGGTAGAGATGGCCGCCCCGGCGATCACAGCCGGAGTAAACCCGCAGCGGAGCACCCGCTTCAGCGCGAAGCGCCACTGCCTCGTGGCGGAAACGCCCCAGCGCCGTGTGCTTGCGCACTGGCGTTTCGGGGGCTGCCGGGTCGATCTCCACCATCCAGCCGTACTTGTTGCCAGCCAGGCCATACACATTGCCCAGTCCCCCCAGCCGGGTCTGCCGGCAGACGAAGGGACGTTCGGAGGGAGACACCGCGCTGCCATCGGCGAACACCGGCTCCGGCACCTGGGATTGAAAGTTCTCCTCCGCACTGAGCACCGTGCCCCAGGGCGTGGTAACGCCTGCGCAGTTGGCAAAGGTACCGATCACCTGATCACCGAGGCCATCGTCGTAGCCCATCCGCTCGGAGCGGCGAAACACCGCGGCCGCAGGCCCGGTGCTTTGCAAGCGCTGGGAGGGATCAGTCCAGCCAGCCAAACCATCCACCCGACGCTCCACAGGATCGCTGCGGCGTGCCCACTGGCCATCGCCATTCCGGCTGATGGCGATCACCCCCAGCCCGAGATCCGCCATGGCTTCATCGCTGACGGAGCGAATCAAAGCCAGCAAACGCTCATTGCCCTGCAACGCAGTGCAATCGATCACCCCGTCGCGGGAGGCGAGAGCTGCGACCAGTTGCTGCCAGGGCAGTGGGCGGCCGACCACCTCGCGGAAGCCCTCGGTCCAGGGCAAGGCACTGATGTACTCAAAATTCACCGTGAGCAGAGCATCGTCCGATCCGCGGGACACAAAGCCGAGATAGTCGTTGTTGAAGCCGAAGCGCCCCTGGGGCATCGGATCTCCCCAGGCCGCGATCAGATCGGCGCGATACCCCTCGGGAACCACCAAGCGGTCCTCCACCGCAATGCGCCTATACACCTGCTGCTGCTGCGCAGCCGTCAGGCCATCACTGTCCACCGGCAGTGGAGTCGGCACCGGCTTGAAAGGCCATTCAGACGAAACAGGCACCCCTGAATCAGCAGCCGCAGCGGTCTGGCCCCGGGGCCGGGATCCCACCAGCACAAGCACGACCCGGCCGTCATCGAGTTGGGGCCCCCAGGCCATCCCTTCCCAGTTATCGGCAGGCAAGCCGGCCTCCAGCAGATCCCAGCCTTGGGAGGGGACCAAGGGCGGCGCTTCCTCCAGAGGGGACGTGGGCAGGGGCAGCACTTGCAGCTGCGCAGTCCAACGCTGGGGCGGCACATAACTGCGCAGAAGAGCCAGCAAAGCCGGTGGAGCATCCAAGGCCAGAAGCTCCGTAAGGCCCAGTGAGCGGGATGCCGCGGCCCCCGCAGGGCCGAGCGTGATCCGCCCCAAGTTGCGCGGCGGCTCACCGGTTGCCTGAACCGCCAGTGGCACCAGATCTTGGTCCGCCAGAGGGCTGTCCTGCACCAGGGGAGCTTCGGCGGCCAGAACCAGATCACCGGCCGGTGTGCGCGTGAGCGATTCAGGACCTTTGTTGGCCCTCAATCCCTGCCCAGGCCACTCCTGCCAGGGTGCGGGAAGCGAGCGCTCCTCCAGAAGACGACCGTTGCGCAAGGAATGACGCTGCAGCCTCGCGCGCCGCTCCTGGGTGCGGCGGCCTTCACTGACGATCCAGGCCTCGTCTCCGGCGAGCACCAGGCCTTCACCATCAAACCCTTCAGGCAGCAGTTCACCCGCACCGTCCCTGAGCAGTAAGCGGGGGCCGGCTCGCAGAGCACCTCTGCCAGTCACCTTTGCCCGCAAACCGCTGAACGGCACCAGATGCCCTCGGGGGGCATCACTCAGAAGCCAGAGCCGATCATCATCCTGGTCATAGGCCGCCGCTGAGAAGCCCCCCATCGGCTGTCCATCAGAGCCCGTACGCGGCAGGGGAATCGTGCGCACCAGCTCCCAACCAGCAGCGAGTGGACAGGGCAACACCTGAGCGGCCGTGGGCGGTGTCTCCATCTCAGAGGCTCTCCATATCCAGGCCCTTGGCTTCGATGCGAGACAGCCAAGTGATCACTGCACCCAGCCAAGACGTGTTTGCCACCAGACACACCATGGATCGGTTAGGCCTTTGAGGCCAGCCAACGCGCCGACAGAGCCCTATCCGCCCCCACGCCCCCGGCAGCCAAGACATCCGCCAAGGTGACCACCAGGCGGTAACTCAACGCCACAGCCAAAAGCGGCGCCTCAGGAACCGACTGCCCCAGCCTCAGCAGAAGCACCGCCTCAAAGACACCCAAGCCTCCTGGGGCTGCCGGCACCACCAATCCGGCCGTCCAGGCCAGGGCGAAGGCCGCCAGCCAAGCGGTGATCGACAGCACCTGATTGAGGCCAAACACCTGCAGGCAGGCCCAAAATCCTGAGAAACGGCAGGCCACAAACAGCAGCTCAGCCAGCAAGGGGCTCCATGGGTAGCCATCACGGCCGCTTCCGTACTGCTCGGGTTCAGTCAAAACACCTGACGAATCGTCCTGCACCCGGTTGAGCTGGCGCAGCCGCTGACGCTCGAGGCGACGCAGAAGCGGCTCCCGCCAGCGAGGCAGGAGAAGCAGGGCCGGCAGAGGAGCGAGCAGCGCGAGTCCGCCCTGAAAGCCCCCGAAGGGCACCCAGAGCAGTGCGGCGACAGCCATCAGCATGGGCTCCAGCAACACGGAAACCAGAGCCGGGCCCGTGCCGATGGAGGGGGCTAATGCCCTCACGCGCTTCACGAAATGCCAGATCCCACCGGGGAGGTACTTGAGAAGATTGCTGCTGAGATAGAGCGGCAACAAAGGGGTCTGGCCAGTGCCATGGCCCAGCCAGAGAACAAGGACTCTCCAACTGACAGCATTCACGACCAAGCTGAGCCAACTCAGCCCGATGGCCAGCATCAGCCACCACCAGCCCAGGGCCGAAATCGTGAGGCTGCGCAAGCCCGCAGCATGCCCTTTGAGCGCCCAGGCGACGAAGGAAAGGGTCAGCAGCGTCACCCACAGCTTCAGGCCACCGGGCAGGTAGACAGGCCATTGCAAGCGGCGCAGCTTCAGCATCGCCAGTCCTCCCACGGCTCGAACCCCTCACCATCCAGCCGCAGCTGGCTGAGCAGACGGGAAGGTGTCAGTCCACACTTGTCGGCCAGCTGCTGCAGAGCATCACGTTCCGGCTTGACCTCAAGTTGTCCATCCGGACGCCGGGCCTGCTTGGCAGCCAGGTGCCCCCAGGACGTGGAGAGCATTCCCCTGCGCCGGGGAAGCACCCAGCGCCCCTGGTGCCGTTCCCTTAGCCCCAAAGTTGGACTCTCTCGCCACCAGATCCGCCTCAGCGCGTCAGCATGGTCTGCTCGCACCAGGGCGGTCACGGCCGTACCAGCCCGGCCTTTCTTCATCTGAATGGGTGCACAGGCAACATCCTGGGCCCCACCGCTACGAAGCTGCTCAACCAACCAGGCAATGGCTTCAGCTGAGGCATCGTCAATCCAGGCCTCCTGCACCACCAGCTCCTGCCACTGGGGTTGATCAGAAGCAGAACACTGAGCGGGCTGCACCTGGATTAGACGCAACAGGTTGGGACGATCAAGTTGGCGATGCCCCAGTCCGATCCCTGTAGCGACCGGTTGAAGAACCGATGGCCAGCCAAATCCATCAGCCTGCAGGGCCATGAGTGCCAATCCTGTGGGTGTGGTGAGTTCGGCCTCAGGCCACCCCATGCCGCCGAGCAGGGTCAGCCCATGCCGCCTGGCCAACTCCAGAACCGCAGGAACGGGAACGGGCAACACGCCATGGGCCGTGGTCACCGTGCCCCGACCTGCTGGTGGGGGCTGGCAAAGCAAGGAACTGACCTGCAGATGCTCCAGGGCAGCGCAAACCCCCACCACATCGACAAGACTGTCGATGGCTCCTACTTCGTGGAAATGAACCGCCTCGGGGTCGGTGCCATGCACCGCTGCCTCAGCCTCAGCAAGGGCTTCAAACACCGAAAGGATCCGCTGGCGCAACGGCGCAGACAGGGGGGAGGCGCTGATGCGATCACGCAGCTCACGCCAGTGCCGATGGGGCGGCTCGTCTTCCGTACTCTCAACGACAAGCCTTAAGCCACGCAGACCGCCGCTGGACGCCTCCTCAACGCTGAGGGCGTAGGCATGAGCGAACCCAAGCTGGCGCAAGGGCTCATGGATCACCTCCTCGGGAACACCGAGATCCAAACAAGCCGCCAGAAGCATGTCTCCGGCGAGACCGGTGGGACAGTCAACAAACAGGGAGGTCATGCCGCCTCCGGTTCCAGGCCCTCCAGCAGCCGTTCGGCCACAGCCTCAAGATCATCGCGGTGATGGCGAAGAAATTGTTCCACCTCTCGCCGTGCCCGGCGTTGCTCCCGTTGTGCTGTCTCCACATCCTGACCAGACAGACCCCAGATCCGCCCGAGCAAAGCCCGGTCGTCCTCGCCGCCCCGCGCTGCTCCCTCGAGCAATACTTCAGCCACAATGCCGGCCTGCAGCACTCGACTCCAGCGGCGAAGCTCCTCAAGGGGCAGACGTGCTTGATCAGGAAGCGTGAACTCGGTCGCCCCGTTGCAGCGCAAACCGGCTTCAAGACAGGCCCGCGTTCCAACCAGCACGCGCTTCACACCCAGCTGCTCGTCGCGGGCCACGAGCCAGTGACCGGCTTCATGGCGTGCCACCCGGCGCAACCGGGCTTTCCCCCCCGGCAGAGCTTCGGCCACTAGGTGCCCGCCCATCCCTTCGAGCTGGGAGGCATCCACCGTGAGTCCCAACAATCCACCACCGATGAGAAGGGCGATCCAAGCCGGAGACACCCCGACAAGGGGCCCAAACACAGCCAAAGCTGTGCAGCCAGCGACGGCAAGACCCGCAGTGGTGGATGAAACAGGCGACGACGCCATCAGCTACTGACCGGTCGCGTGCTGGAGGCACCACGACGGGCTGCACCACCTCGCCCCTTGCCGCCGCGTGTTGGCATCGGAGCAATCACTTCTGAAGATTCGATCTGAAGCAACTGGCCCTGTCGGCGCACATCAAGGCTGACGAAATGCCGCAGATGCTCCAGAGCAAGCTGACCTTTCAGCTGAAGCTTGAAAGGAAGAGGCCGAAAGCCATCGGCGCGGGGTTGCTGACGCACCTTCACCACCACATCCGCCGTCTCGGCCTTGGTGTAGACAAGCTCCCCTCGGATGGAAAAGTAGTCATCACCTTCAGGCAACGAGTCTTCGGCGGGAGCACTTCCTTCAAGGTCATCCGAGCGAGACAGCGTGCTGGGTTCCCAAATCCCGGCAATTTGAAGATGCAGATGCTCCTGTTCTCGGCAGCGGGGATACACAACCCACAGATGGGGCTGACTCATATCCAAATGACGGCGCATCAACGTGAGCATCCGTCCCAGCACCACACACTCCAAGGCCTGGCCATCGGAATCAATCAGCTGTCCGCGCGTGGACTTCTCATCAGAGTCCGCACGGAACTCTCCGCGCACGACACCGATGGCCCTGTACTGAAGCGGCTCAGTCACCGCGGGAATAGGATGGTCGCGCATCGGTATTAAGGGCATTCACTAGCCCGCGGGGACTCTAGCCAGCGCGAGGGATTCCCCTCAGACTGTTGCTTGATCTCGAATGTCCTTGGCACGGTTCCGCCGCCAACCCATCCGGCCCTCCCATCTGCTGATGATTGGGATCGGCCTAAGCCTGTTACTTGGATGGGTCGTAGTCGACGAAGAGTTTCAGCCGAGACGGAGTCTCCGTCATGATGAGCCCAAGGCCACCTCATCTCCCTCCAGCCTGACTCTGATCCAGGAGCAGGTGGCGTTCAATCCGCGTGACTGGCGATGGTCGGTACTGCTGGCAAGAGCCCAGCTCAGCCAGGGGGATCGTCAAGCTGCGGCAATCACTTTGAAACGCCTCCAGACGCTTCATCCCAACCGTCTGGAGGTGATCTCACTCAACAGCCTTCTGTCCCTTGAGACGGGTTCCGTTCAACCGGCTCTCGATCAGGTGAGCCAACTCTTCCAACAGTCCGCTCCGAAACAGCGTCTGGAATTGGGCTTGCTCCTTGCAGATCTTCAGCGGCAAGACGGGGACGTCAAAGCAGCCACTTCAACCTATGAACGGTTGATCAAAGACGACCCAAGCCGAGTTGGGCCACTTCTAGCCTTGGCCTTATTGAATCGAGATCAAGGAAAGGGCGATCAGGCTTTAGCCCTGTTAAACCAAGCTGAACGATTGGGAGACGGTGAACGTCTTAATACGAACAATCTCTCGTCCATCACACTGAACTGGGCACTTGAGGCGGCGCGCAACAACGAGAGCACCCCAAGTCCGATGATCAGGGAAGAGTCCCAGCAGCGGGATCTGGCTGCTCGAGAGCCCTGAGTGCAGCATCGATCGCATCAGAAGGAGCGGTGGCGTCGTTGAGGGATGTGGCCTGACGCAGACGCTGCATAAGCTCCATCGGATTGGTGGCATCCAGCACCGATCCTTTATCGCTATCCCCCTGAATCGTGTTGAAAATGTCTCGGTCGCTGTTCATTTCAAAACCAGAGCTGGACTCCGAGAGGGAGGTCTGAGCGACTCCTGGCTGGGGAGCTGCCAGCAGCGCGGACCATGCCACCGCCAGTGCTCCGAACTTCAACAGAGAGGGCATGGATCGACTCCGCTAAGGACGTCGATGCTAAGGGTCATTGGCCGTCGTTAACAGATTCTGTGCAGATCGCCAGCTGGAACGTCAACTCAGTGCGGACTCGTCTGGGACATGTTCTCAGCTGGTTGGATCGGCACACCATCGATGTGCTCGCGCTTCAGGAAACCAAGGTCGACAATCCTCTTTTTCCCTTGGAACCATTCCGGGAGAGGGGATACGACGTCAGCATCCACGGTCAGAAGTCTTACAACGGCGTCGCTCTGATCAGTCGGCAGCCATTAGAGGATGTGCGCCTTGGCTTGACTGGAGAATTACCTGGTGACGCAGACGCTGAAGCGCTCGGTGCTCAAAAGCGCGTGATCAGTGCTCTGGTGGATGGCGTCAGGGTAGTGAATCTCTACGTACCGAATGGTTCCAGCCTGCGTTCAGAGAAGTACAGCTACAAACTGAACTGGTTGGGCTGCCTGGAACGCTATCTACGGTCAGCGGAAGCCAGGGATGAACCACTCTGCGTGGTGGGTGACTTCAACATCGGACCGGAAGCGAGAGATCTCCACGACCCGGATCGACTGACTGGAGGAATCATGGCCTCAGAAGCAGAGCGGGAGGCTCTCCATCAAGTGCTGGGTTCCAATCTGGGCGACGCCTTTCGCCTGTTTGAGCCAGGAAGTGGACACTGGAGTTGGTGGGATTACCGCAGTGGAGCTTGGAACCGCGACAGCGGTTGGCGGATCGATCACATCTATCTGAGCAGAGATCTGCAGGAACTGGCCAGAAGCTGCAGCATCGACAAACAGGAACGGGGCAGAGAGCAACCGAGCGACCATGCCCCTGTGATGGTTGATCTGGCCTGGGATCTTGAAGAGGATGAAGAGGCGGAGGAAAGCTGTTAAAAAACAACGGCCTCGTTCGGTAACCGACGGCCGGAGCTCTGCAACGCAACGAAACGCCGCTGCGATTCGCCACAGCTCTTCGGAGTCGGAAAGATCTTGCCTGGATTGGCCAGACCATCAGGATCAAAGGCCAAGCGCAGTCGTTTCATTGTTGCGAGATCATCCTCACTGAACATGCGATCAAGGAAACAACGCTTGTCGCTGCCCACGCCATGTTCCCCGCTGATGCTTCCCCCTGCCTCAAGACAAAGCTCCATGATGGCTGCACCCAGGGTCTTGACCTTCTCGTTCACACCAGGGTCAGAGGCCCGATAAAGGATGAGCGGGTGGAGGTTGCCATCACCGGCGTGAAACACATTGGCCACCACAAGGCCATGATCAGTGCTGAGGCGATCAATGGCAGCCAGAACGGATGGGAGGGCCGTTCGCGGAACGACGCCATCCTGCAGGTAGTAGCTGGGGCACTGACGCCCCAGAGCCGAGATCGCACTTTTTCGGCCCCTCCAGAGCCTCGCCCGTTCGGTCTCATCCCAAGCCTCCCGAACCCGTCCCGCTCCCGCTTCGCGGCAAAGGCATCTGGCCAGCTCCACTGCCTCCTTCACTTCAAGAGCCTGGCCATCCAGCTCAATCAAGAGAACAGCTCCAGCGTTCGGGGGGTATTCCTCCTCGGCGAAGGCAGCATTGACAGCTTCGATGCAGGTGTGGTCCATGATCTCCAGACCGGCAGGCAGTACTCCAGCTGATGTGATGCGTCTTACGGCCTCACCAGCTGCCTCCATAGAGGGGAAGTCAGCAAGGAGCACAGCAACCTCCTGAGGGGCTGGCAATAAACGCAACGTGATTTCCGTCGCGATGCCAAGCGTGCCTTCGCTGCCGATGAACGCTCCGCGCAGATCGATGGCGCAGGTCTCTGAGAGGTCCCGTCCCAGTTGCATCACCTGGCCATCAGGCAACACAACCTGCATCGACAACACGTGATTGCTCGTGACTCCATATTTGAGGCAGTGAACGCCACCAGAGTTCTCAGCAACATTCCCACCGATGCTGCAGACCACCTGGCTGGAAGGATCAGGCGCGTAATAGAAGCCATCGCCTGCGACGGCACGGGTCACCCAGCTGTTGATGACACCGGGTTCCACGGTGATGGTCTGATTGCTGAGATCCACGTCGAGGATCCTGCGCATTCGGCTGGTCACGATCAAGAGCGCGTCCTCCTCCACCAGAGCCCCCCCAGAGAGCCCAGTCCCGCTTCCCCTGGCGACAAAGGGGATGGAATACCGATGACAGGCGGCCACGATCGCCGCAACCTCTTCAGTGCTTCTGGGAAGAACGGCGAGAGGCGGCGCATGGCGATCCATGGTGAGCCCGTCGCAGTCGTAAACGAGAAGTTCCTCTCGGCGCGAAACCACAGCCTTAGGACTGAGAAAACGCTTCAGATCTCGCTCAAGTGCTGCCCAGTCGTGAACCACTCCCGGTTTGCAAGACGCCCTTAACCTAGTCAGCAACACAGTCAAACTCTGTCTTCCGACACAGTTCCGGCGATTCGGGCCATTCTTGGGGCAGGATGTGGCACGGTTTGCATCGGCCCATTGGCTTCCGCCCCCGTGACTGCACCCACTCTCAACACCACCCGCTCACAGGAGTTGTTCAGTGCCGCGCAGGCTCTGATGCCCGGTGGCGTGAGCTCTCCGGTGAGGGCATTCCGGTCCGTGGGGGGGCAACCCATCGTTTTCGATCGGGTTAAGGGTCCCTATGCATGGGATGTGGATGGGAATAAATACATCGATTACATCGGCAGCTGGGGGCCTGCCATCTGCGGCCATGCCCATCCCGAAGTGATCAGTGCCCTGCAGGAAGCCATCGAGAAGGGCACGAGCTTCGGAGCTCCCTGTGCACTCGAAAACACCCTGGCGGAGATGGTGATCGACGCTGTACCCAGCGTGGAGATGGTCCGCTTCGTGAACAGCGGCACAGAGGCCTGCATGGCAGTGCTGCGTCTGATGCGGGCCTTCACTGGTCGCGACAAGGTAATCAAGTTTGAGGGCTGTTACCACGGGCACGCGGACATGTTCCTCGTGAAGGCTGGCTCTGGAGTCGCCACCCTCGGACTCCCCGACTCCCCTGGCGTTCCCAGGAGCACCACAGCCAACACCCTCACCGCTCCTTACAACGACCTGGAAGCGGTCAAGCAGCTGTTCGCTGAAAATCCAGATGCCATTTCTGGAGTGATCCTTGAACCCATTGTGGGCAATGCCGGTTTCATCCAACCCGAACCAGGCTTTCTCGAGGGTCTGCGAGAGCTCACCAAGGAGCATGGAGCCTTGCTGGTCTTCGACGAGGTGATGACCGGATTCCGTATCAGTTACGGGGGAGCCCAGGCACATTTCGGTGTCACTCCGGACCTCACCACCATGGGCAAGGTGATCGGTGGCGGTCTGCCCGTAGGTGCCTACGGCGGACGCCGCGAGATCATGGAGATGGTGGCTCCCGCAGGTCCGATGTACCAAGCGGGCACCTTGAGCGGCAATCCTCTGGCCATGACCGCTGGCATCAAGACACTTGAACTGCTCCGTCAGCCAGGCACCTACGAAAAGCTGACCACGGCAACAGAACAACTCATCACTGGAATCAAGGAAGCTGCATCAGCCGCCGGCATGCCGATCACCGGGGGCAGCGTCAGCGCAATGTTCGGATTCTTCCTTTGTGAGGGTCCGGTGCGCAATTTCGAAGAAGCGAAAGCCACAGATGCTGAACGCTTCGGCAAGCTGCATCGGGCGATGCTCCAACGGGGTGTCTACCTGGCACCTTCCGCTTTTGAAGCCGGATTCACATCCCTGGCGCATTCCGATGGTGATATCGAAGCAACACTTCAAGCGTTCCGCGAGTCATTCGCTGACATCGCCTAACACCAGTGCCTTCCGCGATCAGGTGCATCGGCGCTGCCACGTTGTTTGTGGTGCTGGGCGCACCTCTTAAAGCGGGTCCTTTTCAGACATTGCTCGGTCTCCCGAACTGGGTTGACTTCAGCATTCAGTTCACCGCTGAGCCGATAGGTGGCATTCAAGGAGGCCTCGACCCCTCGGCCAGCAGCTGGTTTCAAAACACGGTGGTGGGACTGAGCGTAGGCAGCGGCTTTCACAAGCCAGAAACAACCTGGAAGGAACTGGATCACTGGCAGGTGAATCTCGAACTCACCAATCAAGCAGGGAACCCCAACCTCAACACGGAGCTCGGCTCAGAATTCACTCTTCAAACCTTGGTGAACCCGGTTGGCACCTGGATTACGGCCGCCAGTGTGGAACGCAATCGCGGCCAAAGTTGGTGGAGCGCATCAGCCGGCTTGCTGTCGATGGATCCAGATTTTCTGGTCACGCCGGCGATGAATGCATACATCAATTCAACCCTCAACAACACACTCAACCTTCTGGTGGTTGGCCTGCCCATCAATCCATTGGTTACCCCTGGGGTGAAAGTGGCGGCTCACTCGGAGAGCATGGGCTCATTCACCTATGGATATTTCTATCTCGATCCAGAAACATCGATCGCCTCCAGCCTGGGAGTCAACCCTGAGCAGCCACAGGTGAGGGGGAGCGTCCAGGCCATGCAGTGGAGCACCAATCCACTGAGATCACGCCAGGATCTTCTTGAACCGATTCCTCTAGGCAACAGCCGCATCACCGTTGAGCGAACCTTGCCTGCCCCGGAAGCACAACTCGGGGGCTACATCGCCTCCACTCAGCTCCCAACAAATCGAACGGGAGATGTGGGTTCAGGCCGGAATCGTGGGATTTACGGCTCGCTCACCTGGCCATTGCAACTTCCCCTAGGAATGGACAACCGACTTTGGGCCGCAGGACGCATCAGTCTCGATCCAGGGAATAATCCCTTCCCCTCCTACCTTGGAGGCGGATGGTTGTCCCAGGGAATTCTGAGCCATCGTCCGCGTGATGTTCTGGCACTTGGTGTGAGCCGAACCAGCTTCAGCCCAAACCTTTCTCCCGGAACTACGTATGAAGGTGTGATTGAGCTCAATTATTCAATTTATTTATCCGAAACAGTTCAGCTACAACCAGTCTTGCAGTGGGTGATCAACCCAGGCGGTGAAGGCAAAGTTCAAGGGATCTGGGCCGGTGGAGTTCAGCTCAATCTGAATCTATAAATCAGCGATAGTTCTCAAACTGAAGAGGAACATCAAGCTCATCCTCCTTGGACCGCAACAACTGAATCACCTGTTGCAAGTCATCTTTACTTTTGCCTGTAACACGAAGACTTTCACCCTGGATAGCCACCGTGACTTTTTTAAGCTCATCACGCACGATCTTGCTCATTTTCTTTGCCAGCTCTTGACTGAGTCCTTTCTTGAGTTGAATGACCTGCTTAACGCGGTTACCTCCAACCGCCTCAGGAGCTTGAAAATCAAAGATTTTCAAAGACAGATTGCGTTTGGTCGCCTTGGCACGGAGAACATCCTCAACAGCCTGCAAGGTCATATCACTAGCGGTTGTAATCACGACTGCTGCATCCTCAAGCTCAATATCTGTCTTGGAGTCCTTAAGGTCGTAACGCTGCCCAACATCACGGCGAACCTGATCAAGGGTATTAACCAGCTCCTGTCGATCGAAATCAGAAACCACATCAAAGGAATACGTTGCCATCGATCAGATTCTTTCTTTGCGTATTCTAGCGCTGGGGCAGCAACATTCCTCTGAATTTTTTATTCGGTATGGTTCGAAGTATTGATTGATCATGGCTTGGGTCCCATTCAGGCCTTGAGATCCTCGACAGAGATAGACACGGATCTGTGAGCCGTCGGGCTCCAATTCGTTCGAACAGGGGGGGTGCGCAGAAGCAGTGTTTTTGAAATCAAGCAAGAACGGCTAAGTGCTCATCCACGAAGAATCAGCCAGAGCGAACGGAGCGCATTGCAATCCGGTCGATTCCTATCGTCTAAGTGATTGCGCTCTTGGCCGTGAATCTGATCGACCTCCTGACTCAAGCTTCTGTGGCCCCCTACGCCTGGTCACTGGTGCTGTCTGGTGGCGTGGTGATCGTCAGCATCGTGCCCCTTGGCGCGGCCCGATCCCAGGCCGACTACACCCTGAGCGACATGAAGGCGCCACGAGCCATGTTCGAGCGTCTTCCCGCGTGGGGGCAGAGAGCCAGCTGGGCCCATCAGAACAGTTTTGAATCCTTCACCTTGCATGCACCCGCAGCACTTCTGGCGCTGTTGGCAGTCATGCAAACGGGTCCCCTGGGTGGACTGGCTATTCCAGCCGCACTGCTCCACCCCCTGCTCAGGCTCGTGTACTTACCGGCCTATGTCGCCAACGTTCCAGCGGTGAGGAGTCTTTGTTGGGCTGGAGCCTTGTTGTGCACGGGCATCTTGTACCTGGAGGGGCTGCGAGCGCTGATTGCAACGGCTTAGCGATCTCCCTGCTGGAACTGTTTCAGGGCTGCCAACAGCGATGCCGGGGACTGGGGATCCACCATCAATACACTTCCCGCTGGCGAATCCGCCATGCGCTGCCCCATCGCCATCCAATTTTCGGCAAGCATCAAACGGATCGCTTCCTCCGTTTGCGGACTCTCAGCGAGTGCTTTGGCCACAACAAGAGCTGCTTGTGATTTCGCTTCAGCAAGAACGCTCTGCTGATTGGCCTGGGCCTCCGCCTCCAGCAAAAGCGCTTCTTTCTGCGCTCGGGCATCAAGGACAAGCGCCTCAGCGCGGCCCCGTGCTTCGTTGAGCTGAGCTTCCTTCTCTCCCTCGGAACGCAGAATCGCTGCCCGTTTTTCCCGTTCAGCCGTCATCTGAGCCTCCATTGCCTGCTTTACACCAGGGGAGGGATTGATATCCCGCATTTCCACACGGGTGACCTTCACACCCCAGGGATCCGTAGCCTCATCGAGTTCCCTGAGGAGTAATTCATTCACTTCACTGCGTGTGGTGAATGTCTGATCGAGGTCAAGCTTGCCCATTTCAGCGCGGATCTGGGTCAGCACCAGATTCACCATCGCCGCCTGGAGATTGTCAACGGCGTAATAGGCCTGAGAATGTTCAAGAAGTTGCCAATACACCACCGCATCGACCTCGATTGACACGTTGTCTCGAGTGATGCAGAGCTGGGGAGGAATATCCAGCACACGCTCCTTGAGTGATTCATGGCTGACAACCTTTTCCACCACGGGAATCACAATGGAGAGGCCCGGTTGAAGCTCGCGATCGAATTTTCCAAGGCGTTCAACAAGTCTGGATCGACCTCCGCTGGTGACCTTGACGCTGCCGGTTCCTAAAATCGCCAGAAGAACAAGGGCAGGCAGACCGAAAAGCGCTTCCATAAAAATGCGTTTCTATCGAAAATAACCGCCAAAGTGAAGAAAGTCTGTCGCGTTCCATGCTTCCCTTTGGAGTCCCCCTGGCTTGGCTCCTGCTGGCAGGACTTTTGCTGGCGATCGAGTTATCACAACCGAGCTTCGATGGTCTGATGGTTGCCGTACTGGGAGGACTGATCCTTTCGGTGCTCACGGCTCTGGCCCCTGTGCCGATCTGGCTCCAGTTCAGCCTCTTTCTTTTGATCACCGTAACGGGGACCGTCTGGCTCAGCCGCTGGTCCTCCGGACGCACGCCGTCTCCAAGCCGCCACAGGCTGAACGGAGACATGGCTGAAGTCCTTGGTTCTATCAGTCCAGGTGGGGAAGGCCGAGTGCGTTGGCATGGCCAGAGTTGGGCAGCCAGTTCCCTTGATCTGGAGCGGCCTCTGGCTCCAGGAGATCAGGTTCTAGTGATGGGGCGTGAAGGAACCCATCTTCAGGTTCTTCCGATCACAGCCCTGCGCTGATCATCAGTCGAAATAAAGAAGACTCACCACTTTCCCCATATCTTCAGCATTGCGGCAACTCGCAAGAAGCGTTTCGCTGTCATGAAACGCCAGGCATATCAACTGATCACAGCGCGTGATGATGTCCTGATTGCAGAGACTGCTGGCCATCGGCAAAGGCAGATCGTCGTGCTCTGGCTTTTCAATCAGATGCAGTACTTGATCCAACTGATTCTGAATCTCTGGCACCTGGCGGCTCAAACTCTGAGGAAGAAGAACCGTGAGCTTTGAAGCGTCAACAGCAAGAACTCCTCTGATGACAGCAGCATTCACGCCCTGAGCTCCAGAGGTCAAGAGGGAGTGACCCTCCTGAGCAAGGGAGCGTGCGATGAGTTCAATGAGATGGATTGCCACCACTGGAACATGGCGGCTGCCAAGAATCGCAATGCGTCGTTGCCCCTTGTCCTGAAGCAAGGCCAATTCCTGTGCAAGGGTGTCGACCTTGTCCAGTGCAGGAAGATCAAGGGATCGGCTCAATGGCAACGCGCATGCGTGTTTAAAAACTAGCAGTGATTACGCGAGCCCTACCGCCTTGGTGAGATCGCTCAACCGGCAATGTTCCTCCACCAGGCGAAAGGCATACGTGGCTTTGACCGCCTCATGCAGCCGAACGTGACCGAAAGCCTGCTCAATCACTTCAACAGTGGCCAGAGTGTCGTGTTCCACCTTGAGCAAAGGAACCTCGAGTTCATCAGCCCGATTAATCAGCTGCGGCAGAGGTTCGCCGGCTCCCGTGAGGATGAGGCACTGGGTGGAAGCTTCCAGGGCAGCCAGCTGAATGTCGGTGCGGTCAGCACCTGTAACAACAGCCATATTGCGGCGACGCCTGAAGAACTCCATGGCTGAGTTCACATTCATGGCACCGATGCTGAGGGTTTCGACCAGCAACTCAAGCTTTTCGGGGCAGCAGATCACCCGCGCATCCAATCGACGGACCAGCTCTCCCACCGTGACGCTGCGTAACAGAGGTGAACGGGGCATGACCCCGAACACAGTGAGTCCCAGCCCCTGAAGAGCTGGCACCACCTCGCGCTCAAGTCCCTCCACTTCGTCGGGGGTGACAGCGTTCAGAACCACCCCACGCAGGCGATCCCCCAATTGCGTTTTAGCGGCAAGGAGAGCATCCACACTGCAGCTGTCTTGCCACAGATGCACCAGCACCACAGGAGCATCGAGTTCATTGGCCAGCTGTACGAGGCTCAAGCCATACAGAAGTCCTTCGTGCAGGTTGCCTGCAGCCTCAAGGAGGGTCACCCCACCGTCAAAACCAAGGAGTTGCTTGCGGAGATGATCCAAGCCATCACCAGCGGTCAACATGCCCTGCGCCAAACGGTTCTCTGCTGTGAACGGCGACAGAAGATGCAGCGAAGGAATTAGCTCCTGATCTTCAAGACCAAGGGTCTCGCCCACGAAACGCACATCGTCGTCAATCAGAGGATCAGGCAAGTCACCCTGTTCAGGCACCCAATCGAAACTGGTGGCCAGGGGTTTCCCAAACCGAACGCGCTCTCCTGCAGAGAGCAGGTGGCGTGCCAGGCCCAACACAAGGGCTGATTTGCCACTGAAGGGTTCACAGGATCCGATCAGCAGCGTGGAGCCCATACGGGAAATTAGTGGTTCTTGTTGCAATTTAAAGGGGTCTCTCGTCCGCGAGCCTCTTGAGAAGGAGCCATTGCCAAAAGCTGTCAGGAAGATCAGTTCCTCGACCCTGCAGCGGTCCTTCCATCAACCAGTTCAACAGATGATGGGCTGGACACTCGAATCGATAGTCAACCTCGGGATGGTTCTCAAACTGAAGAACGCAGCGAGTGAGCTCCAGCGGAGCCTGCACTGGATCCCAGCGAAGAGAAAACCGATGCGCGGGGGCACCAACCAGCGTCCGTTCACCGACATGCTCCCCTGACGGCAGCAGGACCAGCGCCTCCCGGAGCGATGACTCCATCTCCAGCCCCCCGCAGTAGGGAGCAAAGAGCGCCAACTGAGCCTCCCAGGACAGGCCAGACAAGGTCATACCGTCGGTGTGCCTCAAGCATGCCCCAGTTCATCGCGATGGCACAGACCAACAACACCTCTCCTCAGATCGGTGTGGGTCCCAAGGGGTGGCAAGGGAAACGGGTGGGAATCACCGGCGCGAACGGTGAACTGGGGCGCGCCCTCACAGAGCAATTGAGGGCACGCGGTGCATGGGTGGTTGGCATCAGTCACCGCGCCAGAGTCGAGACACATTCGCCACTGCAGGCTGCACAAGATTGGGTGTGCTGGTGCAGTGGTGAGGAAGCGGCTCTCGATCCGACCCTGCGAGATCTGGATGTGCTGGTGCTCAACCATGGCATCAACCCTGGTGGGGATCAGGCTCCTGAAATCTTGACCAAGGCGCTGGAGATCAATGCCCTCAGCCATTGGCGCCTGATCCAGCGTTTCGAGC
This sequence comes from Synechococcus sp. WH 7805, assembly GCF_000153285.1. Classification (NCBI taxonomy): domain Bacteria; kingdom Bacillati; phylum Cyanobacteriota; class Cyanophyceae; order Synechococcales; family Synechococcaceae; genus Synechococcus; species Synechococcus sp. WH 7805. The sequence goes on along the minus strand of NZ_CH724168.1, from coordinate 2,493,280 downwards.
AGATTTGTGTCGAAGACTCCCTACGGCCAAGGGAACTGTGGGTCAACACCTCAGAAGCTGAAATCCAACCAGCTCTCAGTCCCGGCTATGAATTGAGCAAAAGGCTGATCGGACAGTTGGTCAGCCTGCGCTGGAGTGTCCCCGAACGCCGTCAATCGGGCCTCCCTCTCCTCCGGAAGTTGGTGCTTGGGCCTTTTCGCTCGACCCTCAATCCAATCGGTGTGTTGTCAGCTGCCTTCGTGGCTAAACAGGTTCTTGTTCAAGTGCAACTAGGGCTTCCACTCATCGTGGTCTCACCGAATCCGTTCACCTATGTGGTGATGCCCTTAACAGAGCTTGGCCGCTGGCTTTACAACAGAACCTTGAGGATCAATCACCCCGATCCGTAAGAATTTCACAACCGTCTGAAGTCACCACGATGGTGTGTTCCCATTGGGCCGACATTCGTCCATCACGGGTCACCACGGTCCAGCGATCCTTGAGGGTGCGGCAATCCTTACTACCGGCATTGAGGATCGGTTCAACGGCAAGCGTCATTCCTGGCCTGAGCTTCACATTGGGCAGGGCGTCGGTTCGGAAATTGAAAACGGACGGCTCCTCATGAAGATTGCGACCAACGCCGTGCCCCGTGTAGTCCTCCACAACACTGAAGCCACCTTCACGAACACGGTCTTCGACCGCTCCGGCAATATCGAGAAGGGTGTTGCCGGCACGGATCTGCGCGAGTCCAGCCAGAAGTGATTCTTGGGCGACACGGCTCAGGGTGGCTGCTTCCTCGCTGACGTCACCCACACAGATGGTGACGCAGCTGTCGCCGTGGTAACCCTCAAAAAAAGCCCCTGTATCCACTTTCAGGAGATCTCCGGCCTTGATCACCCGCTTACTGCTGGGAATGCCGTGAACGACTTCATTGTTGATGCTGGCGCAAATGCTGGCGGGAAAGCCGTGATACCCCTTAAAGCTTGGGGTAGCGCCCATCTCGCGAATTCTCCGTTCGGCATGGGCATCGAGATCGCCAGTGGTCTGGCCTGGTTCCACCAGGTCCATGATTTCCCTGAGCACCGTGGCCACGATTCGGCTGGCTTTCGCCATGATCTTGAGTTCGCGTGCCGATTTGATCTCCACCCCTCGGCGCTGCTGAATGCGTGGGCCTGTCGCTGTGACGGAGCCGCTCTGGGCTGAGGCCAGAAGATCTGCGAACAAGTTCATCGGTCGTTCCTTCGGGCCATTCCCGACGTCTTGATGTCACGCTATCAATCGTGCTCAGGGAATGACGGTGATGCGTTGGATGGCGCAGATCAGGCGCTGGCATCGATGGATTGCTCCGTTCGTTTTGCTGCCGCTGCTCACCTCTGTCATCACTGGACTGACCTATCGATTAGCGCGGGATTGGGGTGGATTGAGTCGAGATCAGGCGCATTGGCTGATGAGCCTGCACGAAGGTGAGTGGCTTGGACCAGAACTCGAACCTGTCGTGGTTCTTCTCAACGCCTTGGGGGTGATTTGGATGTTGTTCACCGGAGGGGGCATGCTCCTGCAAAGCTGGGTTTCTGCACTGAAGAGATGGTCTAAAGGGGGAGAGACGGCAGGGTAAGCTGGTTGTTTGGCGTGATTACCCGGAGCTGGATGGCAGCGGATCCCAACGACACTTCTGCAAAGGAGAGCGCAACAGCGACGACGGATGGCGCTGTCGAGAACAACGGTGCTGATACTGCAGTTGCAGAGTCGACAAAAGAGTCATCACCCACGGTGAGCACGGTTCGCCTTAAGCCGGCGGAGCTGATCCGGGAATTCGAAACAGCTCAGCTGAAAACCGATCTCCCTGAGATCTACGTTGGCGACACCGTTCGTGTCGGTGTGCGGATCAGCGAGGGCAATAAGGAACGTGTTCAGCCTTACGAGGGCGTGGTGATTGCCAAGCGCCATGGCGGCTTGAATCAAACCATTACTGTGCGCCGGATTTTCCAGGGTATTGGCGTCGAAAGAGTCTTCATGCTGCATAGTCCGCAGGTTGCCTCCATCAAGGTTGAACGTCGCGGTAAAGTAAGGAGGGCGAAGCTTTTCTATCTGCGGGAACGGGTGGGCAAGGCCACCCGCGTGAAGCAGCGCTTCGATCGCTGAGGTTTCGACCTCGTTCAATCCAAATGCCATCGCTACGGCGATGGTCGAGGGGGTCATCGCCTTGCGCCGTTAGTTCAGTTGGTAGAACGCAGGTCTCCAAAACCTGATGTCGGGGGTTCGAGTCCTCCACGGCGCGTCCGATGGCCCCTACTGCAGTTTCCTGAGTTCGAGCATGGAGTTGGATCTTCAACCTGGTGATGTGGTCAAGGTGCTCGAATCAGCCGCACTAGGCTGGGTTCGAGCACGTGTGATTCGTGTCAAATCTGGTGGTCGTGTCGTTGTTCAGAGCGATCAAGGTCGCGAATTTACAGCCCGCGGCAATCAAGTTCGGCTCATCGAGCCCGCAGGTTTCCGTCCCTAATTCAGCATTGTCTGAAGTTCCCTAAAAACCCCACCAATCGGTGGGGTTTTTTATCAGCGACTGCCACTCAGGCTCATCCGAACGTTTGCCTTTCAACTGTTGACGGAGGGCAGGGCTAAGGTTGATACTGATTTGGTCGCGCAGGCGACACAGGTCAGCCGATCGGATTGAGATATCCGTTGGTCAACTTGGGACCGTAGTTCAACCGGTTAGAGCACCGCCCTGTCACGGCGGAAGTTGCGGGTTCGAATCCCGTCGGTCCCGTTTTATGACTCGAGACTTCGCATGGTTCGCGTACGTCTGGCTCCCAGCCCTACGGGAACGCTTCACATCGGCACGGCCCGTACCGCAGTCTTTAACTGGTTATTCGCGCGGAACAAGAACGGCAGGTTTTTGCTTCGCATTGAAGACACCGACAAGGAACGATCCAAGCCGGAATTCACCCAGAACATCCTCGAGGGCCTCCAATGGCTAGGCATTGACTGGGACGGCGACCCGGTGATCCAAAGCGAGCAAGCCGAAAACCATCGCAACGCGATTCAAAGTCTTTTGGATCAAGGGTTGGCCTACCGCTGCTACGCCAGCGAAGAGGAACTGGAGGTCATGCGTGCCCAGCAGAAAGCGAGCAACCAGGCCCCCCGATACGACAATCGGCATCGCAATCTCACGCCGCAGCAGGAAGCAGCCTTCCAGGCCGAAGGGCGAGAAGCCGTGATCCGTTTCCGCATCGATGAACATCGCGACATTCGCTGGAATGATCTCGTGCGTGGTCCGATGCTTTGGCGTGGTGCCGACCTCGGTGGTGACATGGTGGTGGCCAGAAGGGCTCCTGCCGATCGGATCGGAGATCCGCTTTACAACCTGGTGGTCGTGGTTGACGACGCCTCGATGGCCATCAGTCATGTCATCCGAGGGGAAGATCACATTGCCAATACCGCCAAACAGCTGCTTCTCTACGAAGCGCTGTCCTTGCAGATCCCGGCATTCGCCCATGCACCCCTGATCCTCAATCCCGAGGGGCGCAAGCTGTCGAAACGCGATGGGGTCACCTCCATCAACGACTTCCGTGAGATGGGTTATACCCCGGAAGCACTTGCGAACTACATGACCCTGCTGGGCTGGTCGGTTCCTGAGGGCATGAATGAGATCTTCACGCTCGACGCAGCCGCCAAGGTCTTCGATTTCGATCGCGTCAACAAAGCCGGCGCCAAGTTCGACTGGGACAAATTGAACTGGCTGAATGCCCAGGTTCTCCACGGCTGGGAGCCTTCCAGGCTTTTAAACGCGCTCTCACCGCTCTGGGCCGATCAAGGCTGGACGATCCCCGATCCCAATGGATGGGCACTGTCCTTGGTGGAGCTGCTCGGGCCATCTCTGACACTCCTGAACGATGGTGTGGATCAGGCCAGACCCTTTTTCATGGAACCTGCTCTGGAGGAGGACGCCCTCAAACAGCTCGCCCAAGAGGGTGCAAAACCCTGTCTACAGGCCCTTCTAAGCACCCTGGATCAAGCACCCTGGCCTGGCGACTCCATGGACCAAGCCCAGGAGATCCTGAAAAGCGCTGCCACCACCGCAGGAGTGAAGAAAGGGGTCTTGATGAAAAGCCTCAGGGCAGCCCTACTGGGCCGACTGCAGGGACCAGACCTCCTCACCACCTGGTCTCTCCTAGCGAAGATCGGTCAGGATCTCCCTCGTTTACGGCGCTGCCTCTGACGGTTCCACAGGCATTGCAGCGTCTTTGGACGCGTCGGGAGTCAGATCGATCAGACCGAGAACCCTGGCGAGGGGCTGGGCGGTGAGACCCTGAAGACCAACAGTCATCAGGATGGTGAGAAACACCAGGCCTTGCAGTCGTCCTGCTCCGAGCACACCGGCCTGCTCGAGCCTGATCGCGAACAAAGAAGCAACAGCTGCCGTCACGATTCCCCGCGGAGCAAGCCATCCCAGGAACAGACGTTGCCGCCAGTTCAGGGGGAGACCCACTGTGGCGACACTGACGGCTGCAGGACGAACCACAAGCATCAGCACGAGCACACAGCTGATACCGCCCCATCCGAGAGGACTGAGCTCTGCCCAAGACACATCGGCCGCCAGCAATGGAAAGAGCATGGTGATGGCAAGACGGGCCAATTCCCTGATCAACTCATCCAGTTGGACTGCCTGGGTGGACGGGCGACGCCCCACCACCACACCTGCGGCCACCGAAGCAGGAAGTCCTGACTCCGGAAGCAGCCATTCCGTGATCGAAAACATCAGAAACAGCACGCCCAGAGTGAGTTGAAGCCTCAGCCCCACGGAATGCTCAGAAGGCAATCGCCGCAGCACTTCCGAAAGCAACCAGCCCACGGCCAAACCAATCAGCACGCCACCCCCAAGCCTGGACATCAGCCCGATCGCCAGCTCACGCCAGCCGTGAAGATCCCCCAGCAGCAATTCGAGAAGCAACAGAGCCAGCACCGCCCCCACCGGTTCGAGCACAAGACCCTCAGCTTCCAGCACATCCCCCAGCGGCGAGGCCAGACGGATCTGCTGAACGATCGGAGTGACCACGGTCGGCCCCGTGCCCAACACAATCGCGCTGTAGACGGCAGCCACCGACCAGCCCAGTCCCGCCAGCCAGTGTGCAGCCAGCACCCCGGCCCCGAGAGACAGCAGCAGGCGGATCAGAGAAATCCGCAGCACCGTCGCCTTGATGGTGTCACCGGGAAGACGAAGATTGAGGCCACCGTCAAACAGCACCAGGCTGACCAGAAGACCCACCGTGGTTTCCAACCCCTGGCCGAGGTCCAGCGGCTCCACCAAGCCCAAACCGGAGCGACCAATCAGCAGTCCGGAGAGAAGCAGCAGAACAACGCCTGGAAGACCGGATAGAGCGGACAGCAGCCTTGCTCCAGCACCGGCGAACACCGTGATGCCCCAGAGCAATCCCAGCCGCTCAGGCGTCATCGATGGAAGCGTATTGCGGTTCCACACGCAGTCCGATCACCGCATCCGGGCGGATCACCAGATATTCCCCCTCGAGCTCACCCAGAGGGACATTCACGAATGCCTGACCCTGGCCGCCGTTCACAAGGCCTTGGTACCACTCCTGAAAGGTCTCGAGCGTTGGGAAGTGCACCACCTCAGTCTGACCTCCCGACAGGTGGAGAGAAATGCGATAGCGGCGTGGTTGACGGGACATCAGCGAACCGTACAGGCCCAGGGAGTCGGAACTCGATCCCCTGGAACATAGAGGGGATGGCGCGGCTGTCCGCTGCGCGTGGTTCCCAGGATCAAAGGGCCAGCCCCAGCCCTACGACGCCGAAGGCAGAGCGCAAGCCAGGTCACCACCGTCTGATCCCGCTGCAACAGAGTCCCTCGGTTCCCCCAGCCCAGCCAGAGATCCCAGGACGGATGGTCAGCCCAATCCTCCATCCAGTGCTGAAGAACAGCATCGGTCTTGTCACCGATCGGATCGCTGCAGTGCCGCAACGCCCCTGGTGATGGAGAGATCCGCGCGAACAAATTGATCACCACAAGCTGGTGATACCCCCACCGCGTACCAAACGCCGAGAGACGACGCAGCGTTGGATCATCGCGATGCTGACTGGCTCGAGAAGGGTTCAAACCCACAAAGATCAGCGTTCGCGGAACTTCAGCCTGCAGTGGCTCCACGAGAGCACGTTGCAGGAACCAGCGGTACTGGCCGCACCTGCTGAAGGATGCGTCAGGTGACCAGCAGATCAAGGGCGGCCTGGAGGATGCGCCCGCTGGCGAGACCATCCCCAAAGGGATTGACCGCACGGGCCATCTGGTCGTAAGCCACTGGGTCATCAAGGAGACGGGCTGTTTCCTGAGCGATGGATGCGCTGTCCGTCCCTACCAGCTTCGCTGTTCCAGCATCCACAGCTTCCGGACGCTCGGTCGTGCGCCTGAGAACAAGAACAGGCTTACCGAGAGCAGGAGCCTCCTCTTGTAAGCCACCGGAATCGGTGAGCAGAAGAGTGCAACCTTTCATGGCCGCCACCAACCGGTCGTAGTCGAGAGGTTCGGTGAGCACCACACGTGGATGGTCACCGAGCAGGTCCTGAAGGGGCTCACGCACAGTGGGATTCCGGTGCAGCGGCAGCAGGAGTGTGGTGTCGGGATGGGACTCCAGCACCTCAAGCATTCCTTCAGCGATGCTGCGCAGGCGATCCCCCCAGTTCTCGCGGCGGTGCACCGTGGCAAGGATGACGCGCTGCTTCGCCCAGTCGATGGGCAGGTCAGTGAGCTCAGGGGCGCGCTCAGCCATACGCAGCAGCGCATCGATCACCGTATTGCCGGTGACCATGGCTCGACCCACAACCCCGGAGGCCTCGAGATTGGCCTGGGAACGCTGCGTCGGAGCGAAATGCAGCTGAGCCACCTGGGAGATCAGCCTGCGATTGGCTTCTTCAGGGAACGGATCCAGGAGGTTGTCGGTGCGCAGACCTGCCTCCACATGACCTACAGGGATCTGCTCATAAAACGCAGCAAGAGCCGCCGCAAAGGCCGTGGTGGTGTCTCCCTGCACCAACACCAGTTGCGGAGGGAACGCTTGAAAATCGTCGCGAAGCCCCTGCAATGCCGCACAGGTGACGTGCGTCAGCGTCTGACGGGGGGCCATCAGGTCGAGATCCTGATCGGCGGTGAGCTGGAACAGATCCATCACCTGGGTCACCATCTCCCGGTGCTGACCGGTGAGTACAACGCGGGTTTCCAGTGCCGAGCAAGCTCGAAATTCCTGAATCACCGGAGCCAGTTTGATGGCTTCCGGCCGGGTGCCCAGCACGATGGTGACACGAGGCTTGGCCGCCATAGACGCAGGATCGATGGCGGGATCCTAAGCGTGATTCAGCGAGCTCCCAGCCGACCCTCACTTGCCACGGCAGCAGCAATGGCGAAGCTGAAGCAAGAACGTGGCAGAAGCCGATGAAGCAACCGATCTTTCCCCCGGGTTTTGCGTCCCAACCTGTTGCGGTCCCCGCCCATAGCCCCGCTTCCTCCACGCCAGCTGCGCTGACACCTTCACCAACCCCGTCACCCAAAGGACTACCAAGCCTTGAGGACATCGTGCGGATGGCCCATGACAAGGGGCACTCCGACGTGCACCTCGGCGTGGGGGAGGTCCCGCGTTTCCGCGCCCGCGGAGAGATGCTGCAAACAGAGTGGCCGGTCACAGATCCGAGCACCTTTCATCGCTGGCTTAGGGAAATCCTCACGCCCCAGCAAGTTGATCTCTTTCAACAGACGAAGGAATTCGACGGCTCCCATGCGTTCCCATTTGTCAGGGTTCGGATCAACCTGCTGGATTCACTGCTGGGACCCGCCATGGTTCTGCGGTTGATTCCTCAAACCATCCTCACGCTGGAGGATCTGAAACTTCCCGAGGTGCTGCGGGATCTCTCGTCACGTCCGAAGGGACTGGTGTTAGTGACCGGTCCCACTGGATCAGGGAAAAGCACCACCCTTGCGGCGATGATTGATTGGATTAACCGCCATCAGACACGCCATATCCTCACGATTGAGGACCCTGTGGAGTTTGTTCATCAGAGTCAACGCTCCCTGATCAGGCACCGGGAAGTGGGACTACACACGTTGCAGTTCCACAACGCTCTGAGAGCGGCACTAAGAGAGGATCCAGACGTGATCCTGGTGGGTGAGATCCGAGACCGAGAAACCCTGAGCACGGCTCTGGAGGCATCCCAGACGGGCCACCTCGTGTTCGGAACCCTCCACACCAATTCGGCGGTGAAAACCGTTGAGCGCGTCCTTGGACTCTTCGCCCCTGAGGATCAAGACAGCATTCGTCGCTCGCTCTCTGAATCCCTACTGGGCGTGATTGCCCAGGGATTAATCAGAACCAACGATGGCAAACGAGCTGCGTATCACGACATCCTGATCAACACGGAGGCCTGCAAGGACTACATCCAGCGGGGCGCGCTCGATGAAGTGGAGGAGATCATGGAACGCAGCGGCTTCGATGGAATGGTGACCAGCAACCAATCACTCCTGGAACTCGTCAAAGCCGAACGGGTTGACCCTCAGGACGCAATTGCCGTCAGCCTCAAACCCAATGAACTGTCGCAAGCCATCCGGGGAAGGAGCACTTGACCTGCGAAGGCTGGATACCTTCAGCTGGCGGACATTCCCGTGCTGAAGAATCTCACCAGAATGAGCATCATCAAGCCGAGTGAGAGGCCAAGCATGGCCAGACGCCCATTCCAGATCTCAGCCTGAGGGGTAAACCCGCGACGCCATTCATTGAGCTCACCGGGATCAACAGGCTGTGATGGCTGCTGTTGCTGGGACTCAGATTCGACCATCATCACCAGAAAGCTCTTCGGCCAACATTATTCCCGAATTTCTTAAAACTGTGGATCTTGTGTGAAAAGATCTCCTCCGCGCTCCAAAGGCCATCGGGCCGAGACCCCAAGCCTGATGGAACTGGCCCCCCATCCTGATTGGAGCCGACCGAGTGCAGCGGCACCAACCATTGCAGCGTTGTCGGTACAAAACTCGAGAGGCGCGAGATGAACGCAAACCCCGTGCTCGCGGCCACGCCGTTCCATTTGCTCACGCAATCTGACATTCGCAGCCACCCCGCCCACCATCACGAGTGTGGACAGGCCCCGATCAAGACAGCACCGCAGGCTGCGCTCTACCAGCACATCCACCACAACCTGCTCAAAGCTTGCAGCGAGATCCTCAAGGGGAAGCACATCACTTTGGGCTCTCAGGCTCTCCACCTGCCGCAGCATGGCGGTCTTGAGACCGCTGAACGAGAAGTCATAGGGATAAAACCCACCCTCCGGACGGGACACGCGTCCCTTGGGGAGCGAAAACCGCTTGGGATCGCCCTCCCTGGCGGCCATCTGGATGGCAGGTCCACCTGGGTAGGCGAGCCCTAGCAAACGAGCCACTTTGTCGAAAGCTTCTCCAGCCGCATCGTCATGGCTGCGCCCAAGACGCTGCAGTCCGCCGTCGATCCCCACCAGAATCAACTCGGTATGTCCTCCACTGACCAAGAGCACCAGGTAGGGAGGCTCGGGAGGCGATGAAGCCAGACGCACTGAGGCAAGGTGCGCTTCCAGGTGGTGCACGCCCATGAAGGGCTTGCCATGAAGGGCAGCGAGGGTACGCCCTGTCACCGAACCCACCATCAAGGCCCCCACCAGCCCCGGTGTCACGGTTGCAGCAACGGCATCCATGTCAGCCACCGCTTGACCTGCGTCGTCCAGCACCGCGCCGATGAGGTGCGGCAAAGCCTCCACGTGCCGTCTCGAGGCAATTTCTGGGACGACACCTCCCCACTGGGCATGCTCCTCGACCTGGGAGGCAATGCGGTGGGACAGAACCATCAGTCGATCGGCACGCTGCTCCACAACAGCAGCAGCCGACTCGTCACAACTTGTTTCGAGCGCAAGCACCTTGGGCATTCAGGCAGAAAGCCTCCACTACTGTCCCCATGTGACATCCTGCCGCTCCGGGGCAGGCATAACAGGAACCGTTCCGATGCGTCGTTTTTTCGCTCTTGCGCTCTCGGCCCTGCTGGTGTTCGGCTTTGCACCAGTCGCCAAGGCTGATGTTGCTGGCCTGACCCCCTGCTCCGAAAGCGCCCGTTTCCAGCAGCGTGCCAGTGCTGCCACCACGCCTCAGGCCAAAGCCCGTTTTGAGATGTACAGCCAAGCCGTGTGTGGTGAGGACGGCCTGCCCCACCTCATCGTTGATGGCCGTTGGGACCATGCTGGTGATTTTGTTTTCCCTGGCCTGATGTTCCTGTACATCGCCGGCTGCATCGGCTGGGCTGGCCGTGAATATCTGAAAGCCACCCGCGGAACCAAGGAGCAGTACACAAAAGAGATTCAGATCGATCTCCCCTTGGCACTGAAGTCCTGCATCGCTGCTGCCACATGGCCCATTGCAGCCTTTGGTGAATTCACGAGCGGAAAAATGCTCGAAAGCGATGACAAGATCACGGTGTCTCCCCGCTGATCTCATTCGATTCCCACAATTTCTAAATTTTTTGATCGATGCAGAAATTCCTCACCACTGCTCCCGTCGTAGCAGCCATTTGGTTCACTCTCACCGCCGGTATTCTGATCGAGTGGAATCGATTTTTTCCTGACCTCCTGTTTCACCCACTCGCCTGATCTTTTTCATTAATGAATGACTAGAGGGCATCAGCCCTCTTTTTTATTGAGCAAGCTCAACCCGCTTCAGACCGCAAGACCCATTAAGTTTTCAAGCTCAGAGAGTGCTGTATCGAGATCGTCATTCACAACAATGGCGTCAAATTCAGACTGAGCATCCAGTTCGGTGCGCGCTCTATCCAACCGACGTTGAATCGCATCGGCTGACTCAGTGGCTCGCCCCTTGATGCGACGTTCCAGTTCCTCGAAGCTCGGTGGCGCCAGAAAGATCTGCAGGGCTTCGGGAAGACTCTTCCTGACCTGGCGGGCGCCCTCCAGTTCAATCTCCAGAAGAACGGGAGTCCCTGCGCCCAAGCGTTCCTCCACGGGCTGACGTGGAGTGCCGTAGCAATGACCGGCAAATTCAGCCCACTCCAATAACCCGTTGCTGCTGACGAGAGCATCGAAGTCTCGACGTGTTTTGAAGAAGTAGTGAACACCTTCCTGCTCACCCGCCCGGGGAGCCCGTGTGGTGGCCGACACCGACAGCCACAGGCTGGGATGGCGCTCCTGCAAGCGGGCGACCAACGTGCCTTTACCGACTCCGCTTGGTCCGGTGAGCAACGCGAGCCGGGCAGTGGCTTGTGACGATGCCATGGCTTGTCTGCAGTCAGGCTGCAGGGTAGGAAGGCACCTACCTCACCGGAACAGCACGCGCGGATGGCCACCAGCACGCTCCAGGTGATGGACCTGACCGCTCTGAAAGCGGTGCTGAAAGATCTGCGCGACCGGGTGTTGCCGAGCCGATTCGAGAAGGCGCAGCAACCTGATGCCCACGCGCTCCAGCTCGGCTTTCGAACCCTGCAAGGCATGGTGTGGCTCGAGCTCAGCTGGCAGGCAGAAGCCCCAAGGCTGGTGCAGATCAACGCCCCACGGCGTCATGGCGGAGGGAGCACCCTGGCCCAGCAGATTCAGCACGGCCTACGGCAATTGGCTCTAGTGGAGCTCGAACAGCACGACTTCGAACGTGTTGTGTTCTTTCATCTGGCGCCTCGCCCGGGCAGCCCCCCCGTACGAACGTTGGTTCTTGAACTGATGGGACGCCACAGCAACCTGTTGCTCCTCGACGAACAAAAACGCATCACCGCAATCGGCCGTCAGGTACGGCAACACCAGTCCAGGATCCGCCCACTCAGCACTGGTGATCTCTATACCCCACCACCACCGCTTCAGGGTTTACCACCAAGCCGTGATGAGCCTTTTGCTCAGTGGCAGCGACGCCTCTCCCTGCTTCCGATTCCTCTCGGAAAAGCACTTCGCGAGACCTATCAGGGAATCAGCCCAGCGTTAGCGACCCAGCTCACCACCTTCCCCGGGTCGCTCGACAGCCATGGGCAGCCCTTGAAAGAACAACTTGTCAGCGACATTCACGAATCCCAATGGCAACGCCTCCATGAGCGCTGGTGCTGCTGGCTGCGCCATCTCAACGAAGAAACGTTTTCTCTGCAGCTGGTGGAGAGCGGCTTCCGAGTGTGGAACGAACCACCCGTTGCGAGCGGAGATCAGGGCGTGCTCAGCCTCAGGCTGGGTTGCTACTACCAAGACCATGTGACCAAGCGCCGACTGTCGCGGGAGATCGGCAACCTGCAACAGCGACTCCAACAGTGCCGCGAACGGGAACAGGCCCAACGCGACGAACAGAAACAACGGCTGCAGGACACGGCTGGTGCCGCGACCCTTCAATCGCAAGCGGACCAGCTGTTGTGTCAACCAGCTCCAGACCGCGACACGATCACCCGCGCGCAAAAGCTTTATCACCAGGCCCGGCGCCTGCGACGCGCGGTTCCCCTGATCGAAGAGCGCCTCCGACATCACGACCAGCGACTGATGCTGATCGAAGGAAGTGAAAGCTTCTTGGAGGATCTCACCCGTGCTGACTGGGACAACCCCGATGAGCGCACTCTTCAGCTGAAAGATCTCCATCAAGAGCTGGAAGAGTTGATGGCACCGAGGCAGCGACGTCGACGTAGCGGTTCACCAACGGGGCAGCCTCAGCCTCTTGAGGTCAACACCAGTGATGGTCTGCAGATCCAGGTGGGCCGCAATCACCGCCAGAACGAATGGATCAGCTTCCGTCAAGCCCGAGCCGGCGATCTCTGGTTCCACGCACAGGAATGTCCAGGTAGCCATGTGGTGTTGAAAGCCTCGATGGCGCCGGCTTCCGAGGAAGCGATTCAACAAGCTGCAGATCTGGCTGCGTGGTTCAGTCGTGCCCGCGGCAATCGCACCGTCCCCGTGGTGATGGCGGCGGTCGATGCCCTTCAGCGCATTCCCGGAGCACTCCCTGGAACCGTGCGTCATCGCAATGGAGAACTGCTCTGGGCTGAGCCTGACCGGGCTAGACGACAACTTGAGGGCAGAGAACTCCTAGCCTGAACGTTGAACAGATTCATGATCTGAAGCCCTCCGACCCCAACGAATCCACCGTTCTTCCACCGCCACCACCGATCAAGGTGACGGCAAGGGGCGACGCGATGAATGACGTTGAGATGCCACTGGTGGACCATCTTGAGGAGCTCCGGCAGAGGGTGCTGCGCAGTCTTCTCGCTGTTGCAGTCAGCGCTCTTGCCTGCCTGCTGGCCGTAAGACCGTTGGTCCGACTGCTAGAGGAACCCGCAGGATCGATCCGCTTTCTCCAACTCGCTCCTGGGGAGTTCCTGTTCGTGTCGTTCAAGGTGGCTGGCTATGCCGGGCTCACCCTGGCGCTTCCTTACGTGTTGTATCAGGGACTGGCCTTCGTTCTCCCTGGACTCACGCGCAACGAACGTCGCCTGATTGCCCCCGCGGTTGCCGGGTCGGCGGTGTTGTTCATGGCCGGACTGGCATTTGCCTGGTGGGCTCTTGTGCCTGCAGCTCTCAGTTTTCTAGTGAGCTATGGAGCCGACGTGGTGGAACCGATCTGGTCAATCGAGCGCTACCTCGATTTCGTGCTGCTTTTGATGCTGTCGACAGGACTGGCCTTTCAGTTGCCGGTCCTCCAACTGCTGCTTGGCGCCTTTGGCTTGGTGAATTGGCGGCGGATGTTGTCGGCCTGGCGTTGGGTCGTGCTCACCTCTGCCCTGGCCGGTGCTGTGCTGACACCCTCCACAGACCCGATCACCATGCTGCTCCTAGGAGGAGCGATCACAGCGCTGTTCCTCATCGGTGTCTTGCTGGTGGCGGTTGTGCAGCGCTTCAAAGCAGAAACTCCTCCAGTCGACCCTCCCCCGGCAACTGCAGGCTGAGGGCTTTGCCAAGCCGGGGGCGATCTTTTGTTGTCTGCAACCAGTCCCGTACGGCTCCGGCTTCCCCAAGCCTGTTCACTACTTCAAGAACCTCGGACAGGTGCTCTCGATAAGCGTCCTCAGTCAGGGGAAAGGATTGCTGTTCGAGATAAGCCCACATCACCTGCACGTACAAGCGACGACGACGGGTCACGATCTGCATGTCGTAACTGGCCTGCCAGCGGGACCGAAAGAGGGCAACGACCTCTTCAGCACTGAGCGGTGCGGCAGGTATCGGCGAAGCAGCCTGGGGAATCACGGAGTCGTCCTTGAACATCGATGAAAATCCCAGTCGCCGCAAAGACTGACAGGACCCAATGCGTCCATAATGATCGCCAACCCGTGCCAATTGACAGTCCGTCATGACCCAAATGCCAGCAGGTGATGTGCCCGGAATGGGGCGCAGGCAGTTCATGAATCTGCTGACCTTCGGGTCGGTCACTGGTGTTGCGCTTGGCGCTCTCTACCCGGTGGTGAACTATTTCATCCCTCCCCGCGCGGCAGGCGGCGGTGGCGGTACCAGCGCTAAGGATGAACTCGGAAACGCAGTCACTGCTAGCGGTTGGTTGAGCTCGCACCCAGCCGGAGACCGAAGCCTCGTCCAGGGCCTGAAGGGCGATCCCACCTACCTGATTGTGGAAGGCGACGACGCCATCGGCAGTTACGGCATCAACGCCATCTGTACACACCTTGGCTGTGTTGTGCCCTGGAACGGTGGAGCGAACAAATTCATGTGTCCCTGCCACGGCAGCCAGTACGACGCCACAGGCAAAGTCGTGAGAGGTCCCGCACCCCTGTCGCTCGCCCTGGCCAATGTGAGCGTCGAAAACGACAACGTGTTCGTGAGCCAATGGACGGACACCGATTTCCGCACGGGCGACAAGCCCTGGTGGGCCTGATCACTCTCGCTTTCTCCGCCCCTTTCCGTTTCCAGCCACCAATGCGTCGCCTCCTTTCGCCTTTATTCGCCGCCCTGATCGTGGGCATCACCGTGCTGACCGCCCCCAACGCCAGTTGGGCCTACCCCTTCTGGGCTCAGCAGAATTACGACTCTCCAAGGGAAGCCACTGGAAAGATCGTTTGCGCCAACTGCCATCTTGCCCAGAAACTCACCCAAGCCGAGGTACCCCAGGCGGTCTTGCCCGACAGCGTGTTCAAAGCTGTCGTGAAGATTCCTTATGACACAGCCGTTCCCGAGATCGGTGCCGACGGCAGTGAAGTGCCCCTCCAAGTCGGCGCTGTGGTGATGCTTCCCGATGGTTTCACCCTGGCACCGCAAGACCGCTGGACGGATGACATCAAAGAAGAAACCGAAGGCGTCTACTTCAGTGAATACAGCGACGATCAGCCCAATGTGATCCTTGTCGGTCCGATCCCCGGTGATCAGCACCAGGAGATCGTCTTCCCAGTTCTGTCACCAGATCCTGCCACTGACAGCAACATCCATTTCGGCAAATACTCCATTCACGTGGGGGGCAACCGTGGCCGTGGCCAGGTGTACCCCACGGGTGAAAAGAGCAACAACACCGTATTCACAGCGCCGTCCACCGGAACCGTGAGTTCCATCGAGGCGGGTGAGAACGGAGCGAGCGTGGTGACCATCGCTTCAGCAGATGGCAGTGAGCTGTCTGAAACCGTTCCTGTTGGACCGGCATTGATCGTGTCCGTCGGCGATGCCGTTGAAGCGGGTGCTCCAATCACCAATGATCCCAATGTGGGTGGCTTTGGTCAGCTCGATACCGAAGTCGTTCTCCAGAACCCTGTGAGGATCTATGGCCTGCTGGCCTTCTTCGCAGCCGTGGCCCTAGCCCAGATCATGCTGGTGCTGAAGAAAAAGCAGTTTGAAAAAGTGCAGGCTGCGGAGGGCTTTTGAATTCGGTGTTGGTTCCTGCCGTCTTCACCTCCCCTGGGCCCGAGCTCTTTCAGCTCGGGCCTTTCGTTCTTCGCTGGTATGGCCTTCTCATTGCCCTAGCCGTGCTGATTGGCCTGAATCTCTCCAGCTGGCTGGCCCGTCAACGTGGTCTTGATGGATCATTAATCAGTGACCTCTTACCCATTCTCGTGCTCGCATCTGTTGTCGGAGCGCGGATGTACTACGTGGCCTTTGAGTGGCGGTCGTATCAGAGTTCTTGGTGGGAAGCTTTTGCCATCTGGCGGGGAGGGATTGCCATCCATGGAGCCTTGATCGCGGGAACGCTCTCGGTGATCGTGTTCTGCCGATGGCGACGCGTTCCCTTTTGGGATGTTCTGGATGTGTTGGTGCCCTCTGTGATTCTCGGGCAGGCCATCGGTCGATGGGGCAACTTTTTTAACTCAGAAGCTTTCGGAGTTCCTACCGATCTTCCCTGGAAACTCTTGGTTCCTTTTGCCAACCGGCCGAAAGTTTTCGCGGATTCGGAGTTCTTTCACCCCACATTCCTCTACGAATCTCTCTGGAATCTGGCTCTTTTTTTTGGGCTCATTGTTTTGTTCAGACTTGGGCAGCGAGGTCGAATTCAGTTGCCATCTGGCGCCTTGAGCTGCTTTTATCTCCTCGGATACAGCCTCGGACGGATCTGGATTGAGGGCCTGCGCATCGATCCCCTCTGCCTTGGGGGGCAACCACCCTTTTGCGAAGGGGGCCTGCGGATCGCCCAGTTAATGAGCCTCGCGCTGATGGCCGTCGCCTCGGCTGGGCTGTTTTGGCTCTATGGACGCCACGCATCTCTACCTGATCCAGGTCTCCGCCGGGTCGACCCTTCATGACAACCATCTCCATCGTTGGAGCCGGGCCCGGCGCTCCCGACCTGCTCACCCGCAGAGCCGAACAGAGAATTCAATCGGCGGATGTACTGATCTGGACCGATTCCCTTGTGTCACCCCAGATTGCCGCCTTGGCATCGGACCATTGCGAACAAATTCGTACCAGCACACTCACGCTCGAGCAGGTCATCCCCCTGATGATCGATCGATCGAGCCAGGGGTCGCGTGTTGTCCGCCTGCATGACGGCGATCCCTGCCTCTACAGCGCACTGAACGAACAAATCTGCGCACTTGCCGATGCTGGTATCACAGTCGAGGTTGTGCCTGGGATCAGCGCCTATCAAGCCACCGCTGCGGCCATCAATGCGGAGCTGACCATTCCCGGCGTGGTACAGACGATCGTGCTTGGTCGCACCGGCGGCCGCACAGGGGTTCCTGAGCGAGAACAGCTGGATCATCTCGCCAGATTGCAAGCTTCGCTTTGCCTATATCTCAGTGCGCGTCATGTTGATGAGGTTCAGTCCACGCTTCTCCAGCATTACCCAGCTGACACACCTGTCGCGATCGGCTACAGGGTGAGCTGGCCCGATCAGTCAATCGATGTGGTGCCGCTTAAGGCGATGGCCGATGCAACAAGGGCAAGAAAGCTGATCCGCACCACGCTGTATGTGATCAGCCCTGCACTTCGGGAACGAAACGGTTCCGAGCGGTCGCGTCTCTATTCTCCCGAGCACGACCACCTGTTCAGACCGCGCGGCGGAGACTGAGTCGCAGTTGGTGGTTTAAGATTACGTTGTGCGGGCGATTAGCACAGTGGTAGCGCACTTCCTTCACACGGAAGGGGTCACTGGTTCGAATCCAGTATCGCCCATGATTCATCAAAATCTTAATTTTTTCTTAGAGTCGATAGTAAGTAATTTTACGTAAAAAACCACAGGCAAGCATTATTATCCGACGACGTCATAGATCAGGAGACCAATGCACTCCGACGAGTCAACTGATCAAACAGAATCAGGTTTGAAGAACGTCGGCAAATGCCTGTTGACAGCAAGGCAAAATGCTGGACTCAGTGCGATGGAACTGGCTGATTCCCTGCACATGGGTCATGAGCAGCTGGACGCACTGGAGAAGGGGGACAGAGACCGATTACCAGAACCGGTTTTCATCAAAGCCATGACTCGGCGTGTCGCAGCAAAACTACAGATTGATTCAGACCCTCTCATTCGTGAACTGTCAATCGCACTCACAGAAAGAGATGCAGCTTCACAAAAGATGGGGTCTCTGAAACCTCAACGGTCAACCTCTCAACCATCTCCATCGACATCACCTTCCAGGTTGACCAACATCTCAGCCTTCTGGAAGACCACGGCCACCATTGCCGTACTGGCCGGGATCGGTGTCGTCAGTGCTTTTGCATTCACCAAACAGCAACAAACTCCCCCCCCGACCCTTGCGACCGAGGCAACCTCACGTCCAGTTCCGCTAATTGAATCCGAGCAAGTTGTGCCCACTGAGCGGCCAATGTCTGAGGACCTCGGATCCAAGCCCTCCGCTATCACCATCACAAGTCGAGAACCCAGCTGGCTGGAGGTCCGAAACGCCGAGCGCGAGACGGTCTACAAGGGAATGCTCGATAAGGAGAAGAGATTAACTGTCAATCCCGGGGACGAGATTTATGCAGGACGCCCAGATCTCGTTCTATTCAGCGATGGAGACAAGCCCCCTCAACCACTCGGCGACATCAGCGATGTTCGCTGGCACAAGATCACTCTTGAACCCTGACCTTCAGGTTGAGTCCGGTGACCTCCCTGACAATGTCCTCACAACTTTCCAAGCTCCATTGTTCAAGGCTGAGATTCTGATTGAGACGTTCAGGAACCAGCTTCAGGATGATTGAGCTAGCTGTAATTTCCACCTCAAGAGTCTCCACGACAGGGTCAGGACGTCGATCAAGGGCTGCGGCCAATCGAAGCAACAGAGCCATCTCTGAAACAGTGCGGCGGTTGTGCCGTGTCTGCAGCGCCTGCCAGGCCTCATGCCGTTTCTTCGGCAAGCTGCGGCGGTGGTAGCGAGCGATCGCAGCAATCATTAAATGCTCGGATTCTGAGTAGCCGAGCAGTTCTCCATGCCGAATCAGATACCAAGAATGCTTGTGATACGCGCTGAGATTGATGTGCTGGCCACAGGCATGAAGCAAGGAGGCAGCCCACAGCAGATCACGACCTGAGCCATCGTCTTGATGCAGTCGCCCCCTGGTGCTGTCGTAAAGACTGAGAGCATGAGTGGCAACCCGTTCAGCACGGACACGGTTCACTGCGAATCGCTGGGCCTGATGCAACACCGTGCGCTGACGGATGCTGCTCTGGAAGCTGAAGCGATCCTCCAGTAGCCCGTGGCGCAGCATCCAGTCCACAATCAAGCCTTCTCTCAGTGCCCTTTCACTGAGAACCAGCTCTCCAACACCCAGCATCTGCATGGTGGTTTGAAGAATCAAAGCACCAGGAACAATGATCTCCGCCCGTCTGTCGTTGATCGGCGCCAGGTCTCGGCGTTGCGCAGGAGTCATCACCACTAACCGCTCCACAACGCGATCCAAGCGCTGCTTGGAGACCTTGTATCCATGCAGCTTCAGCGGCGGCCGATCGTCCTCAGTGGCTGCCAGAGCACCAATGGCCATGGCTGTACCGCTGGTAGCAACCAGAACGGGCTTCTCACCCGGTTTGATCCGCCTGTGAACCTTATCGACGGCAGGCTCGAGTGATCCCTGAATAAATGCCTGAAGGAACGATCGCCGGTTCGGCGGAATCGGATCATCTTTCACGAAATCTCTCTGCAAACGCACCGCACCCACCCGGGTGCTGGTCAGAGCACGCGCATCACGACCATCCGCCAGGATCAACTCAGTGGATCCACCGCCGATGTCCAGCACGAGATGGGGACGATCGCCAAAGGGCATCCCGGACAGAACCCCGAGATAGATCAGGCGAGCCTCCTCGGGACCGCTCACCAGATCCACATCAAGCCCGAGCTGATCCTGCACCGTCTGCAGGAAATCCCGACCATTGGGAGCTTCACGAACAGCACTGGTGGCAGCGATCACGATCTGTTCCACCTGGTGGCTGATCGCCAGTTCCTTGAAGCGACGAAGACTTTCAAGTCCTCGATCCATCGCTTCAGGCGTCAGCTGGCCTGTGTCCGGATCCTTCTCACCCAACCGGGTGGTTGATTTCTCCGCCAGTTCAATGCTGAACGTCCTCAGTGAGGCATCCACTGATGCCACCAGCATGTGGGTGGAATTCGTGCCGACATCGATGGCTGCAATCTTCCGCAGGCGTTGAGCCGATGGAGAGCTTTCGGACATCTCATGATTGAGCTGCCGGCTGTTCTGGTCCATCGCAGTCTCAAGAAAAGGCTCGGCACCTGGCATGGAGCACCGTGATGGAAACACGCCCACTTTGCCATCGGCACCAGGGGCCCCATGCGCTGATTAAGGTTTGAGAAATTCAATCCATTCAACCCAGTCCGTGACCGGCACGCTCTCCTCCCGCCTCACGTCCCCCTGGGTGGCCCTATTGCGCTGGAACAAACCCAGTGGCCGTTTAATCCTTTTAATACCCGCCGGATGGAGCCTCTGGCTGAATCCATCGGGAACTCCATCCCTGCAGCTCATCCTGCAAATCCTGATCGGAGGGCTCTCCGTCAGTGCAGCAGGCTGCATTGCCAACGACCTCTGGGACCAAAGAATCGACCGTGAGGTGGCACGCACCAGTCAAAGGCCGTTAGCCCGTGGCGATCTCAACCGTGTGCAGGCCTTCACTCTGCTCACCGTCCTGCTGACGCTGGCGCTGATGGTGGTGATCAGCCTGCCTGGAGATGTGCGACTTCTCTGCCTCCAATTAGCGTTTTTAGCCTTACCTCCGATCCTCCTTTACCCCTCCGCCAAGCGCTGGTTTCCCTTTCCACAGGCCGTGCTTGCTCTGTGCTGGGGTTTCGCTGTCCTGATTCCATGGGCTGCAGCCACTGGGTCCCTGAGTCTCAGCCTGCCGCTGGTTGCCACCTGGGGGGCAACACTCTGCTGGACCTTCAGTTTCGACACCGTGTACGCGATGGCGGACCGCCCTGACGACGCCAAGCTCAAGCTCCACAGCAGCGCCTTGACCCTCGGGGATTCCGCCGTGAAGGTTGTACGCGCTGGGTATGGGCTGACAGCTGCAGGGATCGCTGTTGCAGCCTCTGCGATGCAATCGGGGGTGATCTTCTGGATCTTTTGGAGTGTTGCCTGCATCGGCCTCTGGCGTTCAACCCTCCCCCTGAAGGCGGAAGAACAGCAAGCTGGCTCTGTGTACGCCAAACACTTCGCCAGGCAAGTGCAAATCGGCACTCTGTTGCTCGCCGGGGTCATCCTCAGCCGGTTGGGTTGATGCCACGAATCAAGGCCCCCGTTGTTCAACCGCCGTCACTTAGGCGCGGCGATGCTGTTGCCATCACGGCACCCAGTTCGGCTCTACGCGATGACGACAGCCTGAAACGCGGAATCGCCGTGCTCGAATCCTGGGGACTCAAAGTGCAACCCCATCAGCTTGATGCGCGGCACTGGGGATATCTGTCTGGAACCGACCAGCAACGCAGAGCCGACCTCGATCAGCGACCGACCCCACCCCTGCTGGCTTGCGCCCGCGGTGGTTGGGGAGCAGCACGACTGCTCGAACAATCCTGGTCCTGGAGCGCTGGCTGGCTCCTCGGATTCTCCGACATCACGGCCTTGCTCTGTTCAAGGCTCGCCCAGGGCGTCGGAGGAGGCGTGCACGGTCCTTTGGTGACAACCCTGGCCGATGAACCCGACTGGAGCCAGCAACGCCTCCAGGAACTGCTCTTTGATCGGATGGCACCCGATCTCAACGGGGAGACCTGGGTGGGCGGGAAAGCGCATGGTCCACTGCTCACCGCCAATCTCACCGTGGCATCTCACCTGCTGGGCAGTTCCCATCTGCCCGATATGAGGGGCATGATCCTCGTGATCGAGGACGTCGGTGAAGCGCCTTACCGCCTCGACAGAATGCTGACGCATTGGCGCCTGGCGGGCAGTCTTCAGGGTCTGGCAGGCCTGGGGCTGGGACGGTTCAGCGGCTGCGAGGATCCCAACCTTTCAGCGAGCGCGGAAGAAACGTTCAGCCTGGAGCAAGTCCTGAAGGAACGCACTGTCGATCTGGGCATTCCCGTGATTTCCGGGTTGCCGGTCGGGCATGGCCCAGGAGGCAATGCAGCCCTGCCAGTGGGCGTTCCAGCCTGCCTGGATGCCAACCGGGGAATCCTGAGCCTCGACCTGCCGGATCAGCGCTGAGCCAAGACCGCAGCAGCCACAGTGAGATCGAACGGTGTGGTCACCTTGATGTTTCCTGGCCCTGCGTCGAGTACCCGCACCGCCCAGCCAAGACGCTCAAACAACGAGGCATCGTCGGTGACCACCCAGTTGCGAGCTCTCGCCTGGGCATGACCTTCGCGCAGTTCTGACACTGAGAATCCCTGGGGCGTCTGGGCGGCCCATAGCTCAGAACGATCGGGAGTGTCAGTGATCACGCCCTGGGAGTCAACACGCTTGATGGTGTCACTCACAGGGGTTGCAGCGATGACCGCACCGCCCTGAATGAGCACCTCAGTACAGCGATTGAACACCTGCGGAGCCACAAGGCATCGGGCACCGTCATGAATAAGCACCTGGCGTGCGTCCTGGGGTAGGGCCTGCAAGCCTCGCTCCACCGACTCCTGCCGGGTACTACCTCCTTCAATCCAGGTCACCGGTTGCGGGGCCTGGGCGAACAAGGCAGCCATGGCGGGTTGGTCCACAGGTTGGCCGATCACGCCGATCCAATGGATGGACTCAGCTGCGAAGGCGGCCTCGAGGGTCCAGGCGAGGACCGGGCGACCATTCACAGGAAGCAGAAGTTTGTTGCGATCCGCCCCCATGCGCCGGCCACTGCCCGCTGCAGCAATCAACAGATGCACAAGCGACTCCTGCTGATAGCAGGCTGAAACGGCCTCCATACAATCAGCTAGCACCCTCTGTGCTGCCGCTTCATGCGCGTTCTTGCCATCAGCCCCGGAAGCCTGCAGCAGCAGCTGGAGCGACTTCCTGCCCTCGCAGCCGTCGCCGAACAGCTCGAAGCCCAGATCCAGGTGGCCTGCGAGCCGGCCCATCGAGCGCTGTGGACCTTGCTTCCTGCTGTTGAAAAAGTGATTCCCTTCCCCTTTGCGGGAGATCCCAATCTCGCTGAATGGGCCAATCTTCTTGGGCTTGTGCGCGAACCCGATTTCCAAGCCTGTCTGAATTTTGCGACCGGACGTCAGGTCAACCTGATGCTTTCGATGAGCCATATCCCCGTTCGTGTGGCAACTGAGGGGTTCTCCAGCACCGCCTTGGTGTCCACTGACCAAGGATGGAAACCCCAGAGATTCGCATCGTTTCTCAAACCCCTGGGCCTGTCCCTGAAAGCGGACGATTTTCGCCTCAGCCTGCCGGCCGAAGCCATGGAGGCCGCCCGTCAGCGACAACCACCCGGAGAGGGACCGCTCCTGCTGTTGGCACCGGATGACTCCGCCAATGACTGGCCCGAAGAGCGTTGGCAGTCTTTGCCCGAGAAAATTCGTGAGCGCTTGCCACAGCTGCGCTGCGAGGTTCTCACCCCCCAAGCACCGTTCGCTCAACGTGCGGCAGCTGTGGCCTGCGCCGATGTTGTTCTGAGCAGCTGCGCGATCACCCAACTGCTATCGGCATACTGCGGCGTTGCCCTGGTGGCGATGGGATCCTCGACCGATGCCCTGCCCTCAAGGGACGTCATCCGGGTCCTACCTGGCGATCGACGGGGCCTGAGCACCGAGGAGGTGATGAAAGCCCTCGGTTTCTAATGAACAAACCGCGACGCCAACAAGTCTCGCGCCGATTGAAAACTGGCCAGCGTCGCCGCCAACTACAGCTCCTGGCCCGCCCATGGCTGCTGCCGGTATTGGCGCTCACGGCCGTGATTCTCAGTGGCGCTATCGGTTACCGCATCACCGAAGGCTGGGACTGGGGTGATTGCCTGTGGATGGTACTGATCACCATCAGCACCATCGGCTACGGCGAGGTGGAGCCACTGTCCCAGGCAGGACGTCTGGTCACCGTGCTGATCATCGCCGGCGGACTGTTGGTGGTCCAGCTCACGATCCAACGGGTGCTGGGACTGTCACAATCCGGCTACTTCCGCCAAGTGCGGGATATTCGATTCCGTCGGATGCTGCGGCGCATGCACGACCACGTGATTCTCTGTGGATATGGCCGGATCGGTAAGGAGATCGGTGAGCAGCTGCTGCTTGAGAACGTTCCGGTTCTCGTGGTGGAAATGGATCCAAAACGACAGAGAGCCGCGCAGGAACGAGGACTACAGGTGCTTCAAGCCGATGCAACCCTTGATGAAACGCTCCTGGAGGCAGGGCTTGACCGCTGCCGAAGCCTGGTGACGGCACTACCCAGCAATGCCGCCAATCTTTATGTGATTCTCAGCGCGAGAGGCCTGCGGAACAACTGCCGGCTGATCGCCAGAGCCGACAGTGATGAGGCCGCCTCCAAACTGGAACTCGCCGGAGCCTCCGTGGTGGTGAGTCCCTACGTCGCCGGAGGCCGGGTCATGGCAGCCACGGCCCTGCGGCCCATCGGCGTTGACTTCATGGATCTACTGGCAGGCTCTGACTGCGAAATCGAGGAGTTCCGATTGAGCCAGGATCCTCTCGTGATGAACCAGCTTTGCAATCGGAGCCTCGCGGAACTGGCGCTCGATCGTCGCAGTGGGGCCATGCTGCTTGCCATCCGCGAGAACAGCACACTGATCGCCAATCCCAGCAGCAGCATGACCCTGGCACCGGGACAGATGCTTGTGGTGATGGGCAGCCAAGATCAACTGACTGCGTTCAGGACGATCCTGGGAGACGCCATCGACACCGTGGAAACCATGAGCGGAGTCACTCCTAAGGATTGACCGATCTCTGAATTCAGCGTGGCTGGGGCTGATGCTTACGATCGTTCGGCTGCAGAGATCGGATGAACCCAACCCGGACCCTCGATGGTCAAACCGCCCTTGTGACCGGTGCCAGCCGGGGAATCGGGCGTGCCGTGGCTCTGGCCCTGGCTGAATGCGGCGCGGAAGTGGTGGTGAATTACGCCAGCTCCCCGGATGCGGCCGAAGCCGTGGTGAAGGAGATCGAAAGCATGGGGCAAAAGGGCTATGCCCTTCAGGCCGACGTGGGCGATGAAGACGCCGTGGACGCACTGATCAAAACGGTGCTTGAGCGCAGCGGTCGCATCGATGTACTAGTCAATAACGCGGGCATCACGCGCGATGGGCTGCTGATGCGGATGAAATCCACCGACTGGAACGCGGTGATCAATCTCAATCTCACCGGGGTGTTTCTCTGCACCCGCGCTGTGACCCGGCCGATGCTCAAGCAAAAAAGCGGTCGGATCATCAACATCACCTCAGTCGTTGGACTGATGGGCAATGCAGGGCAGGCTAATTACGCCGCTGCCAAGGCCGGTGTCGTGGGCCTGACCCGCAGTGCTGCGAAGGAAATGGCAAGCCGAGGTATCACGGTGAATGCCGTAGCCCCGGGATTCATCGCCACCGACATGACCAAGGACCTTGACAGCGAGGGCATTCTCACGGCTATCCCGCTTGGGACGTTCGGGACCCCGGAGCAGGTGGCAGGGGCGGTGCGCTTCCTTGCCGCAGATTCGGCCGCGGCTTACATCACCGGGCAGGTTCTTCAGGTGGATGGCGGCATGGTGATGGGTTGAGCTCAATCCCTCGGTTCGATCACAGATTTCAAGGGGTTGTTCCCGGTTCAATGGGCTGCACCAGCTCATCTCTGAGCCTGCGAATTTTCTGCAGCAGCTTGTACCGCCGTCTTCGCTCTGTCGCTGTGAGAAAGATCCGCAGTGGCACGTAGACCAGCGCCATGATCCCGGCCAGACCGGTCATCAGAACGAAGAACAGCGCGCCTGAATCGTTCATGGTTCAACGCTACCGAGCAGTCTTCGTTCTGGTGGGCCTGAGCAGAGAAAGATTCGGCTTTCCCCACTTCAGGAACCGCCCGAGGCGCCCTGCCGCTGTGGGACATTGACCAACGGGTAAGTGTCACTCATGGCCAAACTTCTCAGTTTTTCGGATGAATCTCGCGCCGCACTGGAGCGAGGCATGAATGCTCTCGCCGATGCCGTGCGCGTCACGATCGGCCCCCGTGGACGCAACGTAGTGCTGGAGAAAAGCTTCGGAGCTCCCGATATCGTCAATGACGGCGACACGATCGCCAAGGAAATTGAACTCGAAGACCCTTTTGAAAACATCGGTGCCAAACTGATTCAACAGGTGGCGTCGAAGACGAAGGACAAAGCCGGTGATGGCACGACGACTGCGACCGTTTTGGCGCAGGCCATGGTGGAGGAAGGTCTACGCAACACCGCAGCCGGTGCCAGCCCGATCGAGCTCCGTCGTGGCATGGAGAAAGCTGTCGCTCTGATCGTTGACGGTCTCGCCGAGCGCAGCCAGTCCGTCAGTGGAGATGCCATCCGGCAGGTGGCCACAGTGAGTGCCGGAGGCGATGAAGAAGTTGGCCACATGGTGGCTGAAGCCATGGACAAGGTCACCGTCGATGGGGTGATCACCGTCGAGGAATCAAAGTCGTTGGCCACGGAGCTGGAGGTCACCGAAGGAATGGCCTTCGATCGGGGTTACAGCTCGCCTTATTTCGTCACCGATGGTGATCGTCAGATCTGTGAGTTCGAAAATGCCCTGCTATTGCTGACCGATCGCAAGATCAGTGCCGTGGCTGATCTCGTGCCGATTCTTGAGACGGTTCAAAAAACCGGATCTCCCCTGGTGATCCTGGCCGAGGAAGTCGATGGAGAGGCCTTGGCAACCCTGGTCGTGAACAAAAACCGCGGCGTGCTGCAGGTGGCCGCTGTGCGTGCACCTTCCTTCGGCGAGCGCCGCAAAGCGGCCCTTGCCGACATCGCCATCCTCACCGGTGGAACCGTGATCAGCGAAGACCGAGCCATGACGCTCGACAAGGTGACCCTGGAGGATCTTGGCCGCGTCCGCCGCATCACCATCAGCAAGGAAGAAACCACCATCGTCGCCAGCGAAGACAGCCGTGATGCCGTCGCTGAGCGCGTGGCATCCATCCGCAGGGAATTGGACAACACCGACTCCGAGTACGACCGCGAGAAGCTCAACGAGCGAATCGCCAAACTCGCCGGCGGTGTGGCCGTGATCAAGGTCGGAGCTCCGACGGAAACCGAGCTCAAGAACCGCAAACTGCGGATCGAAGATGCCCTGAATGCCACCAGAGCCGCCGTTGAAGAAGGCATCGTGGCCGGCGGTGGCAGCACATTGATCCAACTAGCCGGATCCTTGAACGGGCTGGCTGAGCAACTGCACGGTGATCAGCGCACCGGGGTCGAGATTGTGCGTCGTGCTCTGAGTGCACCTCTGCGGCAGATCGCGATCAATGCAGGGGCCAATGGCGATGTGGTTGTCGAGCAGGTGCAGCGCACCGGCCAGGGCTTCAATGCACTCTCTGGTGCTTATGAAAACCTCCTGGAAGCTGGCATCCTTGACGCCGCCAAAGTGGTGAGACTGGGCCTGCAGGATGCGGTTTCCATCGCGTCGCTGCTGATTACGACCGAAGTGGTGGTGGCCGATAAGCCCGAACCTCCTGCAGCTCCTGCACCTGCTGGCGACCCCATGGGCGGTATGGGAGGAATGGGCGGAATGGGCGGCATGGGCGGCATGGGCATGCCCGGAATGATGTGATTGCACTCACGCCCGTCTGATGCGCATGATCCGATGATCAGAACGCACGAATCAGGCGGGCGTGAATACGGCACACCGCCAACGCCTCTCGAGGTGGCTTGCTGCAAAGCTGCCCCAACTCCCGGTTGAGAGCTTGAAGCTCTCCCATCGGCAGACTTGCCATCGGCAGCCCGAACACAAATCCAGTCATCAAAACTGGAAGGACAACCAGGCGAGCCACGACCGAGTCTCACAGGACTCAATCAGTTTGCCTGGTGATGTGTCGGTGATAAGACGCCACCTGAAGATCCACACCCGTAATCGCGGTGCCCACAACCACTGCATCAGCCCCCTCGGCGATGGCTTCGCTAGCGGTCTGCGGAGACGCGATACCTCCCTCACAGATCAACATTGTTTCCGCTGAAAGCTGAGCGCGTAACGGCTTCAAAAGATGCAAGCCGGGCGGTCTCGACTCTTTGGTCTGTTCGGTGTAGCCAAACAGGGTGGTGCCAATCCAGTCGCATCCCAAGGCCGCGGCTCTCAAGCCGTTTTCCACGCTGTCGACATCGGCCATCAACGGCGCTCCGAGATCATCCTTGGCCCGTTTCACCAGGCTCTCTAAGTCCTCACCATTGGGCCTAGACCGATCAGTTGCATCGAGCGCCACCACATCAGCACCAGCCCCCCAGACAGCTTTCACTTCGTGCCAGCGCGGCGTGATGTAAACCGAGCTATCTGCCCAAGAACGCTTCCAAAGTCCAATAATCAGAGCGTTCGGACAACGTTCGCGTACTGCACCGATGTGCTCAGGACTCTCCAACCTGACGCCGATGGCACCGTTTCGCAATGAGGCTTCGGCCATGGCGGCGATGACATCGGGATGACGCATCGGTGAGCCCTCAGGCGCCTGAACGGACACGATCAGTCCATGGTTGAGTTGCTGCCGATTGAACCCAGCGCCGCCAGACGAAGTCATCAGGATGCTTTGTGGGATTCAGGGAGGGGGAGCGGCTTGAGCCAGCGGCGCAGTCGGTGAGGGCCAGCGATGGGAACAGGAACAACAGAAGCAGGCACTGAATGCTCCTGCTCCTTCAGCTCTAACGGCTCCTGCTCCTTCAGCTCTAACGGCTCCTGCTCCTTCAGCTCTAACGGCTCCTGCTCCTTCAGCTCTAACGGCTCCTGCTCCTTCAGCTCTAACGGCTCCTGCTCCTTCAGCTCTAACGGCTCCTGCTCCTTCAGCTCTAACGGCTCCTGCTCCTTCAGCTCTAACGGCTCCTGCTCCTTCAGCTCTAACGGCTCCTGCTCCTTCAGCTCTAACGGCTCCTGCTCCTTCAGCTCTAACGGCTCCTGCTCCTTCAGCTCTAACGGCTCCTGCTCCTTCAGCTCTAACGGCTCCTGCTCCTTCAGCTCCGCGCCTGCCTGTCCTAGACCCAGGATGCGGTCCACCTCATCTTGAGACACCTCTATAGGAGGTAGCTCTGGATTGTCCTGAGGGACCTCCGACTGAATCATGGTCTGAGCAGCACCAGGCAAAGAGGCCACTCCGTAACGGTGAACCCATTGAAGTTCCAGACGCTGTAATCGCCGAATATCACCCTCCTGCCGCGATTGCTCGATCTGACGCTGCAAGGAGATCTGGCGAGGGTCCTGATGCTGGTAAGGAGAGAAAGTCACGGGATCAGGCGAGCTTGCGATTGAGCAGGGGGCGAATGAGAAGAAACAGGCCGGCTGTCAGCAGAGAAAGCACAAGCAGACAGGTGGTGCCGGTCACATCCCCGTAGGGAGCTTCCAGAAGAACGGAAGAAAGATCCAACGGACCGGCATAGGCGGCACGAATGGGTTCTATCGCGAAGGTAAGGGGATTCAGCGCTGCTAGCCAGCCCAACCAGGGAGGCATGTAACTAAGGGGAGCCAAGGCGGTACTGGCGAACAAGAGAGGCAAGTTCGCTACGAAGATCACGGCGATCAGCTCGATATGACCGGGAAGCGCGAAGGCGAGCCCCAGGCTCAAGGCGGTCACAGCAAACACCAGCAGCAGAAGCGTGACCATCACGAGAACAAGACCTGCCGCTCCTGGCCAGCCGTATCCGAGAAGTGAGGCCGTGATCATGATTGCCAGACTCTGCACAAGGCTCAAGGTGGTGATGTAGATCACAGAGGCGAGCACAATCGAACTACGACTGCGCAATGGAGCCACAAGCAGGCGATTGAGGAAACCGAATTCCCGATCAAACATCACCGGTAAGCCGGCATTGAGAGCTCCGCTGAACGCTGTGAACACAATCACCCCAGCACCCAGGAACCGCCCGTAACTCACACCGCCGGGCAGAAGGCCTTCCGGAGCTCTGGAAAACAAAGCGCCGAACAGAACCAGCCAGATCAAAGGCTGAAGGATCCCCGCCACCAGGGTGGACGGTCGCCGCTGAAGTTGGACGAACAGCCTGCGGGTGAGAGCGCCTGTCTCCTGGGCAAGCTCAGACATGGCGGAGCGTTGGTACTGCCGTGGGGTGGAGAGATCGAAAGCAGGGTTGGTCATGAATCAGAACAACGAAAAAAAGCAACCGTGTTGAAGCTTCAACGCATCGACTGTCGACGCTCCTGCTTGGGATCACGCTGACCGACCACCGCAAGTTCGGCATCCATCAGGGTGCGGCCCGTCGCCTGCAGGTAGACATCATCCAGGCTTGGTCGACTCTGGGCCAGGGAGAACACGGGAAGATCGCTTTCACCCAGGCGCTGCTTGAGGCGGGGGAGGACATGGTCTCCATCCACAACAAGGTTCAAGGAATGTCCTTGAGCCCTGTTGATCACGATCCTGCGCACGCCTTCAACGGCATCCAGAAGCTCACGGACCTTTTCCGCCTCGGTTTGATTACTGAATTCACGCACACGCAGCGTGACGCGATCGCCTCCAAGGGCACATTTCAGCTCTTCGGGGGACCCCTCAGCAATCACCCGACCAGCGTCGATGATCGCCATGCGTTCGGCCAGGGCCTCAACCTCCTCGAGGTAATGACTGCTGAGCAGGATGGTTGTGCCTTGGTCCCTGAGGTCCTGAAGCACATCCCAGATCACGGCGCGACTCTCGAGATCAAGGCCAACGGTGGGCTCATCAAGCACCAAAAGGCGTGGAGAATGCAATAAACCAGCAGCAAGATCCAACCGGCGCCGCATTCCACCGGAATAGGTTCCGCAGCGCCGGTCAATCCAATCCCCCATCGAAAGACGCTGAATCAGATCATCGATGCGCTGATTCCTGTCCATTCTGGGCAGGTGATAAAGATCGCCCTGCAAAGCCAGAAGTTCACGACCTGTGAGGATTTTGTCGATCGCCACCTCTTGGGCCACGTACCCAAGGATCTGTCGTACTTGACGGGGGTTCTGCAACGCATCGACTCCGGCCACAATCACCCGACCGTGATCGGGTGACAGCAGCGTGGCGAGGATGCGCAATGTCGTGGTTTTACCAGCCCCATTGGGACCGAGAAATCCGTAGAGGCAGCCTTCAGGAACAGCGAGAGTGAGATCCGTCAGAGCCGGAACCATCCCGTAGGACTTCACCAGATGATCCAGCTCAATCAGTGACATCCCGTCCTAGGAAACACGTGGGGCAAAATCTAGGCACTAATGCCGGGGAAGCCGCTCGGGAAGGAGGCAATCCAGCTTCTTAGCTGTAGGTCAAATAATGCAGCACCTGATTGACGGCTGAAGATCAGGAGCAGACAGATCCCGAAGAGATAGAGAATCGACCAGCGGAACAGGCCCTTGGCGCGCTCGGTGCTGTCGGGCTCATCAGCGAGCCGTTCAACCATTTGCAACAGCCTTCCATTGAAAGGAAGCAGAAGCAGGCCGTACAACAAGCCCCCTTCAGGGAGAGCCCAAACTCCCAAAAAGCTGATGATCACCGTTGCCCACCCATAACGACGAATTGCCCGCGCCGTCACAAGCGGCCCTTTCACCACCGGCAACATGGGGATGCCTACGGCGCGGTAGTCATCGCGCAGCAATAAGGCGAGAGCCCAGAAATGGGCAGGAGTCCACACCATCACCAAGGCGAACAACCACCAACCACCGAGGCCGACATGTCCGGTAGCTGCAGCGGCTCCGACCAACGGTGGAATCGCCCCAGCCACCCCTCCGATCACAATGTTTTGAGGTGTCCGAGGCTTGAGGAGAGCCGTGTAGAGCAGCACATAGCTGCATAGCCCCAGTAGCGAAAGTCCCGCAGCAAGGCAGTTCACACCGCTCACCAGCAGGGTTGCAGCGGCTAGTGCGCAGGAGACCGCGCCTGCGAATGCCGCTGAGGGAGACAGGCGACCCGATGGCAGGGCTCGTCCACTGGTGCGCTGCATTCGGCCGTCGAGCTCTTGCTCCCAAAGACAGTTGAGAACACCGGCAGCTGCAGCAGCGAGGGCACCTCCACCCAGGGTGCAGACAAGCCGAGGCGACGACAGCGGCCAACCTTCCGTGAGCGCCATTCCCCCAAGGGTGGTGGCCAGCAGAAGAGGAATCAGGCGTGGCTTGGCCACCTCCAACCAGGGAGGAAGCTTGATACGTTTTCTCGAGGGAACAACCTGCTCCCGAGTGAGCGGGACTGCTGTGGCGGATGAACTAGCCATGACAAGTCTCCAGAATTGATGAGTCGAGAACGACAGGACGGTGTGCCGATGACGCCGGAGGACGACGGCAGGTGAGGGCGGAAAGCACGGCCACCAAAAGACAGGCCACGAGCTGATGTCCCACAGTCAATGCCGGCTGGGCCAAGCCCATGCGCAACGTCGACACCCCGAGAGCGACCTGGGCTGCCACCAGAGAAAGCGCCATGAGCAACAGCGGCCACTGCTGCCGGGCCCAGCCACCGGCGAGCAGGGCCACGACAACAAACAGAGCGACGGTCGTTGCCACAGGAGTTGCAAAGGATCGATGCCAGTGCAGCCATTGGCAGGACTGACCAGCCTCAAGACAGCGCTGCGCTGCCCAGGACGTTGCCATCCGCCCCCCGAGAAGACTCTGAGCGGTGACAGCAAACACGCTCATCCCCCCGAGCCAGGGCCACCAACGCGGGGCAGAAGCAGCTTCGGAGTCGTTCAATAAAACTTGGGTTAGGCCGCTCACAGAGATCACAAGGGTCAACGCGAGTGCCAGATGGGCCGTCACGACGGCCGACGGCAAGAGCTGAAGCACGGTGAGAGCCCCCAGGCCTCCCTGCAGAGCAACCATCAGCACGAGGAGACCGCTGAAGGGAAGAAGCCAGGCCGGCAGATTGCGTCGATGCCACCCAACAACAGCGAGCTGCACAAGCAGAGCGACGCCCACCACAAACGCATCGAGCCGGTGAAACCATTCCAGAAAAACCTGCAGATTCATCTGCCGACCTGGAAGAAACGTCCCGTAGCAGAGAGGCCAGTCAGGACAGGCCAAACCGGCCTCCATCACACGGGTGGCACCACCGATGACGACCAGGGCCACGAGGGCCACCACCAAATGCGCTGCAAGCTGAGCGAGACGGAGTCGGATCGAACCCATGGACGATGCAGTCAACGCCGGCTCCGCGGAAAACCTGGGATATCCAAAACGTAGCGATTTGAATCAGAACGACACGCTCTTTGCAGGAGTACAACATCAAGTCTTCTGATTAATGCGATTTCGCTGACAGGAGAGGGATCAAGCAAGTCAAAACGAAGGAATTTCAGGCGTTTTTAACAATCACCCCGTGGTGAATGGCGCAGAGCTCCATAGTCTGAAGTTGACTGTGTTGAGGTCATAGTGCAGATCCCCTCTGCGATCGTCACTCTGGTACTGGGGATGCTCCTTGTCCTAGGGGGACTATGGATCGGCCAGAACATCAATCTTCTGCCCGTTGACGCCAGTACCAATGCACCCATCTATGACGAGCTATTCCGTGTTCTTTTCAGCATCGGAACAATCCTGTTTCTCGGCATTGTCGGTCTGATCATCTTCAGCCTTGTGCGTTTTCGCCGTCGTCCTGGCCAACTTGGAGATGGCTTGGCCCTCGAAGGGAATCTCCCATTGGAAGTGTTCTGGACTGCCGTTCCAGCAATCGTGGTGCTCTTCGTTGGTCTTTTTAGTTACGACATCTATGAACGAATGGGTGGAATGGCGCCTTTGAGTCATGGTGACCATGGGACATCGATGCAAACCGAACAACGCATCTGGGGAGGCATCGGATCATCAGAAATCTCTACAACGCCTGCTGCATCAGCGTTGCAACCATTGCCAGTTGAAGTCACAGCGATGCAATTTGCATTTCTATTCCATTACCCAGATGGCGACATCATGTCCGGAGAATTGCATGTGCAAGCAGGTCGCCCGGTAACTCTTCGCATGGAAGCAAAAGATGTCATTCATGCGTTCTGGGTACCCGAATTTCGTCTCAAACAGGATGTGATCCCAGGACAACCGACGCTGCTGGATTTCACTCCAACTCGACCGGGGCGCTACCCCATCGTCTGCGCCGAGCTCTGTGGTCCGTACCACGGAGGCATGCGCTCAACCGTTGTGGTCGAAAGCCCTGACGATTTCAACACCTGGCTTCAGGCGAACCGTAAACCCCCAGTGCAAGAGGCATGACACTCACTGTTCCCCAACAATCACCACCGACTCCACAGTCCCTGCAACCAACGGGCTGGTTGCGATACCTGAGCTTCAGTGTTGACCACAAGGTCATCGGACTGCAGTACATGGTCTGCGGATTTGCCTTCTATTTAATCGGTGGAGCTTTGGCAGGTGCGATCCGTACAGAACTGGTCAGCCCCATCTCGGATTTCATGCCCCGGGATGTGTATAACCAAGTGCTCACTTTGCATGGCACGGTGATGATCTTTCTTTGGATCGTGCCGGTGGTGAATGGTGCTTTCGGAAACTATCTGATTCCCTTCTATGTGGGCGCACGTGATATGGCGTTCCCCAGACTCAATGCTGTGGCTTTCTGGCTGATCCCTCCAGCAGGCCTGCTCCTGATCAGCAGTTACTTCATCACAGGGGCGGCTCAGTCCGGGTGGACGGCTTACCCACCACTCAGCCTCACGACACCAGCGAGTGGCCAGATCATCTGGATCCTGAGTGTGTTGTTACTCGGAGGGAGTTCCATTTTTGGAGGCATCAATTTCATTGCCACGATTCTGAAGCTACGCCGGCCAGGATTGAAATTGATGCAATTACCGATGTATTGCTGGGCCATGCTTGGGACCAGCATTTTGGTCGTGCTGTCCACACCTGTGCTGGCTGGAACGTTGATCATGCTCAGTTTCGACATCGTGGCTCACACCGGATTTTTTAATCCAGGATTGGGCGGCAATGTTGTGGTGTATCAACACTTGTTCTGGTTTTATTCCCATCCAGCGGTCTACATCATGGTGCTTCCAGCCTTTGGCCTGGTGAGTGAAATTCTCCCAATCCATTGCCGAAAACCCCTGTTCGGCTACACCACCATGGTGTATTCGATCATGGCAATTGTGGGGTTGGGTTTAGTAGTTTGGGCCCACCACATGTTCACCAGCGGAACACCTCCCTGGATGCGTCTGTTTTTCACGATTGCCACGGCCTTCATCGCCGTTCCCACAGGAATTAAATTCTTCAATTGGCTTGCCACCCTCTGGGGAGGAAAGATCAGCCTCAACAGCGCCGTGCTGTTTTCCTGCGGCTTCATCGTCAATTTCGTCCTCGGCGGCATCACCGGCGTGGCACTGGCCCAAGTGCCTTTCGATGTGCATGTCCATGACACCTACTTTGTTGTTGCTCATTTCCACTACATCGTCTACGGAGGCTCGGTGTTTGTGATTTTCGCGTCGATCTACCACTGGTACCCGAAGGTGACAGGGCGGCTGATGAATGAACATCTCGGGCGGTTTCACTTCCTGATCACATTTGTTGGGTTCAACCTTTGCTTCGCTCCGCAACACTGGCTCGGACTGAACGGCATGCCCCGCCGGGTCGCGGAATACGACCCTCAGTTCCAGCTGATCAACCAATTCAGCAGTGTGGGTGCCTTGTTGATGGCCATCAGCACACTCCCCTTTCTCTGGAACGTGATCGCCAGCGCCAGCCAGGGTGCCATTGCTGGCGACAACCCCTGGAATGCCCTCACACCCGAATGGCTCACCACCTCTCCGCCACCGGTGGAGAACTGGAAAGGAGAGCCGCCGCTGGTCGCCAATCCCTACGCCTACGGCACTCCTGAGGATGAAATCGACCTTCGTTCCGTGAGTGGGAGTGATCTCTGGAGGAATGGACAATGACGTCTTTGACACCACAAGACCAGATCAAAGAACAGATCGAACATCACGAGGAGGAGCATCCCGACCATCGCATGTTCGGACTCGCCACATTCCTAGTGGCCGATGCCATGACGTTCGCCGGCTTCTTCGCCGCATACCTCACGTTCAAGGCCGTCAACCCCCTGATGCCTGGAGCCGTGTATGAACTCGAACTGCCCCTGCCCATCTTGAATACCATCCTGCTCCTCGTGAGCAGTGCCACGTTTCATCGCGCAGGAGTGAATCTTCGCAAAGGTCTCAACGAACGTTGCCGTTACTGGTTACTTGGTACAGCAGGGCTTGCTCTCGCTTTTCTCGTCAGTCAGATGGTGGAGTACTTCACGCTGCCCTTCGGACTTGCTGACAATCTCTACGCCAGCACGTTTTACGCCCTGACTGGATTCCACGGCCTGCATGTGACCCTGGGAGCACTGATGATCCTGATTGTCTGGTGGCAGTGCCGGACTCCTTCAGGGAGAGTGAGCGCCACCAATCACTTTCCCCTGGAAGCCGCTGAGCTCTACTGGCATTTCGTCGATGGCATCTGGGTGGTTCTGTTCGTCATTCTCTATCTCATCTGACGCAGCTTCACCGGTTCAGCTTGCATTGGTTTCTGCCCAATTCCTTGCCCACAGGGCCATCTGAAGTCAGAATTGATATGTCTCTCTTAATTGAGATGTTGGTAGGGGACGAATTGCTCTCTAAGGCCCGCGCTCTTAGCAACCGGCCTGAAGATGAAATTGCTCGGGGATGCGGTTACGTCGGCCCCAGTGGGCGCGTGCTGCGCAAAAGCTTCTATCGCGCTCTGGTTGAAGCCAAGGGTTACAAACTTCCCTCCAGCTCACCCAGCACCGGCGGGACACGTGGCCGGCAAGCTGACTTCCGAACGCGGGTTCATGGCAATGGAAACCTGCTCATTGGGCATGCATACACACGCCGATTAGGACTCACCCCAGGGCAGGAATTCAAAATCGAACTCAACTCCGATTCCGGCACCATCGTTCTGAATCCAATGCACGACTCAGAATGTTCTCTCGACGACATTGAGAGTTGAATCAAACCGACAGATTCAGTGATCTGCCGGTTCCTTGCGATTGAAGGGCGATCGACCTTCGATCAGGTCGCAGCAGGAGGATTTTGATCGTCGTGCATTGAGCTGCTGAACACAATCAGCTCAAGTCCGCTGAAGAGGAAGCTGATTCCCACCAATGTTCCGAGGACCCAGAGCAATCCCCAGAACTTCAAGGTCACGATCAGCATTCCAAGGATGAAAGTGATCACACCATTGGCGATAGCCCAGCCGGCTCCAGAACGGTTGGCATGGGCCAACCCGCTGAAGAAGGCCACGACGCCCTCCACCAAAAAGACGATGCCGATCGCCAGAGCGAAGGCAGCAACCTGCTGAAGAGCATCAGCAGTATCACCAAAGTTGCTGATCATCGAAACGCCGGCCACGAGGAACAGGGTTGACACCACAAGACGCCAGAAACAGATCCAACGGCCCATGCGTCCGGAACGGGCCAGGTTGCTAATCCAACCCACCAAGCCACCGACCAGGAACAGAACGGCGATCACCACGGTGGTCCAAACCGAAGCGATGACAGGAAACACCAGGGCAAGGATGCCGAGAACAATCAGCAGGATTCCTTCGGCAATCGCAAAGGTCTTGAAGGTTCCAAGGGAACCGGAGCGGTCCTCAGAGCTCATGAAAGGTTCATCAGGAACAACTTTCGCAAGGTATTGAGCTCGCACGTTTCTCGCCAGGATTTGTGATCGAATCTCAGCCCCAGCCATGGGCTGAGAGCCAGTCAGCACTGAGCTCCCCAGAGGGCTCTCCTCTATCACCGGC
Source organism: Synechococcus sp. WH 7805 (assembly GCF_000153285.1). Taxonomy (NCBI): domain Bacteria; kingdom Bacillati; phylum Cyanobacteriota; class Cyanophyceae; order Synechococcales; family Synechococcaceae; genus Synechococcus; species Synechococcus sp. WH 7805. The sequence goes on along the minus strand of NZ_CH724168.1, from coordinate 2,455,653 downwards.
AGCGAGAAGCCGTTCGGTGTAACGCGCCAACAGATCGATCTCAAGATTGACATCGTCTCCAACCTCAAGATCCCTGAGTGCGGTGACCGACCAGGTGTGGGGAATCACAGCAACCCAGAACCGTGTGCCTTGGTCGCTGCTCCCGGCCACGGTGAGGCTGATGCCGTTGACGGCAACGCTGGCCTTATCGCAGATGTAGCGGCCGAAATGGGAATTGTTCCAGCGCAATTCCACCGTCCAGGACTGGGGAAGCGCCTCAATCGAGACCACCTCGCCCGTTCCATCCACGTGACCACTCACGAGATGACCTCCGAGTCGGTCCGAGAGTCGCAGAGCGGGCTCGAGATTGACAGCCCCTCCCCTGGAGGCCTTGCGACCCAGTGAGGTCCTTTGCAAGGTCTCCTCGCTCACATCGGCCAGGAACCCATCACCCACCAGCGATGCCACAGTGAGACACACCCCATCGACGGCAACGCTGTCGCCGAGCTGAAGCGGAGCGAACGGGGCACAGCCCTCGACGAGCAGTCCCCGGCCCCGGCGTTCCACCCGTCCGACCGCTTGCACCAACCCCGTGAACATCGGTTCCATTCAGTGCCCTCATCCCTGGTCATAATCGATGCAGCGGCGGAGCCGTCCGTGGTGGAGATGAGTGTGGCTGGCATCGCCCTCGATGCCAGCAGCAGAAGTCCGATCGTGCTGTTGCGCGACCCGTCCAGGCGCCGACAAGTACCGATCTGGATCGATCAGGCCCAAGCCCACAACATCATGGCGGGGCTGAACGGAACGCCCCAGCCCCGGCCCCTCAGCCATGACCTCATGGCGGCCCTGCTTGAGGCAGGAGGTCTGCAGCTGGAGCGGGTGATCATCCACGCCATTGAAGACAGCACGTTCCGTGCTGTGCTGCGGCTCAGGCACGAGCAGGACGAGGATCAGCCCGCTGCGCGGGAGGCAACCGAGTCGGAATCAGAGGAGGAGTGCCTGGCGGAGATCGATGCCCGCCCGAGCGACGCCATCGCCCTGGCGATCCGCACCGGCAGCAGCATCTGGATGCTGGAGGAGGTGGTCGCTGAGGCCTCAATCGCTGTGGATGCCGAAGCCGACGCAGAGGATCAGGATGAATTCCGCCGGTTTCTGGATCAAGTCAGCCCCGCCGCGCTGGTGCGCCACCTGGAAAGCCGGGACTCGGCGGATCCCAACGATGCAACGAACGATTCACCGAACGTTTGAGCAAGGCACCCGCGCCAATGACAAGGCGGCGCGCCTTCGGCGACGGCCCAGCTGTGAGCCTGTTCACGCTCGGCACCATGCGAGCGCTGCAATCAAAAGACCAGATGCTGTCCGTGCTGCGAAGCGCCCGCGACGCTGGCATCAACCACGTGGAAACAGCACCGGCCTACGGTCCGGCTGAAACCTTTCTGGGACAAGCGCTGAGGCAGCTGGATCAGGAGGGAACTGGTCCTGCGGAAGGCGACTGGGTCATCACCAGCAAACTGTTGCCTGGCCAGACCCTGGACCAAGCCCGTCGCGCTCTTGATGCCAGCCTGGAACGCTTGGATCGCCCCAGGATGGAGAACCTGGCGATCCATGGCATCAACCGGGAGGAGCATCTCCACTGGGCCCTGATCGGTGACGGAGCACAGCTGATCGACTGGGCACTGACCAGCGGCAAGGTCGGACAGGTGGGATTCACCAGTCATGGATCCAATGCACTGATCCAGCAGGCGATCAACAGCGGCCGCTTCCGGTTCTGCGGCCTTCACCTCCACCTCCTGGATCCGCAGCGCATCTCCTTGGCTGAGGACGCTTTGGGCCAGCAGATGGGTGTGCTCGCTATCTCCCCGGCAGACAAGGGCGGTCGACTGCAGGCACCGAGTGATCAACTGGTCAGCGACTGCGCTCCCTTCGCTCCCCTCGCGCTGGCTTACCGCTTTCTGCTGGCCGCAGGGGTGAGCACACTCACGGTGGGAGCGGAGACACCCACCGACTTGAGCCTGGCCGCTGCCCTGGCCAACCAAGACGGCCCCCTGATGGAGCAGGAAACGAAGGTTCTTGCCCGCCTGGAAGCGCTGAGACGCGAACGGGTGGGAGTGGAGTTCTGCGGCCAATGCCGTGCCTGCCTGCCCTGTCCCAGCGAAGTCCCAATTCCCGAGCTGCTGCGATTGCGCAATCTGGCCCTCGGCCACGATCTCAAGGAATTCGCAGAGGAGCGATACAACCTGATTGGACGCGCGGGGCACTGGTGGGAAACAGTGAATGCCGATGCCTGCGCACACTGCGGGGACTGCCTGCCCCGCTGTCCCAATCACTTGCCGATCCCCGATCTGCTGGATGACACTCACCGCAGGCTTGCCGCAGCGCCAAGGCGGCGCCTATGGGGCTGACGATCTCCATCGTTGCTGCAGACGGCGAACCTCGTCTTCAGAAGCTGGATAGAGGGTCCAGCTGCGCATCCAGACCTCCTGGGCGGGAAGCACGAGAGTGCGCAGATCAGTTGGAACTCGACCGCCTGCTTCCAGCAGCTCCTCGCGAGGAAGAGGCGGAATCCAGCCCTGAGCCAGGAGGCGCGCGAGCAATGGAGGTCTCCAGGCCTCGGAAACCCAGGCCTGAGGCAGGGGTTCGGCCGTCCCCGCAGGACGGGCCAGCAGTGTCCAATGCAAAGGAGCTCCACTCTCTGGCAACACGGCGGTCAGCCGAGGGTCCCGCTTCAGAGCCTGCATGCAGCGCTGGAGGGGCAGCACGGCCACCCGAGCGTCGCCCTGCAAGAGCCAATTGAGGCCATAGCGATCATCAAAGCTGATGGCTGCCTGCCTGAGACGGCTGAGCCCATCCGGAGCGTCCATGTGATCCGCCAGGGACATCAGCAGGCGCGGGCTAGCCGGCAGCAGCACCTTGCCCTTGAGGGCAGGATCCAACAAGGTCATCCAGCCCGCATCCGCCGCCGGACGTGCACGGCCCTCCTGGCGAAACAGCAACACATAGGGACTGAAGCCCACGGGGAGAAGTTTGGAACTCCAAGCCGACGGAGCCTCAGTGAGAAAACGCTGGCCGAGCGCTCCAAGCCTGGCTGCCAGCGCAGGAGCGGCCACCGACTGGAGCTGATCTGGGGTCAGAGACGACAACCAGCCATCCGCCAGAGCCAGGAGATCCGTGGGCTTGGTCCAGGGGCTCTGGAACGGCGTCGATCCGCTGAGGGGTTCGAACCGCCAAGGAGCAGGGAGCTGGCGACGCCACAGCGAAGGCAGGATGTCTTCGGGGGCACGGAGCGTTGGCTTAATCACCCCCTGAGCGCACCCCGCCAGGCCTGCCGCCACACCGAGGGCACCGATCTGCAACAGCGTCCTACGACGCAGGAGTGGCATGGAGGAAGTGGCAGCCTTCATGACCCGAACCTACGGGGCGGGCGGACGCAGGCCCGTGGCCTGCAGCAACCGATCCATCGCGTCGTCACATCCCTGCAGCAGGGTGCCATGGTCCACACCACGCAAGGCGGCCAACAGGGCCAGACCACCGGCACCCACGCCTTCCTTCACATGACCTGATTCAAAGTCGCGCAATTGTTGATGGCGACTGTGCAAGAAACGCAACCCCGCTGCATACGCCTCCAACGCAACGCCGAAGTGGTGTTCAAGGCGAAGCAGCAGGGCTTCGAGGGATGAGGGACCGATCGCTGACTCCAGCGATTCGGCCGCCAGCCATGCCGTGGTCCCAAGCATCACCCTGTTGCAGAGACTCTGCTGCTGGCAGGGGGGGAGCGCTGCCAGTGCAAGAGCCAGCACCGCCACCATCTGGCTGCCACCGGCCAAAAGAATCGGCTGATCCGACTCCACCGCCCCCAGCAGGACGCCCATCGTGAGCGCCTGAAACGGATCACCGACCGCCGCCAGCAGCACCTCCGGATCCGTCGTGACGGGCTGGATCGCAGACAGCCCCTCAGCGACAAGCGCTTGCTTGAGCTCCATCGGTGGATGCAGTGCACTACCACTCACGAGTTGGGCCACGGGAAGGCCAAGGCCCGTGAGCACCGCCAACGCCGTCGTGGTCCCTCCGGGCACGCATTCCGCCAGAACCAAAGGCCTGCGCAGGCGGCGGCCCATCCGTTTCCCCCGTCGGATCAGCTGTCCAGCCCGCTCGGGATCCATCGCGGCGCCACCGCTCAGGCAGTGCGCAGGCCCATGGGATGGGGCTTCGAAACGCAGATGGGGAAAAGGAGGCTCGATCGGCAGCCCAAGGGCTGCCACCTGAAGATTGAGTGGGATCGTCTCGGCGACGACCCTGCTGATCAGTGCCGGTGACACGCCTGCAGGGAGAGGGGGCAGCGGCCAGCGGGGAGGCACGCCAGGACCATGAATCAGCAGCTCAGCATCCGCGAGGGCCGTGGTGCGACGGGCTGCTGCCGTGCATCCAGCAGCGGAGATGCCCTGAACCTCGGCAGAGCGCGTGGAAGCGAGCACCAGCAAACAATCCGGGGTGGACAACTCCGGGGATTGCCAGCGGTTGAGCAGGGCTGTCCCTCCGGCTCCCGAAGACGTCCCTGTCAGCCGTCGACAGCCGGACGGGAGATTGAGATCAGAGGGGATCGAGGGCAACCAGACCATTCAGAAGACGCGGAGGCTCAGGAACCGGCGCCTGCAGCCTGGGGAAGATCCAATAGGCCAAGGCATGGAGGGCCAGCACGTAGATCAGCTGCTGAATCACAACCAGGACGAGGGCCATGACCTGCACCAAAAGAAGATCCGGCGCGAGCGGAAGCTGAAGCAGCTCAAGCAAGCGATCGAGCAGTCCGGCACCGGCTCGGGTGATCACCACCCAGAGGTTCTCACCCACCAGCAAGGAGAGGGCCACGACCCTCACCAGAAACCCTGCTGCTCCGATCACCAAGCCGAAGCCCCAACTGATCCACCAGCTCTGCCGATGCTGCCAGCACCAGCCCAGCCAGAGCGACAGCAAGCCGTAGGGGAAGAGCATTAAGGGGCCCCGCACAGGCCCCATCAAGGCCATCAGCAAGAGGATCGACACCGCCAGCCCTTCAAGCCCCGCACGGCTCCCCCGACGCACCGTCAGCAGGGCGAGGGGAAGTGGAAGAGCCAGCCGAAAGAGTGAACCACCCACCGGGAGGTAGTAAAGCGCGAGCCAGATCAGAGCTGCGGCGGCCGCCAGGTACGAGCACTCCATCATGCGCAGAGCCTGTCGATGGCTGAGAGCTGGTGGCATCAGGGCGACGGAGTCGGTTGTTCATCCATCGGCACAGCCGACTGTGCCCTGGAGATTTTCTCAATGGTTTCCACCTCAAAGCCAATTCCGGCCTTGCGCAGAGCGTCGGTGACCCCCTCCGCAGGTGCCGCTGGATCAGCCGACGACAGGCGGATGGTGATGCGATACGGCAGCGTGCGTCTAGTCATGGCGCGAGGGAGATCGGCCTTGGTCTCAACGTCTTCAGGAGTGGATGGCTGAGGGTTGGTCGTGATCTCTCCGGTCTTGGCCTTCACGGCCTCAACCTTCACTGGATCGTTCTTCACTGGACCCTTCTCGACTGGCGCCTCCTCCACTGGCTCCGCTTTGACCTGAACCGACTGCGGTGCGTCCTCTGAAGAGGGCTGAGCCGATGGGCCGTCAAAACTGTCTGAGAGCCGTTGACCCAACGGCGTGCCATCACAGGCCTGCAGGAGCATCAGAGCCAGCAGAACACCGGGAAGCAGCCTCACGGACATCAGGAATCACCAGGCCGGATCACCCGCACCGCACTGGCCCGGAGGCGTCCCGACTTGGTGGTGGCCGGTGGCTTTTTCGCAGCTGGCTTGGCAGCTGGTTTTTTGGCAGCGGGTTTCTTCGCCGCCGGCTTTTTGGTGGCAGCGGATTTGCGGCTGCTGGATTTTTTCGTTGAGGCCTTCGCAGCCAGCAGCTCCAAAGCTTCCTCCAGGGTGATGTCCTCCGCGCCCTTGCCCTCGGGAAGGGATGCATTGACCTTGCCCTGCTTCACATACAGGCCGTAAGGACCGTCGTACACCTGAATGGTCTCCTCGCTGCCATCGGGTTTCCCCAGGTCCTTGAGGGCTGTGCGGCCGCCCCGTCCCCGCTTGGGCATCGCCAGCAGTTCCATGGCGCGGGTCAGCCCTACCGACAGGACATCGTCATCGCCCTTCAGAGAGCGGTAGTCCTTCTCTCCCTTGCCCTTATCCCAAACCACGTAGGGACCGAATCGCCCCAAACCGGCCTGAACCTTGCCGCCATCGGGGTGCTCACCGAGCAAACGCGGCAAACGCAGCAACCCCAGAGCATCATCAAGACTGAGATCCTCAGGTTTGACGCCTTTGGGCAAAGAAGCACGCTTGGGCTTCGGATTCTCATCACTCACCTGCCCTCGCTGCACGTAAGGGCCGTACTGCCCAAACAGCAGATAGACAAGGTCACCGGTTTCGGGATCTTCACCCAGGGCTTCCGGTCCATCAGCCTTCTGCTTCAAGATCAGTTCCGCCTGATCGTGATCAAGATCAGCCGGGGTGATTTCCCTCGGCAGGGTGGCCTTGATCAGTTCCTCCTCGCCATCCTCCCCAACGCGTTTCGACTCCAGGTAGGCACCGAAACGTCCGATCCGCACCACACAAGGCAAGCCTTCGAGATCAATGGTTCGGGAGGCACCGGGATCGATATCGCCTTCGCGTTGATGAACCTGGGATTCAAGCCCTTTGTCGCCTTTGTAAAACCCTTCGAGGTAGGGAAGCCACTGCACGGTCCCATGCGAGATCTCATCGAGTGTGTTCTCCATCCGGGCCGTGAACCCCGGATCCACCAGATCAGGGAAATGCTCCTCGAGGAGCGATGTCACAGCAAATGCTGTGAAGCTGGGGGTGAGGGAGTTGTTCAGAAGCGTGGCGTAACCACGATCCACGATCGTGCCAATGATCGAGGCATAGGTGGACGGACGGCCGATGCCTTCCTTCTCCAGCATCTTCACCAGGGACGCTTCGCTGAACCGCGCCGGTGGCTGGGTCTGGTGTCCGAGCGCTTCAACGTCCTTCAGTGACGGTGCGTCACCAACGCTCAGCGAGGGAAGCAGCACCTCCTGGCCTTCCAGAGCTGCATCCGGATCATCACTACCCTCCACATAGGCACGGAAAAATCCCGGGAAATCGATGCGCTTGCCGCTGGCTCTGAACACGGCATTTACAGCGCTGAGATCCACGGAGAGCATGGTCAAACGGGCCTCAGCCATCTGACTGGCCACGGTGCGCTTCCAGATCAGTTCGTAAAGGGCCAGATCCCTCCCGTCCAGACCAGTGTCTTGGGGAGCCCGGAAACTCTCGCCGGCAGGGCGGATCGCCTCATGGGCTTCCTGGGCGTTGCGGGACTTGGTGCTGAACTGACGCACGGACTTGCTCAGATACTCCTTGCCGTAGCGGGATTCCACACAGCTTCGTGCTGCGCTGATGGCCTGATCCGACAGGTGCACCGAATCCGTTCGCATGTAGGTGATGAAGCCCCGCTCATAAAGCCCCTGAGCGCAACGCATGGTCTCCCGTGCCGACAGCCGCAACTTCCGGTTTGATTCCTGCTGGAGCGTGCTGGTGGTGAAGGGCGGAACGGGACGGCGCACCGTGGGTTTCTCCTCCACGGCCGTGACGCTCCAGTCCGCGGCCTCAACAGCGGCGGAGAGGTTTCGGGCATCCTCCTCGCTGAGGAGACGCACCTTGCTTCCTTCTTTCAGGCCGCCGGTGCTTTCATCGAAATCATTGCCAGTGGCAATGCGTTGCCCCTCAAGATGGGTGAGCTTGGCTTCAAAGCGAGTACCAGCTTTCTCTAACGCGGCCTTGAGGTCCCAGTAGCTCCCGCTTCGGAACGCCCGTCGGGCCCGTTCCCGCTGGACGAGCAGACGCACAGCCACCGATTGAACCCGGCCGGCGGACAACCCCCAGGCCACCTTCTTCCACAACAGCGGGGAGAGGGTGTAGCCCACCAATCGGTCGAGAATTCGGCGGGTCTCCTGCGCATGCACGAGCTCCATATCAAGCTCCCGGGTCTGATCCAGAGCCCGCCCGATCGCCTCCTTCGTGATCTCGTGGAAGACCATCCTCTTCACGGGGACTTTGGGGGCCAGAAGCTGGAGGAGGTGCCAGCTGATGCTTTCTCCTTCGCGATCCTCATCAGTCGCCAGCAGAAGCTGATCAGCACCTTTCAGCGCATCCTTGAGCTCCTTAACAATCTTCTTCTTGTCCTTCGGCACCACGTACAGCGGCTCGAAGTCGGCGTCGGTGTTCACACCGAGATTGGCCCATTTCTGCCCTTTGTGAGCCGCTGGTATCTCGCTGGCATTGTTCGGCAGGTCACGCACATGGCCCATGGACGCCTCAACCCGAAAGGCCTTGGGAAGAAAACCACGGATGGTTCGGGCCTTGGTAGGGCTCTCAACAATGACCAGGGTGTGCGCCACAGGCGGGCAGAAATCTCCGACCCCTTCTTTATCGCACCGCCGCTCCGGCTGCAGCGAATTGCCCTTGCTTCTCAAGCCTGATCAGCATCGCCGCTACAGTCCCCCCTATTGCTCTGCCCTGCGCGCACCATGCCCGAGATGGGTGCTCTGCTTCTGTCCACTACGGCATTGGCAGCTCCTGGGGAGCTGCTCAACCTCTCACTGAATGCCAGTGCTGTCGCACCGGAGGGTGCTGTTCTGCTCGCCATGCTGGCCACCCTTCTGGTGGATCTGGCCGGAGAGAAGACCTCCTCGCGCTGGGTTCCCCCCATTTGCTATGCGGGTTTAGGGACAGCTCTTCTGCTGCTGGCGCTTCAGTGGAATGCCCCCCTTGAATCCTCGTTCCTCGGCGCTTTCCTGCCGGACCACTTAGCGATCGCCTTCAGGGCTGTTGTGGCGCTCTCCACCCTGCTGTCTCTCATGATCAGCTGGCGGTACGCCGAACAGGGAGGAACCCCCGTCGGTGAATACGCAGCCATCCTTCTCGCGGCAACCCTTGGAGGGATGCTCCTCTGCGGAGCGACCGACCTGGTGAGCGTGTTCGTGTCACTGGAAACCCTATCTGTCGCGAGCTATCTCCTTTCCGGCTACATGAAGCGCGATGCGCGCAGTTCCGAGGCCGCTCTGAAATATCTGTTGGTGGGATCGGCTGCGGCCGCCGTCTTTCTGTATGGATCCTCACTGCTTTACGGCCTCAGCGGTTCCACAAGTCTTGAGGCAATCGGAGAGGCTCTCCTCACCAGCCCTACCCCGCTGGCTGCCCTGGCGCTGGTGTTTGTGCTGGCCACGGTGGCGTTCAAGATCGCTGCCGTTCCCTTCCACCAGTGGACACCTGATGTGTATGAAGGCTCGCCAACCCCTGTGGTCGCCTTTCTCTCCGTGGGCTCCAAGGCTGCCGGTTTCGCCCTTGCCCTGAGACTTCTTGTGGGGTGTTTCGGAAGCTTCGACACCCAGTGGAAGTTGCTATTCACCGTGCTGGCCGTGCTGAGCATGACCCTGGGGAATGTGGTCGCGCTGGCCCAAACGTCAATGAAACGGATGCTGGCTTACAGCTCCATCGGTCAAGCCGGATTCGTGATGATCGGCCTGGTGTGCGGAACCGAGGATGGCTTCGCAGCCATGGTTCTCTACACGGCGGCCTATCTGTTCATGAACCTTGGCGCCTTCGCCTGCATCATCCTGTTCTCGATCCGCACAGGAAGCGATCGGATCGCTGATTACGCGGGGCTTTACCAGAAAGATCCACTCATCACGCTTGGGCTCAGTCTCTGCCTGCTTTCCCTCGGGGGAATTCCTCCGATGCTCGGCTTCTTCGGAAAGATCTATCTCTTCTTCGCAGGCTGGGCTGATCACCAGTATCTGCTGGTCGTCGTCGGTCTGATCACGTCGGTCATCTCGATTTATTACTACATCGGTGTGATCAAGATGATGGTGGTGAAAGAGCCTCAGGAAGCCTCTGACGCCGTCAAGGCCTACCCACCCGTGCAGTGGTCCACCCTTGGCCTTCCCCCTTTGCGAGTCGCTCTCTTGGCGTGCGTTGTTGTGACAGCAGTGGGCGGAATTCTCTCCAACCCTCTCTTCCAGTGGGCGAGTGATGCTGTGGCCGGCACGCCCCTGCTGCAACAAGCAATCGCCAGTGTGAACGGAACCCCCCTTGGCTGACACCATCCCGTCCGAACGCCGGCCGGTCGCTGAATTGAAAGCCGTCAGCAAGGTGTACGGCTCAGGCGACACCCAGGTCAGAGCATTGGATGGGCTGGATCTCACAGTGCTTCAGGGTGACTACTTGGCTGTGATGGGTGCCAGCGGATCCGGCAAGAGCACCGCGATGAATATCCTTGGCTGCTTGGATCGCCCCACCAGCGGGTCCTACCGCCTCAACGGCAATGCCGTTGAGCTGCTTGATGATGATGCGCTTGCCGATCTACGCAACCAAGAGCTGGGGTTCGTGTTCCAGCAGTTCCACCTTCTCCCCCATGCCTCGGCCTTGGAGAATGTGATGCTGCCGATGATCTATGCCGGCATTGAGGTGCATGAGCGGAGAGACCGCGCCCGTGCGGCCCTGGAGCGGGTTGGGCTGGGGGATCGACTCGAGAACAGACCGAATCAATTGTCTGGAGGTCAGCAGCAGCGGGTGGCCATCGCACGGGCAATCATCAATCAACCGGCGCTTTTGCTCGCGGATGAGCCGACAGGAGCCCTGGACTCGCGCACGACGGACGACGTCCTCAATCTGTTTGACAGTCTCCATCGTCAGGGGATCACAGTGGTTCTGGTGACCCATGAAGACGACGTGGCCGCCCGCGCAGAGCGCGTGGCTCATTTCCGCGATGGACAGGTGGAACGCTGGGAGATCCCAGCCGAGAATCCGAGCCCTTCAAAACACCTCTGATTAAGGTGTTCGTTAATCAGGAACGTTCTCATGGGAGCCCCTGCAGCTCCATCCATCCGCATCCTTCTGGTGGATGACGAGGCCCGTTTGACGGATCTTCTGAAAATGGAACTGGAAGTGGAAGGGTATGACGTAATCGTGGCCGCTGATGGGGCCTCAGGTCTCTTCCATGCCCGGGAGACGCCTGGCCCTGATTTGATTGTTTTGGATTGGAATCTGCCTGATTTCAGTGGCATTGATATTTGCCAAAGAATTCGTAGCAGTGGTGTCACAACACCAATCCTGATGCTCACCGGGCATGACGACATTTCCGATCGGGTCACCGCCTTGGATGCAGGCGTGGATGACTACTTAATCAAGCCTTTTTCTATTGAAGAACTGATGGCCAGGTTGCGGGCCATGCAACGCCGAGCCATCACGTTCTCGGCGATCAACGGTGACGGACCCCAGCCGGAAACCCTCAAAGTGGGGAATCTCAGCATGAATACAAGCACCAGGGATGTGTCCCGTGGTGATCGATTGATTCAGCTCTCGGTCAAGGAATACGAACTGCTGAATTTCCTGATGCGCGGCCAGGGCAAGGTGCTGACGCGCGCCGACATCATGCGTGGGGTCTGGGGGGAAAACTTCTATGGGGACGACAATCTTCTCGATGTTTATATCCGCTATCTGAGACAGAAGCTGGAGTCCAAAGACCTTCCAACACTGATTCACACTGTGCGAGGGGTGGGATTCATCCTCAGAGAGGAGATCCAAGACTCAGGCTCCTGATGATGAGGAGTCAGGCCGTTCGAGACTGTTCATCAGCTGGCCGACCAGCATGGACACCGCATCGGCACCTGATGCAGTGAGTGGATTGAGATCGAGATCGCCGGGATCGGTAGCGACCCATCCGTCGTCCTCAGGGCGACGGAGCTCAAAGTGAAGATGGGGCCCAGTACTCAGGCCCGTGCTGCCGACACGCCCGATCACCTCGCCCTGTCGCACGGTCTGTCCCGCTTTCACATAAATCTCGGAGAGGTGTCCATAGAGCGTCCGTCTTGGTGGATCTCCATGGTCGAGCTCAACAGCGATGCCATAACCACCGGCGAGGCCACTGCTCAGAACAGTTCCAGACAGGGCTGCTACAACCGGCGTCCCTTCCGGAGCAGCAAAATCCTTGCCTGCATGCATCAGCCACTGACCCACAATTGGATGGATGCGCCAACCGAACCCACTGGTGGTGATGGCTGATCCGATGATTGGGAACAGCAGCTGTCGGTTGCCATTTCCGGGGATCGACGCCGGACGGGGAGAGACCGCGAAAACCGATTCGAGGCGGAATCCTCCCGTTGAGCCGGCAAGAAGAGCTGAAACCGGAACGGAAATGGGCGGGAGCGGACGTCCATCCACACTTCGCCTGGACAGGCCGGTCAGGATTTCATCCCTGCCGTTCAACACCACGCGGGTTTCACGCCGTTGGTTACGACCGCGTAGAGCCACACCGTTGCGACATTCCTGCTGAGACAGAGCACCCGAACGGCAAGCCTGCTCAAACGCAGGGGCTTCAGCCGGGCGGGTGACGTCTCCGGTCTCCAGCTGTTTGCGCTCAGCAGGGGTAATGACCCGGTTCTTCTCAAGGGATTCAAGAGAATGATCAAACGTCCCTGTGCTCTCAAAAGCGCCGTTGGGCGAGGGAGCCAACGGCAGCGTTAGAAGAATCGGTGCAGCAAGCCAGCGAAGTACCAACAGATCGAAGCGATCTCATCGTGCGAGAGGTTAGACACTCCTGTCGTTGCTGTCACCCCACCGGGTCCAGCTGCAGGTCTGGGTGCCCTGACTGAGCAAAAGACGTCCATCAAGACCCAGCCCTCGCACCTGCCAACTGTCCCCACTGCTGGGGTCACGCACGTGATGACTCCAGAGCCGACGTTCCACTTCACGCACCACATAAGCAGGGTCATGAGCAAGATCCGTTGACCGGTCCAGGGCTTGAAGAACGGCGCCTTGCCAGAACCCCAGCCGGCAGCGACTGCGCGGCAGGAGCTGCTTCAACGCGATGGCCCCGGAGGGAACGGCATTGCACACATTGAGCCCAACGCCGACACGGGCTTGTCGGACCTGGCTCCCACGAAACACCAACGTGGGCAGAATTCCCGCCAGTTTCCTGGAGTGCACCAACAGGTCATTCGGCCACTTAATCCGCACCGGCAGAGCCTGGGATTCGAGTTGTTCCGTCAGCGCAAGCGCCACAACCAGACCGAACAACCCCGTGGCACTGATCGGATGGGGCCAGGGCAGGGCCGCACTGAGCCAGACGCCGCCCCGCGGCGCCAACCACACACGTCCGTGCTGGCCATGACTCTGGGTCTGATGGGAGGAGAACACAGCACGCGGTTGATCACCACTCCATGGGTGGCTCTGCAACCAACGCACCAGCTCGGTTTCCGTACTGGTGCAAACCGGCAATTGCCGCAGTCTCCAATGGGTGCCGCCGCAACGACGCAGATCCCTGAGAACACGTGCAGCTCCCCTGGCGACCGGACGCATCAGCTCTGGAGCGCCCACCAGGGTGCGAGACGATCCACAGCAGACTCAAGCTCGATCGAAGGGCGCACCAAGGCCAGTCGCAACCATCCTGCTCCAGCTGTTCCAAAGCCAGAACCGGGAGTGAGCGCCACCCCGCAATGTTCGAGCACTTCGGCGGCCAGCTGTTCATCACTCCAGCCCCTGGAGCGGGCCCAGGACGGCAGAGGCATCCATAGGTACAGGGCCATGGAGGGCTGGGGCACCGACCAGCCGATTCGCTCCAGGGAACGCAGCATGCGATCCCTGCGATCCCGATAAACAGGACGCAGGGATGCAGGCCAGTGAGCGAAGCGATCTAGCGCCAGCACCGCCCCCTGCTGAAGAGCACGGCACTGATTGAAATCCACAACGCCCTTGAGCTGACGGAGAGCACTGATCAGGGGTGCTGCCCCCACGGCGAAGGCCAGACGGAATCCCCCCAGGCACCAGCCCTTGGAGAGGGAGAAGAACTCGATTCCCCGCTCTTTCCATTGGGGACAGCGCAAGAGAGCGGGCGCCTCTCCCTCCAGAGCGAGATCAACGTAAGGGTTGTCATGCGCCAGTACGAGATCATGGCGATGGCAGTGCTCCATTGCTTCATCGAGCCATGCCTGTTCCCCTGTACAGGCGGTTGGGTTGTGGGGGAACCCCAGAACCATCAGGCGCAGTTGCCTCCACTGCTCGGTCGTCAGACTGGAAAAGTCGGGAGCCCATCCCGTTTCGGCGCGAAGCGGCAGCGTGTGGATCGAGGCATCCGCCAGTTCGAGACCGCCGCGATGGGAGGGATAGGAGGGGTCAAGGATCAAGGCGCTCTCACCAGGATCCAAAACGGCCATCGGCAGATGGGCAGTCCCCTCTTGGGAACCCACCAACAGCAGAACTTCGGTTTCAGCATCAACCGCCACACCGAAGCGACGCTCACACCAAGCGGCCGCTGCATGGCGGAACGCTTCGGTTCCGGCATGCAGGCAGTAGGACGAACTGATGGGATCTTGAAGCGCACCAGCCATGGCCGCGATCACCTCCGCAGGTGGGGCTAGATCGGTTGACCCGAGCGAAAGATCAATCAGCGGCTGCTGGGGATGACGACTCCCAAGGCAGTAGTGCGCTTTGCGGCGATCATTCCGGTCGAAAACACCACTGCCCAGCCGGGCCAGGCGTTCAGAGGTGAGCATCCAGGAAAGCCTGCAACTGAGGACGGGCGATGGCCCCCTCGTGACGACCAATTTCCCCACCATCGCGGAAGAGGATCAACGTTGGAATTCCCTGCACCTGGTAGGCATCGCGGGTTGCGGGATTGCCATCCACTTCAAGCTTTCCCACCTGCAGACGCCCTGAATAGGTTTCGGCCGCCCAGTCCATCAGAGGAACCATCAGCCGGCAGGGACCGCACCAGGGTGCCCAGAAATCCACAAGAACTGTTCCGGATGCCTTCAGGACGTCCTGATCAAAACCGGCATCGGTGAAGTCGGAAACAGCAGCTGACACAGCAAGACGACGAAGGAAGTCTGATCCTATGGACGGGAGAGGCTCTAGAGGAGGTTCAGAGCTTGTCGATGGAACGCCGAAGTTCCTCGAGATCCTGATCCACCTCGGCGACTTTCACGGGCTGCACCTTGTCATCGGCCTGCGGAAGGGCCACGGCCTCAGGTCCACCCTGAAGCTGTTGCCGCAGGGAGGCCAGTTCATCATCCACATCGCTTCCACTTTCCAGAGCAGCGAACTGACTTTCAAGGTCGGCTCCGGCCAACTCGGCCGCTGCCTGACTGGAGGCCTCCATGGACTGAACCTTGTCCTCCATCCGCTCAAAAGCGGCCATGGCGGAGTTGGTCCCCATGCCGTTAACAGCGCTCTGCAGCTGCTGCTGTGCCTGGGCCGCCTGAGCTCGGGCCTTCAGCATGTCTTTCTTCGTGCGCGCCTCGGCGATTTTTCCCTCGAGAGCCACAAGGCTCTTCTTGAGGGTCTCCACCTGGGCCTCCTGCGCCTTCACCTGGTTACTGAGGGATGTGGCGGTTTCCTGAAAGGTCTTACGCCGGGTCAGGGCTTCCCTGGCCAGATCCTCCTCGTTCTTCTTCAAAGCCAGTTCGGCACGCTCATACCAAGTGCGTGACTGGGTCTCGGCCTGATCGGCCTGATTGCGCAAACGCTTCTGGCTGGCAATGGCCATGGCGACCGCCTGGCGCAGCTTCACCAGATCAGACTGCATGTCAGCAACCGACTGATCGAGGATCTTGACGGGGTCTTCCATGCTGCTGACTGCAGCGTTGGCGTTCGCGCGAACCAGACGACTCAGCCGATCAAAGAAACCCATGGATCAGGGCAAGCAGCCATCAAAGGCTAGCGAGAGGGGCCACCTGTCCTCCCTATCGTCACGGGATTGATCCCTGATCGAACATGGGAAGGGCTCCGAAATCACAGAGACGTCGCTTCGGCAAGGGTGAACTCTTGATGCCGGCGCCTCCCGAACCGGCACAGTCGATCAGGGGATGCCTGGACCGACTGAACCAGCAATGGCGTCAGGACGGTTCAATGGCAGCCCTGTGGCAGGACTGGCCGAAACTGGCAGGACCGTCCCTGGCTGAACATTGCCGGCCCCTGACCCTCAGACAAGGGGTGCTCAGCGTTGGTGCCAGCCATCCTCAGTGGCGCCAGGCTCTGCTCTACAGCAAGCTTCAACTACTCGCCGCGATCCGTGCCGCCGGTCACCCCGTTCGCGACCTTCGCATCCTTCAGCACCACACGGCCCGACGGTCCGATCCAGGGGACCCTCTCGACGAATGGAACCGCCATCCCAGCCGGACGGATGTGCATGGAATGGCGACCTGCCCGCGCTGCGGATCACCGGCTCCGACGGGAGAAATGGCCTACTGGGGCCACTGCAGCTTCTGCAGAAGTGCTGACTTGGGCTCGGAGGCGGCCAACGGCTGACATCAATAACGCTCTGGCCTCGGATCCCGCCAGGTGAGATCAACACCCTGGGCCTGCAGGGTTGCAGCCCGCTGTTCGAGACGGCTGCGATCCACACGCCATAGGGCATAGATGCCTGTCCGGCCCAGCACATCAGGAGCCAGCCCCTGCCAGTGCTCACGCGCAGCAGTGCGCTCATCGATCACCACAAGCACCGTGTCCGAGCTGCCGGGATCGCTGAGGGGGATGCCTTGAAATCCCTGCCGCTGCTCACGGCTGAGTCGATCCGCCAAATTGACCAGTGCCGACTTCGACTTGCCGTCGTAGAGAACGACCTGGCGTGTGTAGAAGTGCAGTGAGGGTTTGAGAACGCCGATCATCGCGAGGGGTTCCCCGGGTCGCCGCTGGCTCACCACCGTTCCAGCCACCTGCCTGACGGGAAGCTGCCGGACCCGGTCTCCGAGTTCGATCATCGGCAGGAGCGCAACGAGCTGAAATGCCACCAGAGGTCCCTGGACCGCAAGCAGGCGACCATCCAGTGTGCGCACCAAGGTGAGCAGGCCAAGCAAGGCCGCCGCGGTGAAGCAGACAGCAGCCCGAAACACCAAACCACTGGCCAAAAGCTCAGCAGGGAGTGTGGGCATCTCCGGGTCCTGAATCAGGGGAATCCAGAGGGGAGACACCCAGAGACCAGCCGCAAGCACAGCGGTGAGCAGCAAGGTGAAGCTCCACATCCACAGAAGCAGTGGACGTCGCTTGCACGAGGGAGCCTGGGCCGTCAGAGCGATTAACAGGGCAGCGGCTGGGGTGGCCGGCAACCAGTAACTGGGAAGTTTGGTTGCCGCCAGGGTGAACAGAATCAGCAACGAGAACACCCAGCAACCAGCGAAATCGCGAAGGCTCTGCTGGGCTGGGAGCTGCAGACGCGATCCCTTGCCCCGAAACGCGGCCAAGCAGCGTGCAAGACCCAACAGCAGCAGCGGCGTGAACGGCAGAGATGCCACCACAAGCACCGGTCCGAAGAACCACCAGGGCTGGAGGTGATCATTCACCACGCTGGTGAGGCGTTGGAGGTTGTGATATCCAAAGAAGCTGTCCCAAAACGGCTGGCCCTCCACCACCAGCTCGGCCAAATACCAGGGCAAGCTGAGCACAGCAGTGATAAGCAAGCCGCGGATGGGGCGAAGGAGCCGCCACAGACCGAAGAGATCCCTGCGGATCAGGGCATAGAGGCTCAGGGTGATTCCGGTGAGCACAACCGCCACGGGCCCCTTGGTGAGCACCGCAAGGGCCAGCAGTACCCAGGCCAACCACCAGCGCCGCGTGGATCCACTCGCGTAGCAAC
The DNA here is from genome assembly GCF_000153285.1 of Synechococcus sp. WH 7805. Lineage (NCBI taxonomy): Bacteria > Bacillati > Cyanobacteriota > Cyanophyceae > Synechococcales > Synechococcaceae > Synechococcus > Synechococcus sp. WH 7805. The sequence goes on along the minus strand of NZ_CH724168.1, from coordinate 2,437,998 downwards.
GCCATTGGCAGAGCAGGCTGAGACTCAGGGTGCCGCTCAGCAGGGCGTCGCTCACTGCGGTGCGGCTCCAGATCAGCACCAGAGGGGAGAGGGCGAAGGCCAGCGCTCCAGCCACCGCCGTCCGTCGAGGGTGGGCATCCCCAGCCAAGGGGTAGCGAAGCAACGTGTCACCGAGCATCAGCATGGAGGCCATCGACGCCAGGGCCGAAGGCAGGCGCGCGGCCCAGGTGCCAAGTGGATCCCATGACGCTGACCCCGGAAGGCTGTAGCTCAGCCCCATCAGCCAATACACCAAAGGCGGCTTGTCGAAGCGAGGCAGACCATTCACCCGGGGCGTCAACCAGTCGCCGGTTTCCGCCATCGCCCTGCCTGATGCAGCGAACAGAGGTGGCGTTTCATCCACCAATCCAGTGCTTCCCAGCTGCCAGGTGAAGATCACCACAGCCAGCACGAAAATGCACCAGAGCCCCCTACGCCGCACCAGCGGCGTGAGCTCAGTCGTGTCAGGTCGATCCCCTGTCATCAGACGATCGTGCCATCCATCCGGGACAACCCCCGGCGGATCCAGGTCTCCACGCGGATGGCCAAACCCTCCTGGCTCGCCCACTGTTCAGCCCATTCGCGGCAAGCCCGTCGATCGATCGCACCAACACGCTGCGTGGCTCGACTCAGGGCGTCGCGGTCATCGGGGGGGACGAGCCAGCCTGTGACTCCGTCTTGAACGATCTCCCCAGGACCTCCGCGGTCGTAAGCCACCACTGGCACGCCACAGGCCAGAGCCTCCACGACCACATTCCCGTAGGCCTCATTCCACTTGGGGGTGTTGAGCAGCGCCCGGCATGCCCCCAGTTCCCTTTGAAGCGCGGCCGTGGGCTTGAACCCGCACCACTCGATCGTGCCATGAGGCACATCCGCCTCCACCCTTTGGGCATAGGCCTGGTCTTCCACCAGGCCCCAGACCCGCAGCGTTTCTCCAAGGGCCGCAGCCGCTGCCGCCGCATCCTCCAGACCCTTTTCCGGAGCGACCCGACCGGCCCATCCCAAGGGACCCGATGTTCCGAGCTGAAGCGCATAGTTCGAGAGATCGAAGCCATTGCCCACCACCTCAGGCGGGGCCATCAGGTCGAAATCCTGGGCCTGACGGCGAGTATGAAAGGCCAGCCGGCTCTGATCCCAACGGGCTACCGCAGCCACAGCGCGATCCATCACCTGCGAGACCGACCCCATGCTCACCAGATGAAACAAGGCCGCGGGGGCATGGGGCGTCAGCCATAGCGGAAGCCAGTCGTAACCGAAATTGATCACGGCATCGGCCTGACAGCCCAGGTCCAGGGCGCGCTCCCAAAGGCGGGGGAGCACCCCGTTATCGGGAATCTGCATCGGGGCCCCACGGTCGGCATGCTGCCAGCTCGGCTGATCCACTCCTTGGCACGGATGGAGCTTCACCGTGTCAGCAATCACCGGCGACCTCGATCCCTCCGGTGCCACGAGAGAGAGCTGGTGGCCGCGGCCCACCAGGCCGCGCATCACCGATCCGAGCGTGAGCTCGACACCCCCTCCCCGACCACTGCCAAGCTGACCAATCGGCGTGCTAACCAGCACCAGATTCAAGGGACGCTCCGTCATGCCTTCATGTCTCCAGGCTGGGAAGAAGCCGTGCGCAGCAATGGATCCCAGAGCTTCTGCCGCTGACTGACCAACAGGACCGACGCCAACACGAGCAAGACGGCGAGCCATTGCAAGCCAGCCAGGCGTTCGCCGAGAAGCACACCCCCTGAAACGAGCGCGAACACAGGGGTGAGAAAACCCAGGGTGGTGAAGCCAGTGAGATCCTCACGATTGGCGAACCAGAAGAACAGGCCATAGGCCAACGCACTGCCAAGAATTGAGGCATAGGCCATCTGCGCCCAGTCCAGGCCAGTCCAGGGCGGGAGAATGGAGGTTGCCGGATCCAGCCCATGCCAGATCAGCAGGGGAATACCCCCAAAGAGCATGTGCCACCCGGTCACCGCCACTGGATCACTGCGCCGGCAGGCAAAGCGACTGATCACCGTTCCAAAGGCCATGGTGAGGGCCGCTAACAACATCCATCCGGTCCCGGACTGCCATCCGGACTCCCATGAAGAGAGATCAGCCTCCAACCACCAGTGGTTCAGCAAGGGGGCGGGAACGCCAAGGCAAACGATTCCTGCCAGACCAAGCGCCAGACCGAGCCAACCGAATGGATTGATCGATTCTTCGAACAGCCATCGCGCCAGAAGCGCAACGATCAACGGCTGGGAATCAATCAACACCGACCCGAGCCCTGCACCGGTTCCTTCGATTCCTTTAGCGAGAAAGATCTGAAACAAGAAGGCGTCCACGAGGGTGAACAACACAAACCAGCCGCGATCGCCGGGGTCGATCCGCAAGGAACGACCGAGCCTTGGAACCGCAACCAGCAGAACAGCGCCAGCAGGAAGAAGCCTGAGACAGGCCACCAGTACTGGCCCGCCGGAATGAACCAAGGGAGCCATCGCAGCCATGGCCGTTCCCCACAAAGCGAAGGGAAGAACCATCAACAGCCCGCGCTGCAGGGAGGACATGAAATCGGGCCGACAGGGTCCTTTTTAAGATCCGGCCAGTTGAACGGAGAGTCATGGTGTGGCCGTGGCGCCGGAAATCCAGACGTCGCATGGCGAGAATCGCCATCGAAGGGGCTATCAGCGGGTCCACCCGCCGGCGAGTTCTCAAGGCGCTTCGCGAAGTGCAGGAGCGTGAATTTCCAGCCTTGCTGCTGCGCATCGACAGCCCTGGAGGCACCGTCGGTGACAGTCAGGAGATTCATGCCGCCTTGCTGAGACTGCGCGAGAAAGGCTGCCGGGTGGTCGCCAGTTTCGGCAACATCTCCGCCTCTGGCGGGGTGTACGTCGGCGTCGCAGCCGAAACGATCGTTGCCAATCCCGGCACCATTACCGGATCGATCGGCGTGATCCTTCGCGGCAACAATCTCTCAGAGCTTCTTGACAAGATTGGGATCCGCTTCGAAACCGTAAAAAGCGGGACCTACAAAGACATCCTCTCCCCGGATCGAGCCCTCAGTCCTGAGGAGCGGCAGCTGCTACAGGATCTGATCGACAGCAGCTACAGCCAATTCGTCGATGCCGTCGCTGAAGGTCGCGGACTCGAGCCCGATGCCGTCCGAGCCTTTGCCGACGGCCGGGTGTTCAGCGGTGCCCAGGCCAAGGACCTTGGCTTGGTGGATGAACTCGGCGATGAAGAACACGCCAGGGTTCTGGCGGCCCGACTGGCGGATCTGGATGAGGAGCGCTGCAGACCCGTGACTCTCGGGAAGCCCCGCAAGAGCCTGCTCCAGGGGCTACCAGGCTCCTCATTGCTCAGCGCGATGCACCAACGGCTCAACACAGAACTGGAACTGAGCGGTCAACTCCTGTGGATGCACCGGCCATGACCCTCCCCCTGCAGCTGCGTGGCCTGCGTGGAGCCACGACCAGCTCTGACAACACCGCAGCCTCCATCAGGGACGCCGTATCGGAACTGGTCGATGCCCTGATGGAGCAGAACCAGCTGCAACCGAATCAACTCGTGTCTGTGACCTTCTCCGTGACGACCGATCTCGATGCCTGTTTTCCTGCTGCAACAGCTCGGCACCGGGAAGGATGGGGAGATGTGGCCTTGCTGGATGTGCAGCAGATGGCTGTTCATGGAGACCTCGCCCGCTGCATCCGGCTGCTGGCCCACGCATGGCTACCCGGAGACAGGCCCGTGCATCACCCCTATCTGCGGGGCGCCTCACGCCTCCGGCCAGATAGATCCGGTCACAGCTGACACCTGATAGGCCGACCCTCGAAGAACCAACAGACCGATAATTCTCAGGACAATTCACATACGTCCAATGGCCACATTGCTTTAAGCATTCCGAGTTTCATGACCCAAAACGCCTTCCGACTCACACGCCGCCGTGCCGGTCTGACCGCTGCACTGGTTGCAGGATCCATCGGCACGGCAGCACTACTGCCTACAACAGCGCCCCAGGCCGTGCGGGCTCAGAACACTCCGGCACTGCTGGAATTCCGTTGGGATGGAGGGAAGGATTACAGGAAGCTTTATTACGTGCAGAGCAGTACGGCACAACGCGAGCGTGCCGAATACTTCTTCATTCTGAGGCCAAAGGACCGCAAAACCGCCATCCTCAAGTTGAGCATTTCGGTTCCGAGCTATTTCAATGCCCGGATCAAGCCCAAGAATCTCTCCCTCTGCAAGATGAAATTGGGGGGTGTTCTCTCCCGCAGCCGTTGCGAGGAGGTGCTGCCGGCCGTTTTCGAAGTCAATGAGAAGCAGACCGCGATCGAAGTGTTTCCTGATACCCCGATCCCCACTGGAGGCACCTACGCGGTGTTGATGAAAATCTTCAATCCCAACTCACAGGGCATGTATCAGTTCAATGCGCTGGCCCAGGCACCTGGCGATGTTCCAGTATCCGGCTACCTCGGAAGCTGGGTGATCGATATTGATTGAGCCTGCCCTGATAAACTCTCCCCTTGAGAAAAAGCCGGACGCCGGAACAGATTCATGACCAAGCGAACCCTCGGTGGTACCAGCCGCAAGCGCAAGCGTGTCTCAGGATTCCGAGTGCGCATGCGTTCGCACACCGGTCGGCGGGTGATTCGCACCCGCCGCAAGCGGGGTCGCAGTCGTCTGTCTGTTTGATCCGGTTCCAGCACATCCCCAGCGATGGTTCTGCCCGCTTCCATGCGTTTACGCGGCCATCGCTGTTTTGATCACTTGCACAGGCGTGGCAAGCGTTTTCACGGCACCTTGATGGTGCTGCGCAAGGCGTCATCCAATCCAAAGCTGCTGCGTCGCGACACAGTTGGAGTTTCTGAATTGGGTCAGCCCAAGAGCTGCCGGATTGCCGTCGTGATCAGTGGCAAGGTTCACAAGCGGGCGGTGGTGCGCAATCGTCTCAGGCGGCTGCTGCATGACCACCTCAGGACTCGCTTCGAGGCACGCCCCGAGCATGGTCAGTGCTGGCTGCTGATCAGTCTTCGACCCGGTGCTGACGCAGGTGAGGCCAACTTGCTGGAAGAATGCGACAGATTGCTTGAACAGGCGGGGCTCCAGCCATGACCAAATCCGTACAGGAAGACACCTTTTACGAAGGAGGTCCCGCCAAGGGAGACCTGATCGTCAACCTTCTGCTTGGCTTCACCCTCATCGGACTTCCTTTCACGATCGGTGCTGTGGTGAGAGCCCTCTGGCTCCGCTTCAACATCACCAGTCGTCGCGTCTCCGTCAGCGGGGGCTGGATGGGACGTGACCGCAGTCAGGTGGTGTATAGCCAGATTCGTGAAGTGCGATGCGTGCCCAGGGGATTCGGAGCCTGGGGAGACATGGTGCTGGTGCTCAACGACGGATCCAGGCTCGAGATGCGGTCGCTGCCCCGATTCCGTGAAGTGGAGACATTCATCCTGGAACGGATCACAGTCCGTCCCGATGCAAGCCAGCCCACAGCTGCAGGTCTCAACGACTCCACCAGCAAGGGGTTCGCTGCCTGAAGCCCGGCAGCACCGCAAAAGCGGCGACGCTGTTGCACACTGGCATCACCTTTCACCACACCGCGGAACGCCATCGTGATCGGGTACATCTCCGACAATCTGCTGCTGCCGATCCTGGATTTCTTCTATGGACTGGTACCGAGTTACGGACTGGCCATCGTGGCGCTGACGGTTGTCATCCGACTGGCTCTGTTCCCGCTCAGTGCAGGATCCATTCGCAGCGCCCGACGGATGCGCATCGCCCAGCCGGTGATGCAAAAACGCCAGGCGGAGATCAAAGCTCGTTTTGCTAGCAACCCACAGAAGCAGCAGGAAGAGTTGGGAAAACTGATGAAGGAATTCGGCAGCCCTTTGGCCGGATGTCTGCCACTGCTTGTGCAGATGCCAATTCTCTTCGCCCTGTTCGCCACGCTGCGGGGTTCACCGTTCGCTGATGTCCCCTACACCATCAACCTCAAAGTGCTGCCTGGCGAGCAGATCGCAGCGGTCGAGCCAAAACCCTTCAACAGCGCCAGTCATTCGATCTTCGTCACCGAAACCGATCACGTCCCGGTGATCGCAAGTCTTCCTGGCGGCACAAAAATCGGAACAGGAGAGAGCGTTCAGATTCAGCTTCAAACCAAGAACGGTGAAGCCTTCAGCAAGGTTCTCAGCGATGTCGAAAACGGCCAATCGTTCCTTCCCAATTGGTCGGTGACCAAAGGGGAGACCATCGTGTCCGTCTCCGACGACGGAACCATCTCGGCCTTGACTCCAGGGGATGCCACGGTTGAAGGCAAAATTCCAGGCCTCGCAGCGCGCAGCGGCTTCCTGTTCATCAAAGCCCTGGGTCAGGTCGGCTTCTACACCGAGGGAGCCATCAACTGGGACATCGCCATCCTCGTGGGAGCCTTCGGCTTGAGCCTGTTTATTTCTCAGCTGCTGTCCGGCATGGGAATGCCAGCCAACCCACAGCAAGCCACAGCCAACAAGATCACGCCCGTGATGATCACAGGCATGTTTCTGTTCTTCCCCTTACCAGCCGGCGTTCTGCTTTATATGGTGATCGCCAATATTTTTCAGGCCCTTCAGACCTTCCTGCTCACCCGAGAGACACTTCCCGACAATCTGCAGGCGATTTTGGATGACCAGATGAAGCAGGCTCAGACCCCGGCCACAGCAACAGCCGGTGGCGGATCCCAAGCCGGCCGCCTGCCGTTCGAACCCAAGGGCGGGAACAAATGATTCCCGGCCTGGAGCCGGTGGCCTTGAAAGAGCTTCTCGCCCTGGGTCAGCCCAGGGAGTGGGATGTCGATGGCATCCACGATGAACTCTCAAGCCTCACTCCAATTCGGGGACGCGTATGCGCAGAACACCGCGGCAACGTTCTTGAGGTGGAGGGGTCTCTCCAAACCATCATCTGTGTGTGCTGTGATCGGTGCCTGGGAAACTTCAACCAGCAACTCACGGTTAACACTCGCGAATTGATCTGGCTTGGCGCTGAGCCATCGGAGGCGACCATCGGAGATGCCGATCACAACTCTGATAGCGCTGAAGGACTGATGGAAAGCCTGGACCCTAGGGGATGTTTCGAACCCGAACGCTGGGTGTTCGAACAACTAAGCCTGCAGATGTCAGTAGTCAATCGCTGTGGCGATCACTGCCCTGGACCACCGGTGCAGCCCAGCGCAGCAGCACCGCCAAGCGCAACGACATCTTTCAAGGATCCTCGCTGGCAGGCTTTGCGGGATCTTCAGGCTTCCATGGAGTCAACCCCGGACCGACAGCATGACTGAATCATGGAGCCGGCAGCTGGATCTCCTGATCCGATCAGGAACGCCACTGATCTGGATCCGAAGCCATGAGGAGGAGAGGGTTGAAGCCCTCCTGACCCAAGCCAGTCAACGCCTGGGCGACCGCTTGCTGGCGCGATGGGATTTCGTGAGTGGTCTCAGTGGTGCCCTGGGGCAGGAACGGTTGGGAGCGCGGCAGCCAATGGCCGTTCTGCAGTGGTTGAAAGAACGTTCAAGCAACGATCCCACCCTGCTCCTGCTCAAGGATGTGCATCGGTTTTGCGATGACCCAGGCATCGCTCGGATGCTGCGCAATCTGGCCGGTGAGTTGAGGTCCACCCCCCACACCCTGATCCTGAGCTGCGGCCAGTGGACGCCCCCTGCCGACCTCGACGAAGCCCTCACGCTTCTGGATCTGCCCCTCCCTCGCGAGGAGGAATTACGGATCCTTCTGAGCAACATCGCCAGAGCCAGTGGATCCGCCCTCGAGGAGGAGGTGCTGGAAGAACTCACCCATGCCTGCTGCGGGCTGAGTGAAGCCAGAGTGAGACATGTGGCCGCAAAGGCCCTGGCGCAGCGCGGCCGCCTCAGCCTCGACGATCTGGCCGATGTGCTCGAAGAGAAACGCCTGTCACTGGCACGCAGCGAAGTGCTGGAGTTCTGTCGCACCGATGCCACCCCCGCGGATATTGGCGGACTGGAGACCCTGAAGCACTGGCTTGATCAGCGCCATCGCGCCTTCAGCGACGAGGCCCGCCGTTTCGGCCTGCCCTTGCCGCGCGGCGTGCTGCTGGTCGGTCCTCAGGGAACCGGGAAATCACTCACCGCCCGAGCCATTGCCCACAGCTGGTCGATGCCTCTGCTGCGATTGGATGTAGGCCGCCTGTTCTCCGGGCTCGTAGGAGCCAGCGAGGCGCGAACGCGCGACATGATCCTGCGCGCTGAGGCCATGGCGCCCTGCGTGCTGTGGATAGACGAAATCGACAAGGGCTTCGGCCAGGTCGGCGGCAGCGATGGCGGAACCAGTCAGAGGGTTCTGGCCACGGTGCTCACCTGGATGGCGGAGAAGCGCTCCGCCGTATTTGTCGTGGCCACGGCCAACGGTGTGGAGCGACTGCCACCCGAACTGCTGCGCAAGGGGCGCTTTGACGAGATCTTTCTTCTGGACTTGCCATCCAGAGACGAGCGCTGCGGCATCCTCACCCTTCATCTCCAACGCAGACGCCCGCAACTCGATCTGCCCCTGTCCACCGTGGTGGACCGAACCGAGAGCTATTCCGGCGCCGAACTGGAGCAGGTGGTGATCGAAGCGATGCACCTCGCCTTCGCTGAACGCCGGGAACTGAATGAAAGCGACCTGATCAAGGCCGCATCCCAGTTGGTCCCTCTGGCGCGCACCGCCCGGGAACAACTGGAAGCCCTGAAGCAATGGGCCAGTGCAGGCCGAGCCAGACCCGCTTCATTGCGGCGCGTAACGAACCCTGACGCCCCGTAACGAATCCACCGCTGTCGCCAGGACGACTCGGAACGACCTCCTTAGGTTGCCAGCACTACAGAAAGTCTGGCCGTGAACCGATCCACTGAACTCACCACCCAGCTTGCAGCCGCCTGTCTTGGCGCTGGAGTGATCACCACCGTTGCTGTGGTTCAAGGCCAGAATCCGATCACAGCCCTGGGCATCACCCTGTTTTCTGGAGTCGCAGCCGTGATGGTCGGCCAGGTTCTCTGAGTCGGCAGAAGCCCTTGGAGGCGGACGCTTAGGCTGCCGGCGCCGCCACTGAAATCCCTGTGCTCGATCAGCGTCTGGTGCGAGAGAACCCTGAGCTGATGGCCAGGGAGCTTGCTCGCCGCGGCTTGACGGTTGATCTAAACAGCCTTCAAGCCCTCGCCCAACAGCAGCGCGACCTCGAGGAGCAACGGAGCGGCCTGCAGGCGGAAGGCAACCGGGTGGGCAAAGAAGTTGGCCTCAAGATCAAGGCAGGGGCTGATCCGAAAGGCGATGAGGTGGCTGAACTCCGTCAGCAGGGCAATGCCATCAAACAGAGAGTGGCCGTTCTGGAAGATGAGGAACGCCAACTGGCCGCCGATCTGAAGAGCCAGCTGCTTACCTTCCCCAATCTCCCCTCACCCGACTGTCCAGACGGCCGGGATGAAAACGACAACATCGAGATCCGCGCCTGGGGTGACCCACGCAGGCAGGAAGGGCTTGAAGAGCATTGGGCGATCGCTGATCGCCTTGGGCTCCTCGACAGTGAGCGCTCGGTGCGCATCGCCCAGAGCCGCTTTGTGACCCTGTTTGGTCAGGGAGCACGCCTCGAGAGGGCCCTGATCAATTTCATGCTGGACCTCCACACCGGCAAGGGCTACCGCGAAGTGCTACCTCCGGTGCTCGTGAACAGCGCCAGTCTCACCGGTTCAGGACAGCTGCCCAAATTCGCCGAGGAAAGCTTCCGTTGCGCAGATGACGATCTCTGGCTCACTCCCACGGCGGAGGTGCCTCTGACCTCACTTCATCGTGATGAGATCATTCCGGCGGATCAACTACCCCTGCGCTACGTGGCCTACAGCCCGTGTTTCCGGCGGGAAGCTGGCAGCTATGGCCGAGATACCCGGGGACTGATTCGACTGCATCAGTTCAACAAGGTTGAGCTCTACTGGTTTGTGCACCCCGACCATGCCCACGAGGCGCATGCGGCCATCACCGCGGATGCCGAAGCGGTTCTGCAAGCGCTTGAGCTGCCTTACCGCGTGCTGGAACTGTGCACTGGAGATCTGGGATTCTCCGCAGCGCGCACCTACGACCTTGAAGTGTGGCTGGCGGGAGCCGGCGCCTACCGAGAGATTTCCAGCTGCAGCGTCTGCGGTGATTTCCAGGCACGACGCTCGTCCATCCGCACCAAGGACGGCAAGGCCACCCGCCTCGTGCACACCCTCAATGGCAGTGGCCTGGCCATCGGCCGCACCATGGCCGCCCTGCTCGAAAACGGTCAACAGGCCGACGGCAGCGTTCTCTTGCCTCAGGCGCTCATTCCCTACTTCGGTTCTGATCGCCTCCAGCCAGAATGATCCAACTGCGTGAATCCTCATGAACGTTCTGGCCTCACTGCTCGCTCTGGGGCTGCTGATCGTGATTCATGAGGCGGGTCATTTTCTGGCGGCCCGTCTGCAAGGCATCCGCGTCAATGGCTTCTCAGTGGGCTTCGGCCCTGCGGTGCTGAAAACCGAGCGCAATGGCATCACCTACGCCCTGCGGCTACTGCCTCTTGGCGGCTTCGTGTCGTTTCCGGACGACGACGACAACGATCAATCCATTCCTTTGGACGATCCGGATTTGCTGCGCAACCGTCCGATCCCCCAGAGAGTTCTGGTGATCAGTGCCGGGGTGCTGGCGAATTTGCTGCTGGCCTGGCTGGTGCTGGTGGGGCATACAGCCGCTACCGGTGTTCCCGGTGATCCAGCCCCTGGCGTGGTGGTGATGACCGTGCAGGACGGAGCTCCAGCCGATCGGGCCGGGCTCAAGCCAGGGGATCGCATTCTCTCCATCGATTCCAAACCACTCGGCAGCGGCGATCCAGCGGTACGGGCCGCAGTCGACCCCATCCGCCGCAGCCCCGGACAAACGCTTGAGCTGGAGGTCCAGCACGCTGAGGCGGTTCGGATGCTCCGCCTCACACCCGATGATCAGAACGGCACCGGTCGGATCGGAGCCCAGCTTCAGGTGGCGATGGTCGGAGCCACCCGCCCTGTGCGTTCTCCCTTGGAGGCGCTCAGCGCGGGCAGCAGCCAGTTTGCGGGTCTGTTCAGCCGGACGGTGGCCGGATACGCCGGTCTCCTCACCGATTTCGGCAGCACGGCCCAACAGGTATCCGGCCCTGTGAAGATTGTGGAGATGGGGGCTCAGCTCTCCAGCCAGGGAGGATCCGGACTGGCTCTATTCCTCGCCCTGATCTCGATCAATCTGGGAGTGCTGAACGCCTTGCCACTTCCCTTGCTCGATGGCGGACAGCTTGTGTTCCTCTTGATTGAAGGTGTGCGCGGACGGCCGCTGCCGGAGCGATTCCAACTGGCTGTGATGCAGTCCAGCCTGCTGCTGGTGCTGGGGCTGAGCGTTCTGCTGATCGTGCGTGACACCAGCCAGCTTTCTGTGGTGCGTCAATTGATGGGCCAGTGAGGCGTTAAAGTCACAGATTGAACTGCTCTTTTCCGACCGCTGCATGGCCAAAAAGTCGATGATCGCTCGCGATGCGAAGCGCAAGAAGATGGTTGAGCGCTTCGCCGCTAAGCGGTCGGCCCTGATGGCCGCCTTCGATGCAGCGAAGGATCCCATGGAGCGCCTGGAAATCCATCGGAAGATCCAGGCCCTGCCACGGAACAGTGCGCCCTCCCGGATGAGGAATCGTTGCTGGGCCACCGGCAAACCCCGTGGTGTGTACCGCGATTTCGGGCTCTGCCGCAACCAGCTTCGTGAGCGCGCCCACAAAGGGGAGCTCCCTGGGGTGGTGAAATCCAGCTGGTGATCTCCCCAGGGGGCAACGCCACACTTCAAGAATCCCGGAGGTGAGAAATCACCTCTTTTTTTTGACTATCAGCAGAAAAGCTAAAAGTGATCGTCCAACCGGATGATTTGACGGCTTGATCCTGCTGAATGTCAGAATCAGTCTTGACAGAAAGACATAAGCACAAGTGCAAGGTCAGACACAGTCAATCTCCTTCGACGGTCGGGAGATTCGACTGACAACGGGGCGGTATGCCCCTCAAGCCGGCGGATCCGTGATGATCGAGTGTGGAGACACCTCGGTGTTGGTCACCGCCACCCGATCTTCAGGACGAGAAGGCATCGACTTCCTTCCCCTGATCTGTGATTACGAGGAAAGGCTGTATGCCGCCGGTCGCATCCCCGGCAGCTTCATGCGCCGTGAAGGTCGGCCACCGGAGCGGGCCACGCTGATCAGCCGACTGATCGATCGGCCGATGCGGCCCCTGTTCCCCAGTTGGTTGCGGGACGATCTGCAGATCGTGGCGACCTGCATGTCCCTCGATGAGCGCGTCCCTGCCGACGTGTTGTCGGTGACAGGAGCATCCATGGCCACCCTGCTGGCCGGAATTCCGTTCTATGGGCCGATGGCCGCCGTGCGCGTTGGCCTGCTGGGCGACGACTTTGTGCTGAATCCGAGTTACCGCGAAATCGAACGGGGGGATCTGGACCTGGTGGTTGCCGGCACGCCAGAGGGCATCGTGATGGTGGAGGCGGGTGCCAATCAGCTCCCTGAGCAGGACGTGATCGAAGCAATCGACTTCGGTTATGAAGCCGTTTGCGAACTGATCAAGGCCCAGGAATCAATCCTCAAAGATGCCGGGATTGAGCAGGTGAAACCCGAAGCACCTGATGCAGACACCACGTTGCCGCTGTACCTCGAAAAAGCTTGCAGCAAGTCCATCGGTGAGGTGCTGGGCCAATTTGCACAGAGCAAAGCCGACCGCGACAGCAAACTGGATGCCATCCGCAGCAACACGGCGGAAGCCATTGAAGGACTGAAGGACACCGACCCCGTTCGCCAGTTGGTCTCATCCAACAGCAAGGCGCTGCCCACCAGCTTCAAGGCTCTCACCAAGAAACTGATGCGCCAACAGATCGTCAAGGACGGCAAGCGCGTGGATGGCCGCACCCTCGACGAAGTGCGCCCAATCAGTGCTGCAGCTGGTGTGCTTCCCAAGCGCGTGCATGGATCCGGCCTCTTCCAGCGCGGCCTGACCCAAGTTCTCTCCACAGCCACCCTGGGCACCCCCAGCGATGCCCAGGAGATGGATGATCTGAACCCCAATACAGAAAAGACCTATCTCCACCACTACAACTTCCCTCCTTACTCCGTCGGTGAGACCAAGCCGATGCGCTCACCAGGACGTCGGGAGATCGGCCATGGAGCGCTGGCTGAGCGGGCCATCATCCCTGTCCTTCCTGCCAAGGACACCTTCCCCTATGTGGTGCGGGTGGTGAGCGAGGTGCTCAGTTCCAACGGCTCCACCTCCATGGGCTCCGTCTGTGGCAGCACCTTGGCCCTCATGGATGCGGGCGTTCCTCTGAAGGCGCCTGTCAGTGGGGCAGCCATGGGCCTGATCAAGGAAGGCGATGAAGTGCGCATCCTCACTGACATTCAAGGCATCGAGGATTTCCTCGGCGATATGGATTTCAAGGTGGCTGGCACCGACAAGGGCATCACGGCTCTGCAGATGGATATGAAGATCACCGGCTTGGCGATGAACACCATTGCCGAAGCCATTAACAAGGCCAGACCCGCACGCCTGCACATCCTCGAAAAAATGATGGAGGCGATTGACACGCCTCGCGACGGACTCTCACCTCATGCTCCAAGGCTGCTGAGCTTCCGGATCGACCCAGAGCTGATCGGCACTGTGATCGGCCCCGGAGGCCGCACCATCAAGGGCATCACCGAGCGCACGAACACCAAGATCGATATCGAAGACAGCGGCATCGTGACCATCGCCTCCCATGACGGAGCTGCCGCTGACGAAGCCCAGAAGATCATCGAAGGACTCACCCGCAAGGTGAATGAGGGAGAAGTGTTCAGCGGAGCGATCACACGGATCATTCCGATCGGCGCCTTTGTGGAAATCCTTCCCGGCAAGGAAGGGATGATTCACATCTCCCAGCTTTCCGAGGCCCGAGTGGAGAAGGTGGAGGATGTGGTGAAAGTGGGCGACGAGGTCACCGTGCGCGTGCGCGAGATCGACAACCGCGGTCGCATCAATCTCACCCTGCGTGGTGTTCCCCAGAATGGAGAGGGCACCGAACCCGCGCCAGTTCCGACGCCAGTGGCACCGCTCTCCTGAGGGAGCTCAGGGTCACAGAGAAAAACCTGGATCAATCTCAGCCATCGCCCGTGCCGCCTGTTCTTCAAGGGTGGTATGGGCTTTTCCATGGCTGGCGATCAGGCAACCGGCCTGACGCACATCACCCGTGTTGTAAGCAAGAGGCTGGCCATCGGCGTGCGTGAAGGCCCCACCGGCAGCTAGCAGCACCGCTTCCGGAGCCGCCATGTCCCAGTCTTTCGGAGCACTCTTTCCAGAGAGAGAGATGTACACATCAGCCTCCCCGCGCAGGATGGTGGCAACTTTGCAGCCCACGCTGCCGACGGCCATGGAGCCTCCGAGGGGCAACGCCGCGATTAAGCGTTCGAGGCGATCATCCCGATGGCTGCGGCTCGCCACCAGCACCAGGTCAGATGTGCGCTCACTGAAGCGCACGGGGCTGCGCTCAGCTGCACGGTTCTCGCACCAGCTGCCCTGGCCTACAACTCCGAACCAGAGCTCGTCGGCCTCCGGCAGCAGCACCACCCCCAACGCGGGGCGCTCCCCCTGCACCAGCGCCAGATGAACGGCGTATTCGCCGGTGCCTTGCAGAAAATCCTTGGTTCCATCAAGGGGATCGAGGATCCAGAGCCACTCGGCGGCCAGGGGCTTGCCCTCGGTCAGCTGTTCCTTCGCGGTCTCCTCGCTGAGCAGAGTCCAGCCGGCATCCGGGAATGCAGCACGTAACCCATCCAGCAGCCATTGATTCACCGCCAGATCAGCTGCAGACACCGGCCCTTCCCCGCCATCGTCCACACTCAACGCCCGAGCAAAGCCATGGGGGGGCTGCTCACCACGGGCATAGGCCCTGAGGATGTCAGCAGCACCCCAGCAGAGCGGACGTAGCGCTTCAAGAAGCTGCTCCTGATTAATACCGGCTGGAAGGCTTGGGACGGTCGGCATCATGGAGAGGGTTGGGTGGGGACCATTGTGAAGCAGCGCGCCGAACCGGACGCCGGAGTGCTCTACGTCGTCGGCACCCCGATCGGAAACCTCGGGGACCTCTCCCCGCGCGCCCGGGCTCTGCTGATCGCGGTGGACACCATCGCCTGTGAAGACACCCGCCACAGCGGCCAGCTGCTCACCAGCCTGGGATCCCAGGCCAGGCGTTGCAGCTTTCATCAGCACAACACCCATACCCGCATCCCCCAGCTCCTGGAGGAACTGGGGGATGGCCGCAGCGTTGCCGTGATCAGCGATGCCGGCCTGCCGGGCATCAGTGACCCAGGGGAAGAGCTGGTGAAGGCGGCTCGACAAGCCGGGCATGCCGTGATCTGCATCCCTGGCCCCTGTGCTGTCACCACCGCCCTGGTGAGCAGTGGCCTCCCCAGCGGTCGCTTCTGCTTCGAGGGGTTCCTTCCCGCCAGGGGCAAGGAGCGCAGCGAGCGCCTTGTAGCCATCGCTGCGGAAGAGCGCACCACGGTGCTGTACGAGGCCCCCCATCGCCTGCTCAAACTGCTGAAGGAGCTTGCTGATCACTGCGGCGGCGACAGGCCGCTGCAGGTGGGACGGGAGCTCACCAAACGGCATGAAGAACAGGTTGGAGCCACGGTGCAAGCGGCCCTAGCTCATTTCGAACGGCACGCCCCCCAAGGAGAGTTCACGTTGGTGCTCGGAGGCGCAAGTGCACCTGAGACGAGAGTGCTCAGCGACGAGCGCTGTTTCGACGAGCTGCGCCGGTTGATTGCCCAAGGCCTCAAGCCCAGCGAGGCGGCCAGGGAGCTAGCGCAAACCAGCGGACGCAGCCGCAGGGATCTTTATGCGCTGCTGCATGAGGCAGAAAACCAGGCAAACTGACGAAGCATTGATGGTTGTCGGCGCCATGCTGATGCGCCTGCGTCTGTTGCTGATCACCATGGGCGGTGGTGTGGCCCTCCTGGTGGTGCTCTGCCTTGGTGCCCAGAATCTCAGCGATCGGTATCGGCTGAATCTCGGCGTTGGAACCAGCGCACCACTCCCTGCGGGTTTCGTGGTGGGAGTCAGCGCTGTGCTGGGGTTGATCGGTGGTGGCAGCCTCACGGCCCTGCTGATGCCGGAATCGCGGCGCTGATTCAGGCGTCGAGGGCGTAAAGCGAACCTTCAACAAGCAGCCGGGTGATGCCGCGGGCCACGAGGTAGCTGGTGGTGATAGCGAAGACCTGGGTATCGGGCACCTTGATCACACGCTGGCTGCGGCCGCATTGGCGTTTCGCCGTGCGCGGGCTTGTGAACAGGCAAAGCGCCTGGTGATCCAGCTCATCAGGACCCGCCACTCCCAACTCAGGAAACTCACTGAGCGGCCGGGGATCCAGCTCAACGGTCTTGTCCACCAGCATGTACACACTGTCTGGGAGCACTCCGGCCTCGAACGGGAGGCAGTGCAACTGCTGGGTATTCACCTGGGGGAGATCGAGCGGAAGTACAGCCACTTCGTGGAACTCCTCACCACCAGCAAACGCCCCCGAAGGCTCCTCCTCAGAGAAATCGTCAGGTTCATCCGCGCCGAAATCATCAGCGTCATCCAGAGCCAGCGCAGACGCACTGTCATCAACGGGCTCATCGGTGGCCTGCGCTGCAACGACATCCGACTCCACCGGCTCGGAGGACACCGGCTCGGGCTTCACCGCTGAACCGCGAGCCCTGGAGGCCTTGAGGTCGCTGTATTCCTCAGCCGAGAGCAGAGAACGCACCGTACGGCTCACCGTATTGGCACTGCAGCCAAAGGCGTCAGCGAGAGCTGCGCTGCTCTCGCCTTGGCGATAGCGGGTCAGAAGCTCCTGCTTCTGACTGTCGGTGAGCCGACCAGGAGCCATTACCTACTCTGCACAGCCCTCAACATTAGGCGGCAGGGTCGGGATCGGCTGTCAGAATGATCCCGCGAGCTCCCTTAGCTCAGCTGGATAGAGCAACTGCCTTCTAAGCAGTCGGTCGATGGTTCGAATCCATCAGGGGGCGTCAGAAAAAACCTAGTGAGCGACAGGGTTCTCGGCTTTGCCGGGAGCCCTTGTTTTTTACCTGCGCAAGCGGACAAGACCCATTTGTCCACTCCTTGTCCACTTTTGGTGGTAACGTGTAGTGGACAAGCAAAGCAGTTACTCCATATGGCTAAGACGCTCACCACCGATTGGTCCCAAACACTGAAAGCGGCCATCAAAGAAAAGGGGGTCCCCCGCGGATGGTCCGTCGTCAAATCCGGCAGCAAGGTCCGCCTTCGTGTTCGCCAAGGTGTTGGCGGCAAGGACAGCTGGACCAAGACGCTGGGGCATCAATGGGAGATCGGTTGCATTGGTCCCGTTTCAACCCTGCTGTCAGACCTGTATCAAGCAGTCGAAAACGGAGCCACCCTTGATGAGGCGTGGGCACAGCTCCACCCCAAGGAAGCCGCGACCGATGAAGCGGGCACCGTTAATCCGATCACCGGCATCAATTGGAGAGCCATCAAGCTGGCCTACTACCGAGACCGCGAGCGCAACGGCACCAAGGTCAGCACTAAGACGATGGAGGGCGACAAGCGGTACTGCGGGCAGGCCATCGAGCTACTGACAGGGAAGGACGCCCCCAGCGGTGCTTACAAGCTGATTGACGCCACCATCGAAGCCGGGGGGTGGACCGACAAGGCCCGTGCTCGTCAGCAGTGCGTTGATGCTGTAGTGCGGATGCTGACCTACGGCGTGGACCACGAAGGGCTGGATCCCGCATGGATGCTCCGCGACTCACTGAAGCTGAAGTTGAAGGGCAGCGGCAAACCCAAGAGCGCAGAGCGCCCGGTCAAGGCCCTGAGCGATGCCGAGGTGGTGGAGCTGCTGGTGTCCGTTGAAAACAGCAAGGGTCCCCTTTGGAAAAACGTCCTGCTGCTGATGGATACCTATGGCCTGCGCCCTATTGAGGTACTGAAGCTTGAAGTCCGCGTCAATCCGGCCACCGGTGCAGAGCAGCTGTTCTGCAACTACCGCAAAGCCTGCGGCGGAAAGACGAAGAAGACCGAAACCGAGCCACGCTTCCTTTTTCCATGCCCTTCCAAGGACGAAGAAGGCAATGACATCTGCGGAGACCTGACAGCAGCATTCAAGGCAGGGCTGATGCCTTTTCCATCAATGAAGCGCGGCGCTGCCGACATCAATCAGTTCCTTGGTCGGAATTCGGTATGGAAGCGACTGGCAGCTAAAGCAGAAGCTGAAGGGAAATGGCTGCGCCCGTACTCCTTCCGGAACAGCTACTCAGTCCGCTGTCACGCTCGCAACGTGCCATCAGCACTGGTCTCCAATGCGATGGGCCACAGCGACCTGACCCATAACGCTTACTACCTGACCAGCAGCGACGAAGCGACGGCAAGAGCATTCGAGGCCATGAACGGGGGGAGCTGAGGCCCCCAGATGGACCTGCGACCCTAGGGAAACAGCAAGATTTGGCAGTTTCGGGGACTAAATAAGGCGAATTTCGTCGAATTACCTGAACTTGTCCGGTTAGCACCTTGTCAGCACCTTGTCGGGGCGGACACCTTGCTTAGTTTGAATCTGTCGAGATTGAACCGTCCTTCAACTCAAATCCTTCGGGACTGGTTGATGTGTGGCTGTGCCGGCGGGTGTCCTCGACTGTGACCAATCTGCTTTGTCGCGTGGTGCTTCCCTGTGGGAAGACATAAGCAGAACCGTCAAACATTCGATGTCCAATTTCACTGCGTCCACTGCGGACGTGCTGAAGCTTCTTGGCCTGAATAATTCCAAGACGTTATTTCGTCGCCGGACAGACTTTCACGAAAACCGCCGCAAGAAGGTCGCACGCTTTCTTGAACCGGGGATTCACTTTCGTCGGAAGTCTCCTGAATCAAAAGCCTTGGTTTGGGATCCGGAGTTGACGTTGCGTGCTTGGGAGCAGGCCCTGTCCATTCGCACTAGTGAGCAATGCGTGCCCCGTTAACGCCAGGGAGTGCGGCGACTGAGATGGCAATGCGCCAGATCATCCGTGAACTCCATGAGCAAGAAACCTGCAAAGGGCGATGGCCCGATGCCAAACAACTGCGCAGTCGAGCAGTTGAAACCTTTTATCGGCAATTCACTTGAAGAAGTCAGTCTCTGAAGCCCTTGAAATCACACGGGCAGCACATCGCGAGGTCGAACATTCAGACCTCATGTATGTGATCCACATCAACAACCTCTGCCAACTGCTGAACGGCGATCGCACCGCCGCAGCACTGATTGTGATTGCCAGTGAAATCGACGCTTTGTTTATGCGCGTCAACACCATCGATGACAGCTTGGCGGCCATCGCTTCGGACGGCATCAACGTTCACTCCTGATCTTCTTGACATATGACTGAAGTCTTTGCCGAGCAGGTTGGGACACAAGTCTCAAACGGCAGAACCTTCGACGTCTTCGCCCCTACCGGTCCGATGCTGGATCACCGGGGGCATTTCAAAGAAGTTCAGCTGCTTGTTGGTTGTGACTTGACCGTCCTTGATCAATGCCTGTGCCGACTGCCGCAGGACAAGAAGCGGATGGGGTTTCGCCTCAACGTGAACCTTGAGCCATGGATGCTGAAGCCCAATGGCAACTGGGCCGAAGCACGCATCAGCCGTAGCAACGGCAAGCGCCTTGGCTGGAAACCATCCGTGTTCTTCGTCGCGCCTGAAGGGATTTGCATTGGGCTGACCGGGATGAGCATCAAGTTCTTCCGGAAAGCAGGATCGGCCGATTGGCCCCGCACGGTGCTTTACGCCGAAGCGATCGCCAGGGCCTGCGTGGGGTTCAACGCTGACCCGTCCGGCATTCGGGAGTTTGCGGTTGATGCCGCAACTCACTGCATGTGCTGCGGGAAAGCGCTGACCGTCGATCAATCCCGTGTTCGTGGTGTCGGGCCTGAATGCCTGTCAATCCTCAACACCTTCCTTGGTGTCGAAGAAACCATTGCCGAAATCGAAGCCGACCCTTTGCCCTTTTGACCTATGCCGAAACCTGAGGTTCCAACCGAACCGATCACTCTGACGCAAAAACCGAATCCCGCCGACGTCAGCCTTATCCAATCAAAAGTGGCAGCACTTGTTGGAGTTAAGGCGAAGGACCTTTCAGGGTTTGACTCTGAAAGCTACGAAAAGTTGGTGGCTGACGAAGACTGGCCCCGCGCATTGGGGTGGCTGACTGATGTCAGCAAGAAAGCGTTGGCTGTCCACAACGCCACCGTCAAGCAGGCCCAGCTGATCAACAGACAGCACTGGTCTCCGTTGCTCAAAGACTCCGACGCGAAGCAGACCGATGGTTGATTCCGTCGAAAGCCTGTAAGTCCCCATTTTTTGTTCACTTCTACTTTCTAGATCCATGAGTGATTCCCCCAAGAAGTACACCGATCGCCAAAAAGTCTGCGGTCTTTGGAAGCGCCAAACCAAGAGCGAGGAACCCAAAACCTATTTGGGTGGCAGCGACAAGGACGGCGCCCTCTATTCCATCTTTCCCAATGGATACAAGGGCGACAGCGACAGCAAGCCGGATTACGTCATGTACGTCGCATGG
Organism: Synechococcus sp. WH 7805; assembly: GCF_000153285.1. Lineage (NCBI taxonomy): Bacteria > Bacillati > Cyanobacteriota > Cyanophyceae > Synechococcales > Synechococcaceae > Synechococcus > Synechococcus sp. WH 7805. The sequence goes on along the minus strand of NZ_CH724168.1, from coordinate 2,417,319 downwards.
CCCATCGCCGAAGGGAATGCAGGGGCCACTGAACAAGCCCCAGCTGAAAAGGAAGAATTCGGCTTCTAACTTTGCAGCAAATAGCCCCCGTCAATAGGGGGCTTTCTTTTAGCCGATCCGAAAACAATCCCTAGATCCTGTTTTTCATGACCATCACCGAATTGCCCCGGATGGGCAGCGGCAGGGTCAGTGAAGCCAGAAGACTGCAGTTCCACGCCGATGTGCGTGAAGTGGTCGCATGGATGCGCCAATACGTTGGTCGTCTTGGTTTCGCCCCTGTAGCTCGATCTTGGCTTTACGCCCTTGAGTCCGAAGGCATCATCACCAAAGGCGATTTCACTTGGGCTGGCAAATGGCTGGCCGATCGTCGCAAGGAAGGGTTGATCCCTTTTGAGCTGGTCGGCGCTGATTCCACCCGTGCCTTGTCTGGCCACGATGCTCACGACGAGGAGGAAACCCCACGGGAATACATCAACCGCCAACTGCGAGATTCACTGGATCGCGCCAAGCGTTACTGGCCCAGCAGCTACTGGAAGCATCAGGAGTTCTTCCCGATCATCTGGACCGAAAAGCGCGACTTGATCAAGCTGTTTGAACCGGAGTTGCCCCATGCTGTGCGCCGGTTTGCAAGCAAGGGGCAGGCCGACGTGAACAGCAGGGTGGCGCTTATCGAAGAATGCAAATGGGCAGAGTCTCATCACCTGATTCCGGTGATCCTGTTCTGCGGTGACTTGGATCCAATGGGCGTGAGGATGTCCGACGCCATCTTGGAAAACTTGATGCCACTGGCCAAGGTTCTCGACTGGGAATACGAGCTGAAGGAAATGGCCGATGACGGTCGGATCATCCGCTTCGGGCTCAATGCCGAGTTTGTGGACAACGCCGGTTTGCTGTGGATCGACGGGCTGGAGACCAGCAGCGGTGAAGACCTTTCAGATCCAAAGCACAAGCACCATGACTTCCCCTACGTACAGAGCTACCTGCGTGAGTACGGAGCCCGGAAAGTTGAAGCAAACTCGATCATCGCCAGCCCAACCGCTGCCCGTGCATTGATCCGTGACGAGCTGTGGAGATGGTTATGCCACTTTGGTGATAAACAGTGGCGTGAGGAGAACAGACGGGCCAGCACCGAAGCCGCCGGTCACGTTGATGCGATCACCAGGATGCTGGCGATGTTTGATTCCGTTGGTGCGTTGTACAACCCACGACGATTGGAGCAGGCAGTCAACAACGGTGTTGCTTCATTGCCACCTTCGCCTGAATAAATACAATCCCTAGATACCGTTTTCTAATTGCCCCTGCCCTGGCCCACGCCGGGGCTTTTTTATGCCTTGAGCCAACCGAATCAGGCGATTACAGAATTTCTTAAGGGGGTATCAGGGGGCTATGACGGATGACAGGGGTGGGCAACATTTAAGGCGCAGCAATCGCGGCGGACAGTCCTAGCGATTCTCTTGCAAATGAATCCATAAGCTGATGACGTCCACCCGACAACGACATGAACCATGCCAGCGACTTCTTCTCAAATTGAAGAAAGACAAGCACTTGAATCGCTCTGCGTTCGTATGCCAGCAGGCACCAAAGTTCGCCTTGAAAACTATCGGCGAGCTGAAGGTTTCCGGTCCATGGCTGAAGCAGCACGCGAGCTGATGTCACGCGCAATGACTGAAGTCAGCGCCTAACAAATGCACACAGCGGATTAGCCACAGGCCCTGAGAAAGCTCGGCTTATCCGCTCGCCTTACCCCAACCCTTTTGAGTTCGAGTGGATTACTCCAACATTAACGGGGATCAGTGGCTTGCGGCAAACATTCCGCAACACTCATCTGATGACCCTTTCAAAGTTCGGCAGTGCAATGAACTGATTGACCAAATCATCAGTTTGCTGCAGCAGCGTTACAGCAAAAACCCACCGGTTTGGGTTCATAGAGCAATCGACCAGCTGCTTATGCAAGCCGAGCATTTCTCGGCCCTTGTGGAAGAGGTCAACAGCTGATGGATTACCCCAAAACTCAATGGCAGGCCGCTGAAGCAAGAGCGGAGAGCATGCTGGCACTTGTCGAGTATCAACACTCCGCAGGGTCCTTCTTCACCCCTGAACGATTTTCACTGCTGCAGCTGTTGCAGATTGCTGGCAAGGATTTCCCTGAGCTGAAGAGAGTGCCAGCCAAGGGCTCGCACACAGTTACCGGAACGATCCTTGACTGCGCCTTGGCAGGAGGAGAAAGCGCCAGAAGGTTCTGCATTGATCTGATCGCACGCCTGCTCGTCAACGCGATGGAGGTCTGATGGCGATCATTTCTGATGACCTCGAACACCTCCGCGCAGAAGGTTGGACTGAAGCGAACATCGATTGGGCAGTTGAAGCGGGCGTGCGGTCCGTTGATGCCGCTGAAGCTGAAGACCTCGGTATCGGTTGCCGGTCAAACACCGGAATCATTCACCCGACAGGTCTGTTCTTTCCCTACGGAAGCAGTGACGGCAAGACCTACGGCCAGCTGCGTTGTCACGGGAAAATCAAGCGACCTAATGGCAAAACTGCGCCGAAGTACCTCCCGACTGTTGGCGTCAAACCAATCGTTTGGGTGCCGCCGGAGGAAGAGCCGCAAGCCATCACCGAAGGATGGAAAGACGGTGCTGCGCCATTTCTTCGCCATGGAATCCCCTGCGGTGCGATCGGAGCGCCGTCGTACTTCCGCTGCATGGAAGGCCAGCTGCCGGGGGTCCCTTACATCCTTGACCCCGACACTCCATTTGTCTTGGAGGTATGGCGGATCCTTGTGGCCTGCGGACTGGAGCAAGACCGGAAGATTGGCCATCTCCCATGGATGCCTGACCATCCCAAGGGGGGCCTGACTGAATTCTGTTTCTCCAATAACGCCAGCCAGCAAGACGTCATGAACGTCATCGGCAGCGTTGCCCGCGCCAAGGATTACCTGTTCCGCCTTGCGCAGATTTGGGCTAATGCAACTGATGAGCAATGGCGGGCAGCCAATAAAAATGCCGAAGCCGGTCGAGTGCCTCTGCTGAAGGCAAGGGCAGCAGAGCAACTCGCCAAAACTGCCGCTCGTTGTCTATCCACCGGTGAAGCCGGTGCGCTGTTCAAGGTCATCTACAAGCGGGCAGGGGTCAAAAAAAGTGACCTCGAAAAGATCTTCGCCAGCAAGCAGGCATTAATTGCAAGGGCGGAAAGGGAGTCCGCAAGACGAGAACGCCAAGGCAGCGGTCAGCCCGTTTATTCCGTGGATTCCGCCACCACCTTGGAAGCCTGCGTCATTCACAATCTCAACGCCGTCAATGGCGGGCAGATGGTCGCTCGCAACCTGCAGTTCTGGCGGTGGACAGAAGAACTCCATCATTGGGAACGCCGTTCCGGCCATGACGTCAAGCATTGGCTGTCCAAAGACCTTGAGCGTTATTACGAGCCGCCTCAAAGCGAACGGGACATCCCCCGCTTTCGGTTCAGCACGCTCGACAACGTCAAACGAATCTCTGGTTACCTGCAGATTCGCCTTGATGACCCGCGCCTTGATGGGTCGCCACACCTAATCCCTTTCACGAATGGCGTGCTTGATGTCACCACCGGTGAACTGCTTGACCATGCCCCAGAGCACGGCTGCACCTATTGCATCCAAGGGAATTACTGCGCACCCGGCACCGGCCAGCTCGGTCCCGCCTTCCATCACCTGCTGCAGACCAGCTACGACAAGGCTCATCACCAAATGCTTCGCGCTGGGATGCGGATGATCGTCGATCCGACCATGCCGTCAGGGAAGGCCCTAGTGCTTGAAGGTGCTTCCGGTTCCGGCAAAGGCGCCTTGGTCAATGGCGTGATCCGGAGGCTATTCCCAACCCATGCCATCAGTGCGCTGTCGCGGCTAGATCAACTCGATGGCAAAGAAGCCATCTATCAATCCGTACTCGGGAAACGCCTGATTACCTTCGGTGACTTGATCGGCAAGCAGTCCAAGTACAGCGCCTTCTACGAACTCGTTGACCAGTCCATGATCACGGCACGGCGGCTTTTTGAATCCGAAGAAGTCACCGTGGATTTCGCTGGCCGCTTCGTGCTGGCCATGACCAAGATGCCGATGTTCGTTGATGACGACGGCAACACCGGCTGGATGCGGCGGGCATTCGTAGTCCCCACCATCCCTGGCGAACGGGACCGGTCCTTGTACGACGGCGACCTTGAAGCTGACCTCGCCACTGAAGTTGGCGCCATTGCCTCATGGGCGCTGGCCATGGACCGCAAAGAAGCCATCGACATCCTTCAAGGGCGTTCTGATGACGAAGAAGTCCAACGCGTTCAAGCCAAAGCCGCGGCCTCTACGGACTCTCTCTCTGAATTCATCGACCACTGTCTTGTCCCTACTGACGGGACGGTTGAAGCAGATCAGGTTGACCTCATTGATGCCTACCGCCTGTTCTGTCACGCCACCGGCAAGAAGGCCCTAGCCGATGCGCGGTTCATCGGACAACTTCGCAAGGCTCTGCCGCACCTTCATCAACCACGACGGCAGCTGTCTCGATCAGTGGCGCGTGATCGCGGCGTTGACCCAAACAACCGTTGGCTGACCGCTCGCTTCTTTGGCTTCACAGTCGACGAAACAATTTGGCGCAGAGAAGCAACTGACACTATTCCTCTCGTCATGTTCGATGTGCATGACTTTCGGTCCGGGGTTGATTGGGACAGCACCCTTGCCAAGTGGAAACGGGCTGACCTGCACTTCCAATGGAATAGGGATTCGAAGACCGCTGACACAGGCTTCATCAGCAAAACAGTGTTAGCTCAAATCGAAGGCAGGCTTCTTGAGCTCCGGAAACATCGCCCCAAGCCAACCGATGACTGATAGGACAACCTTGTGCACCAAGCGGGGACAGGGAATCAAGAAAAGACCTTGTCCCAGTAGATACAGCAAGGCTTTTAGAGAATTGGGACAGGGTGGAACATGGTAAATCTTCTTTAGCTTCTATAGGTCATATCTCTCTGTATTCACTACATACACACAGAGAGAGAGATACAGCCCTATAAGGCTGAGCGTGAAATAGGGCGTTTCACCCTGTTCCCCTGTTCCATCCCCTTTGCAAACTTGAAAGACGCAGCAGAATGGAGTCATGGCAGCACGTATTGGCAAAGACGAAAAGCAAAGGCGGGTGAATGAACTCCGCAAGCTGAAACAAAAGGGTGCAACAACTTCAGACTGCTATGTCTTCGCTGCGGAGCATTGGGGTATTGCAAGTCGTACTTGCGACGCCTACCTACACGAACTATCAAGGCAGATCTATGAGGTCTTCAACCGTGAACGCCCTCAATACACCGCCGAGCTTTTGGAAGTCCTACATGCATTGATCAAGAAGGCTCACGACACAAATCAGATGGGTGCTGCTGTCGCGGCAGTAACTCAGGCCATAAAGCTGGCAAAGCTAGACCAATGAGCTTGCAATTTTGACTATTGGGCTGGTGCCATAACGGGAGGCGCCGGATGCCGAATGTGCTGTTTAAGGGGCTGCAAAAGGGCGAGGAAGCGATACGGGGCGCACTAAGCAACGAAAGCAGTGCCCATTGATGCTTCAACCTTTACCCGCTCGATGCAGAAGTCGATGCGACTCCCAGGTTCAGCCGAGAGGTTTTCGTTATCAACAGCCAGAGCGGGGCTGAGGAGGGTGGCGAGCAGTTGGTTCAGGGCTGCCCGGGCAGCGGGTGCTGACACATAGCCATTGAAGTAGATCGTTGACGAGTGTGCAGTGCTCAAGTTTTAGGTCTACCCGGCGGGGGCGGGAGATTCGGCGGCATCAGCGGGGCCTTGGGGGCTGAAGCAGGTGGCTGTGGCTTGGGCTCCGTTTTGGCCGCTGCTTCTACAGCCAGCCGGTGAGCTGCACTTTTGGTCTGCTCATTGGATACCCCGGCCAGAGAAGCACCAAGCAGGCCCAGACCTGCGCCCATCTTTAAAGCCCCGAGGGCACGCAGTTGAAGGGCCGCAAAACTGGTCTCATCTTCCCAGCTATCTGCCCCCTTGCTGCGGGTGCCGATCTCACCGGGGCTACCCCAGATGAGCACTACACCTCCCATTGCCAAAAGAGCGCGGGCGGGCAATCCGAGATTGATCATGCGGGTCGTAAAATAAACATCAGGGAAAGGCTCACCTAGCTATTGCGCTCAGGATGGCAATGAAGCCAAGCATTGAAGCCTTCAGGGTCGTTCGCGCGAAGCGCTAGGAGTAGTTGCAGCAGCGCCAGGGACATCTGTGTGTCCAAGGTCATTGGTCAGGTGCAACTGCTCAAAGCACTCCCCGCTATTGATGGCAACAAACAACCTCGCCATTACTGACGGGTATGCCCAGCGAAAAGTCAGAGAATCAGTGAGTCAACAAACAGCTCAGTCACACCTTTGAGCTTGACTTGGAACTCTGCCCGACGGTCATCATCAACATTGAGTCTGAGTAAACCGTTCTTGAATCGTGCTTGACCAGCTTCCGAAAACTTGGCAGCCCCGATGAACTCAAAGGCTTGATCACCAAAGAGGTTTGGATTGGCATCGATCTGAGAGAGATCAATCAGGTCCTCTCCGACCTGGAAGTCAGTGATCTTGTCACGCGTTTTTCGTGTGACGCCTGAGTCAGTGATGGTCTCGTAGACAAAGCTGTCGCTGCCGCTGCCACCAGTGAGGATGTCCCCACCGACACCACCAATCAGAGTGTCAGCTCCTTCATCACCTTTGATCTTGTCACGACCATCATTCCCTTTGAGAATGTCTGGAGCAAAGAAGCCTCTGAGTTTGTTGTTACCAGCATTACCTTCGATAATGTTGATGAACTCATTGCCATTGCCTCTCAAGGGTTCGACACCTGTCAGGATCAGGTTGTCTTCATTACTCTGTAGTGTGTAGTTGACATCCTTGACAACTGTTGCCGGTGCAAAACTCTCTCTAAATATCTCGACATCTAAATCAAACGCAAAACCAGACAAGCTGGTGTTATCAGGCACAACAACTGTTGTGAAGTTATTATCCTGAAATGCACCACCTTCGATGCGTACAAGACTGTCAGGAAATTCAGCGCTTGTAAGCGAGTTGCCACTGAAAGCACCTCCCTTGATGACTTCAATGCCTTCAGGAATGACTACTCTTGACAGCTGATTATTTTGGAATACTCCAAGATTGATGAAGTTGTTAAATGACAGGGAGCTATCAAGGTTCAGCTCTTGCAATTGATTGTCTGCAAATGCATAGTTGCCTATGTCAATTACATTGCCGGGGATATCTATACTTGTTAGCTGATTGCCTCTAAAAGCATCGCTACCAATTCTTTCGACCGAGTTTCCGATAACAACATTAGTCAACTGGTTGTTCGCAAATGCACCATTCCATATGTCAGTTACGCTATTAGGTATGACAACAGATGACAACTGATTATCGGAAAGTCCACTAACAACGGTAACTGATTCTGGGATTTCAATACTGGTGAGTTGATTGCCATCAAGGCCCCTAACCACAGTCACGGTGTTAGGAATATCAATACTGGAAAGGTTGTTAAACAAAAAACCATCGAGAACCTTCAGCCCTGAACCAATTTCAATGCTGGTCAGTTCATTGTTGCCAAAGGCTTCGCCACCAATAGAAGTAAGACTATCAGGAAGCTTTAGATTACCGCCTAATTGTTGGTTTTCAAAAGCCTTGCTATTGATGGTTGTAATACCAGAGCCTAGATCAAGGCTTTTCAAAGTTCTATTTGATGGGTCCAAATCTAACGCCGCAAAAGCTTTGAAGCCAATTGTTTCTACGCTATCTGGAATCACTAAGGTTTCAATTTTTGTTGCAAGAAAGGCAGAGTTATCAATCAATTTTAGGCCGTTGTTTAGCCTTAGATCAACAATAGGGCTACCAGCAAAGGCGCGAAATCCGATTGTCTCAACGCTGTCGGGAATATCTACGCTTGTCAAGCGTGTAACGCCAAAAGCATCCCTTGATATCTCTTTAAGGCCTTGAGGAAGAGTGACCCGAGTTAGATCAGTAAACTCAAATGCCGCTTCGCCAATTGCCGTTACGCTATCAGGAATTACAACACTATTAATTGGTTGACTGTTAAATGCAAATGGTGCAATCTCTGTGTAGGTATCGGGAATGATTAGGTCTAGGCCTTGCCTGCGGATTAAGCCTTCAGCAATTCCGCGAGTCAAAATAGTCATACTGAATCAGCGCAGTATCATCTGCGGGTAAAGGTTGGCTTCTGGGTAAGGGGCAGCAGTTGTTGGCGCTGCTTTTGTTCCAGTGGTTCTGGTAGAACCGGGATCAGAGCTACTTTCGGCTGACTAGAGGATCTACACATCCCCCAACTGAGGGATAAACCCACCCGTTTGCAGCTATTTGCCTCCCCCAGTTGGGGGAGCAGCAAAAAACCCCGTCATTGCTGACGGGGTGAATGTTTTGTCGGGAGATCGATAGCGACAACCACGCCCCCTGCTTTCCCCTTGCAAGTCATACATGGCTCACAGCTAGAGAAATATGTTCCTTTATAAAGTCAAAACAGTTGTCGTGCAGCGGTCCTGAGCAATGTCAGAAGGAAAATGTATGCTAAAGGGCGAATTAGGGCTCAAGAGTTGTTTAAAAATTCAAAGTGTATCGGTAGGAGCACAGCAATCAGATGTCATTCATAGTTGTTTCATAAGTATTATGCGAGCATGCCTAAAGCGAAAATCCTTGCAAAATTTCTTAATATTGATGACCTCGAATCATCTTTATTCTTGATACACTTTCTAGGCGCCGGATTTGAGTCACTGAAACCTCATATCCCAAGCCTGATTACTTTAATTCTCGCAGTGCGCAACTTCACCTCAGATTCACGGCTTTTAAAATGACAGTGGAAAACTCCCCAATGAACATCGACCTTGATGAAGTATTTGAAACTTTAATCGAATTCAACACAGACATTGCTGGAGACGCTCTAGAGATTATCGGTAATATTACTGCAGAACTTTATGGTCAGCCTGCTGCACCAGGAGAAATTGAACGCCAAGCAGAACGTCTTCTTCTTGAAGCCTTTGTTCCGGGAAGGTCTATCGAAATTGCACCTTTAACCATTATTCAGGAAGGAGAGGATTTTGAATTGAATGGAACACTTATTGCACCTGTTCTTTTTAACCAAGGTGTGATCTTTGATGATAATCGATTTGGGGACAATCTACTTACTGGAGTATTCCTTAATGACGGTTTTATTGATTTTAATAGAGGCGAAGACTTTGTTATCGGAGCTACTGGAGGCATCAGCAATGGTCCCACAGGCGTGATCTCCACCGGCGACCAACTTGATTTAATCAGCGGTGCCGATTCAGGTGTAGAGAATGTAAAAGGTATCTTCAATCCTGGAGGCTTGATTGACTCAGGCAACGGTAATGATCGCATTGTCGGTAATGCTGTAGCCACTTTTGATGTTGAAGGAGTTGAAAATATCTCAGGAGGTCTTATTAAAACAGGAAGAGGTAATGATTTGATTGATGGTCAAGCAGCCGCTCTTAATGAAGCCGCTGGTATCGAGAATGACGATTTCTCAACTATTTCAACAGGCTTGGGAAATGATTTTGTCTTTGGCGTTGCTGATGATTTGACCGGTTTACTCGATGGTGGCAAGATCGCTGGAATCCTTAATAGGGACGGATCTGTCATAAGCACAGGAGGTGGTAACGATGTGATGGAAGGTGTTGCATTTGCCGATAATTCAGAGGAGGCTATTGGAGGTAGAGTTGGTGGTATCGGTAATGCATTCTCAAACATTTCGTTAGGTGCTGGTTCTGATAGGGTTACTGGTGAGGCGTTTTCAGCTGGCGAACAAATAACGTCCGGTATCATCAGCATCGGTAGCGTCGATAATCAGGCTCTTCTTAAGCTTGGAAATGGTGACGACTTTGTCCTTGGCGCAGCTATTTCAAAAGGAGGATCAGTTACAAGTGGAATCGAGCTCGAAAATTCGACAATTCAATCAAAGGGTGGTAACAATCTAATCGAAGGTGAAGCCGTTGGTGGCTTTTTTAATTCAGGTATTCTCCTTGATTCATCCAGCACGATTAAACTTGGAGCGGGTAATGATGTAGTTGCTGGATTTGCTTTTGATGGGATTGAAAGCAATCAGGGAATTACTAACTTTGGAACGATCAAGCTAGGCGGTGGTGATGATATCATCGAATCACTCGATGGTGACTTCGGCGGCGATGGCACTACAAGATTAGGTAGTGGAAATGATTTTATCCTTGGTTTTGGCACAGGCAATTTCAATGGTGGAAGAGGCATAGATATTATTAAATTGACGACAGGGATCTACGAGTTTGAAAACAACATACTTACCCGCGTCGATGGCGTCTCGATGGATCTAAGGAGTGTTGAACGCATTGCCGGCTTGGCTGATGACCAATCGCTTCTTCTTCAAGAAGGTTCTGTCTATATTGTAAATCAGAACGATATGATTGAATTAGCTTGATTCAAATTAGGAATTTTATCTTCCTATCGTTTCTATTTCCAAGCCTGCTTTTGCGGGCTATTTTTTTGGGCTCTCTTGGTTGGTGGATGGTTTACGAGTTACATTGTCTTGTTTTCACCCTCTCCCCAAGCTTTGTAAGCACACAAAAACCCCGCCATTAATGACGGGGTGAATATTTTGTCGGGAGATCGATAGCGACAACCACGCCCCTGCTTTTCCCGTGCAAAGGGTCAATCTTTGAATAATTCAGCACGGTGATAATCTAAATAAGCCTGATGCCGACCATCGAACTTATCCTCGTTAATAGCCATATCAGCACTCAAACCTAAAACATCTGGTGATACCAGCGAGCCTGATATCAGTATTACTCCATTACTCGCAAAGGACACATAGCCCTTATCAAACAACTTGTCCAAATTGGGTGTCAGCAGCAGCCCGTTATAAGGATCAAGTCTTTCATGATTTGAGCTTTTTGCCCATGGTTTGATGTGGGAGCCAATCAAGATGCTTTCAGCGTCAGTGTCCAGGTATCCAGTGACAGCGCACATATTTCCCCAGTAGTCATTGAGCTGACGGCGGAAAATACCCTGCCCAACCCTCGACTCCCGCAAAGCCAGAGAGGACGTAGTTAACACAACTTCCCTGGACTCAGCATCCCCCACGAAAACATAGGCGTGCCTCAAAAACTTTTCGTACCAATCCAGAGCGCTACTAAACATCTTTCTGCCTCTAATGTTGCGAACCACGAATTCATTGGTCCCAGATGCAAGCTCTTTTGCCTCTAGGAAAACCGATAAATCGACGACATCATAAATTGATCCTGCGAGGACGTTCTCCTCGACTGCCCATCTGGAAATAGTAGAAATCGCACCGCAGTAAGACTTGCAGCTCTTTTCAGTAAGACTGCCCTCAGCAAGCATCCACTCATAAAACTGCTGCTTCGTATCCGGGTTTTGTATAAGAGACATTTCAGTTATGGTCTCAGGAACCAATCAATCAGCCTGGCTATAGGCCTCTTCGTAGATATCACCCAGTAAGCGCCCGTTAAAAGACCAGTAAGCAGGTCCGTTGATGGGTCTTCCTGGAATGTTTCGCAGGTCTGCCGTCAATTTTGAAATTGACATCACTTCGCCTTGAAATTCCACCTTGCGCCCATCAGCAACAGTGCAAGTGGTTTGACCATCACCGATGTAGAGCAGTGTGCTGCCAACAGGTATTCCAAGTTCCAGATAGTTAATGGGTGGTCTACGTGACCGCTTCAACTTCTCAGCGCCAGCCTTGGCTTCAACATCAACCTGATTGGCTTCCTCCTGCAATGCAGGCGTCATGTCCTCAAGAGCCATTAGCTCCAGCAGTGCAATCGCCTGCTCTGGCTCAATGTCGAAAAACTCCCGACGTGGGTTGATGCGATACGGGCCGAACGCCTGGTGAAACGCACGCTCAACCTTGCTCTCGTCATCAACCCTGGCGGCATACGCGCACTCAAACGGCAGTGGTACTCCAGTCGAGTACAGCTCGTTGAGACGAGCACCCATGCCACGGGTGGTCTTTCCAATTTTCACGATGCCAGGCATGGCCGGATTCGTGAGGACGTAAACGATGCCTTCAGTCATAAATCAAGGTTGGCAACAGCCCAGGCACGGCCGCCTCCCTCAATCGGGGGATTTATTTGCTCGATTGCAGCCTCTTTTATCACCCAAAAGTTCTAGAGGCTCACCCCCAGGTGCCAACCCACCAGCCTGTCCGCCTCGTCTGTCGTGAGGATTGGGTCCATCCAGTCCACCAGCAGCTAAATAACAGCAGGCGTTCCTAGCCGTTCGATGCCTAGAGACAGCCAAGCCTTGAAGTCATCAGGCTCGTTGGCACGAAGCTCAAGGAGCAGTTCCTGCAGCAGCGCAAGCGTCATCTGAGTGTTGAAGGGCATTAGCCAGCTGCAACTGCTGAAAGCATTCCCCGCTATTGATGGCAACAAAAAACCCTGCCTTGCGACGGGGTGAATGTTTTGTCGGGAGATGGATAGCGACAATCACGCCTTATGCTTTTGGCTCGTTAGCGTTTATCGCTTTCAGCTCATCGCATAAGCATCAGGCTCCCAGGCAATGGGATCAAAACACATTCTGATCAGGGGTAAAGATGGTGTCAATAACTTTGTCGGTGGTGGTGGAGTTGTCGCCCCAGTTGATGCTGGGATCATTGAGGGCTATCTCGAAAACATTCATCTCAATAGAACCCACAAAGTTGACATAGGTGTCATCGCCCCAGTTCGTAGCGGGATCTTTGCGAAGATCGGACTCCATTTTTTCTAGATCGGATGCAGTTAGGACACCGCCACCTTGGTTTTCGTCGTAAGGGTTGGTGATGGGATCTTTGACATCTTGGAGGCCATTAGAGAGCTGATCCTGCAGCTTCCAGGTCATGAAACCGCCTTCGCTGCCGCCGTTGTCATCAGGGCCTGGGCGCCACCATTTTTCTGTTTTACCTAATTTATACGTTGCACAAATTCCTACGATTGCAATGCCACCAATTACACTTGGACTGACCGCTACTAAGCCCACGCCGCAAGCGGTATCCACCCACAATTCGTTATTAGCATCTTCAGGAGTGCTTTGATTGCTCTGTTCAGCATTGTCCGAAGTCTCTCCTCTGGCTAGCCCGTCTTGATAGCCTTCGGTATAAGCATCTACTCCAGAATCATTTTTTCCCTCTTCATATCCGGCTTCATATCCGGCATTAAGGGCAGCCCCCTCTTCCGGCGTAAATGTCATTTCTTGACCAGAACCGGAATCTGAGCCCCCTTTGCCAGCCATACCCTTGGCAAATCCGACAGCGCTGCGAAGACCCTCTTCACCAAATTGTGGTTCTTTGTGCTTACCTGCACCGCCAAGAATTGAATCACTGCTAGACAACTTGTCTCCGAAGGAAGTTTCAAGAATGGAGTGACCGCGAGTCAGTCCTGATTCTTTGAGGATGGAGTGACCGTGATCATCAAAGTTGACTTCAGCTAAGTGCTTTTCAACACTGTGATTGGTGAGGATGTCATGGTTGGTTATCTGATCCGCTAGATGCTCCGCGGAAACTGTGTGTTTGTCAGTGGGAGCTTTTGGGTAGGTGGTGACTTTGGGGAGTGTTGGGCTGTTTTTCTTGAAGGACATTTGTTTGAGTTGGTTCGTGAGTGTCGCCTGGGGTCGCCCCCTCCGATACACACACCATCTCCAGAGTCACTAGTCCCCTCGATAATCTGAGTCAAAGGTGCCTGTGATGTTCATCACAGAGGTTCAAATGCACTGCAATGACTGGGTTAGAGGCTTACCCCCAAGTGCCAACCCACCAGCCTGTCCGCCTCGTCTGTCGTGAGGATTGGGTCCATCCAGTCCACCAGCAGCTAAATAACAGCAGGCGTTCCTAGCCGTTCGATGCCTAGAGACAGCCAAGCCTTGAAGTCATCAGGCTCGTTGGCACGAAGCTCAAGGAGCAGTTCCTGCAGCAGCGCAAGCGTCATCTGAGTGTTGAAGGGCATTAGCCAGCTGCAACTGCTGAAAGCATTCCCCGCCGCCGCTTGATCTGTGCGTACGCAGCACCATTGGTTACTCACCAAAGCGAAGGAGTGCTGCCTTACTCCATCGGGCAGAGCGGCTTCAGAGTCGTCTAAACCCAATCCTCAGAGCGCCAGCATTTATTCCTGACCTCTTGCTCGTCTTCTTGTGCGGTCTCTTCACAGCAGGCTCTGATTTCGTCATCACTAATGTGGCTGTAGTCACTTGCCATCTGATTTTCATGGGGCCGGAGCTGCCACATCTGGTGAGGCACATCGATCTCACTGCGGAAAGCTCCTGGCGGTGAGCCGTGAAAGGTGGTGATGCCGTACTTCAGAAGCAGCTCATCCACCTTCAGCTTCCAGTGCACGTCCTGAAAGATTTGCTCAATGGTCGCGACTGCAGCGTCTTTTGAGATTTTGCGAACCTCGGTGAATCCACTGCATTCCTCGTACTCGCCCCAAAGCTCCTCGATTTCGGGCAAGACCGTTTCGCGCTGCATGTTGCCGACATTGCATCGGGGCGGCTCAGTGCTGTGCAGGCCGTAGGTGGTGTGCTTGAAGAGTTCCTCCACAAGAATCGCCTCGCGCCGTGGCATCACCCATTTCTTCAGGCAGCGGCTGTAGTACTTCTCCTTTCGCTTGAGCACATCCTTCGCAATGCCGACCTTCAACAGCTCGGGATGCTCTTTGACGCTGTAGAGGTAGACCTGCCAATCTGCCTCGCTCTTCGCCGCGAAAGTGAACTTCCAGTTCGCATCTACCTCCACGGCTCCTCTGCTGCGCCTGCTGATTCGCCACTCGTCAGGCGGCAACACGACTAGTTCTGCTTGACGCTCCCAACCCTCTAAGTACTCCTCAGGGGTGAGTTCGTAGAGAGCCTCAGTCGACAGGACATATTCGACGTGTTCCCGATACGCCTTATTCCTGCTGCTCGGGTTTGCCGCATCGCATGTTGTCGTGATGGTGAAGGGAAGGTCATCCCCGTCCATCCGCCGCTCTTCCGCTTTCAACTTCTCGAAGTCGGGAGCGGTCGTGGGGATGCGGACATGCCGCTTGTCGGGCGCTGCTTTTTCAGATGCTGAGTCAGCAAATAAAAGACGAGCAAGAGTACGAAACAAGGCAGCTACACCGATTTCTTTAATCCTCTGCAGGCGCTTGCAATTTCGCATCCCCCAACTGGGTGATTTCTCCACCCGATTTCATCCGTCTGCCTCCCCCAACTAAGGGAGCAATAAAAAATCCCGCCATTGCTGACGGGGATGGTGAATGCTAACTCAGGTCCTACATGGAAGTATCGAAGTCGTGATTCATTGCTCATTCGTTAATCTTTCAGTTCTGGATTGACGCCTAGGAAGCCTTTGCTCTCACACGCCTTCTGTGCAATCACATTCCGAATGTCCTCAAGAGGTCCAATATCAAGCCCCATCGTCCCCTTAGAAGCGAAGACAAGTTGGTCAGGGTTTCCATAGAATTGTCTTGCATATGGATAATTATCATCAATCATCGAATCGGGCATAATATCTACGGCTTGCTTCGTCATGCAGACAGTAGTCAGGTTAGTCAGTGACTTTTTCTCATTGACATCAGTCAAAAGAATCTTGTAGGCAATGGTTGGTGTGTAGTCTTTCCAACCATCATTGCGGCTGCGTGCATCAACAATATCTTTTAGTTCATCTGATTTCATCTTTAGTTTCTCACGATCAGCTCTAAGGCTTTCAACATCACTTTCACATTTAGGCGTCAGATCGTTAACTTTCTGTTGATATTCTATGACGTACCTTTTTGATGTTGAACTTGCATACGAACGTGACGCAAGACGTGTCCAGTCGGATAACTCCTCAGCCGCTGTCTCTAGGTCAACGCATGATTCCACAGAGTTACGATCGAGAGGCTTGGTTGATGACTTCATATCATCAAGGATGTTATCAGCAAGAATTTTAAGACGACCCTTGCTTTCAACTGGATCAATTCGGATTGTTTTCGACTTAACAACAACTCGTTCCCCAACATCATTGGTGATATCAATCGCATTACCAGCCAATGTCTTTTTAACAACTGGCGTGTTGAAAAGTACAGTTGCTGTTCCAATTACAGCTAGAGATAGACTGCCCGCAATGATTATTTGACGTTTAGTGAAATCCATAATTGTTGCGATGTTTTGTTAGGTGCTCCTAAGAGCCAAAGACCGCTCCCACCATTCCAGAACCACCCAACCCTTCACATCCCCCAACTGAGGGATTTTTCGTCGTCTCCCTCAAGTGGGGTGAGGATCAATCGTCCTCATCAACGACCAAAGCAAGTTCCGTTGGAAGCAGGAGTTAGCTCCAGAGCGCCAAACAGCCACGGACTGCTCACGATTTCTGACGCATCTACCGGGCCACGGACCCTGCCTCACTCACAGTCACGGACTGTTCAAACGTGATCCAGACGGCACTACCGCTGGAGATCGTGGTGCGAAGACGACCTACAAAAAACATATCTGGTGTTCACCTAATCGCCAAGGGGTTGACCCCAGTGCTACTTTTCAGAGGTCTAAAGAGACATCCCCGTTGAGGCGGGTCTGCGGACATTCGAACTAACTCGAACCCTTCGTACCGCCTCAAACGCGGATTGATTTCTCATGCTCAAAAAAATGAGGTCCAGCGGTTCTGCTCGCTTGAGCAGCATCATGCTGATCCCTTGCGTTGCTCTGTCAGCAATCACGCTGCACCAGAGCGAGACTCAAGCTCAATCCTTCCTGCAACGCCGCATTCAAGAGCGAATGCAAGAACGACGATTGCAAGAAGAAGCGAAGCTGACTGAAAGTCAAAAGCAGCAGCTCTTCCAAGTGAGGCGCGAATGGTTGCTCAGTAGCCATGACCAGAGGCTTGCTTTGCTCCAGTCAACACAGGCATGCCTAAAGGATGCTCAGACTTTTCAAGACGGTAAGGAGTGCAGGTCAAAGCGACGTCAAGCTGGGCGAAAGCTACTTCAAGAAGGTCGCCAAGTCGTCAATGCCGAGCGTCAGCGTTTAGGTCTTTCGCCTTTGCCTACTGACCTGCCATTTTCATTCTGATGGGAGGCAATCCTCTCTCTGATGGCATTGGTACAGACGAGAGTCAACTGGATTGGACCCCATGGTCCGTCACAGAGGACGTCGCTCTTGACGGGACTTGCTCAAAGCGAAAGCGGGCTTTTTTCAAATCAGCCTTGCCACGTCTTTTGACATTCCTAGAAAGATCCGCTCGTCATGCTCATCCCAAGCCAGCGCCATGGCACATCACCACTGGCGTTTGTACTGCGGATGAAGTCGTTGACCATGTGATGGAGATGAACTGGTCTGGTTGGTGGTTCCGCCATATGTGCAGAGCCGCCGACATCCTCAAGATCCCCTGCCCTGACCAGCGTTTCATGGATGATCAACGTCCTTGGAACAGTTGGGGGGAAGCTATTGACCTCAAGCTGGAGCACCAAAATGCTCGGCCAGATGCGGATGGTGAGGAGCTGATTTCACGTGATTGGGAGTTGCCGCCCTTTTTTCTTGGAAATCGCTTCCCTCGCAAAAAAGAGAATGTCTGCGAATGCAGCGTTCCACTCCCTGCAGAATCAGTGGCGTTGGCACAACTGGCTGAAGAAGCCAGCAAGTGTGATGACACTGAGGAGCTGACTATTCCGCCTGTTTTGTGCGGGAAGTACTTCTGAGCAGCAAGGCTTGCTCCTCCATGTCGCGCTTCTCGATTGCGTTGGCGTAGGTGGAGGTGTGGAGCGCCAGCGAGTGACCTGCTGCTCTTGCAGCTAGTCCATCGCTGAACTTCGGATCAAAGATCGAGCGGATGCACCAGCTATGCCGAACGTTCTTGTTCGAGAGCTTGGTGCTTCCGTTCCATCGCTTCTGGAGCCATTTGTTGAACATGTCGGTTTGGCTCTTGGCAGCGTCGCTGTCGTAGTCCTCGCCAGCAGAGGGTTTTCTAAACTCAGAGAAATATATCGATAGGTGTCAACTGGTCAACGCCTTTGACTAAAACTTCGAATTCAGAAAAAATATCCGCATCAATGTTGAGACTCAAGATATTGTTGGAAAAGCGTGCTTGACCAATGTCACTGAATCGCTCAGAGCCGATGAATTCAAATGATTGATTTCCGGGTGTGAAAGGGTCAGCATCAATAGAGCTGATATCAATGAAGTCAAATTGAATGTCGAAATCTGTGATCACATCACGTGTTTTTTTAGTAGTGCCTGAATCGGTAGTTGAAAAGAATTTAAACTCATCAAACCCTTTTCCACCGGTTAGTTTGTCCTTTCCACCAAGTCCGACAAGGAGGTCATTACCACCTCCGCCTTTGAGTTTATTTTTGAAGTCATTTCCCAGGAGTATGTTGTCAGAAGAATTGCCAATGCCGACAGAGTCAAATGCTATGAAGTCAAACGCAAGACCCTCGACATTTTGGGGAAGTTTATATTTACTTCTACTTGTAACAACCTGATCCAGTCCTTCGTTGGGGAGTTCGACGACGTTATCTCCCTTATCCATGACAAAGTATATATCATTGCCGCGACCCCCGGCCATTCTGTCGTCACCGAAACCTCCATCAATAACGTTGTTGCCGTTGTTGCCGATCAGAATATTGTCGAGATCGTTGCCTTCGAGATTGATGTCATTAGATCCGAATAGTTGTCGATCAAGCTCATCAGGTAGCAGCGATATGAATGGATTATTGAAGTTTGCTTGTTCATTTTCAGGAATTACGTAAGTCACGATTCAGTCAGCTAAGTCGCTGTGAGTGAAGTGGGCGAAGCCACTTTCATGCGGCTCAAGGATTTACACATCCCCCAACTGGGGGATAAATCCGCCCGATTTCAGCCATCTGTCTCCCCCGACTGGGTCAGAGGCTTACCCCCAGGTGCCAACCCACCAGCCTGTCCTGTTCTTCCACCGTCAGGAACGGGTCAAGCCAGTCCAGAAGCAGTTCCTCCACTACTGGCTCCCCTAGGTCTTGTACCCCACCAGACAGCCATCGCTTGAAGAGGTCAGGGTTATTGGCGCGTAGGGCATAGATCAGTTCCCCCATCAGGTACAGGGCAATGCGGGTGTCTTGAGGCATGGGTCAAACGTGACTGCCTTGAGTGTTCCCCGCTGTTCAGCCAACCTCAGGCGCTCAGCTCCGTCCAACTGCCTTGGCTAGGGCTTGCTCCATGCGTACATAAAGGGGCAGAAGCTTCGAGGGCACCTGCTTGAGAAACTCCCTCTCGGCTTTGACGGTTGCTAATGCGTGGATCTGCTGTCCCTTCTGATCTGTGTATGTAAAGACGTCTAGCTCTTCTGGGGAAACCTCAGCTCCAACCTTGTTCCCGTCCCTGAGCAGAAACCGCGCCACGTTCATTTGATGTTGGCTGTTGATTGTCAGATGGTTTTTGCCTGGCTGAGCCGCTGTCTGCATATCGAGATCTGAGCTCCCTAGCCAGCCTCAGGAGCCCAGCCCACTTCTTTTTGCTAGGTCGGTGCCCAGAGCTTGCATCGCTTCTTTAGGTGCTGCCCTTGCTGCAACTACTTCTGCCTGAGGTTGCAGCCCACCATCGTGTGGCAGTGCTGGTGTCTTGAGACATCGGTCCGACGTGACTGCCTTGAGTGTTCCCCGCTCTTGCAAGCAATAAAAAACCCCGCCATTGCTGACGGGGTGAATGTTTTGTCGGGAGATCGATAGCGACACCTACCCCCCCCTGCTTTTCCCGCCGGACTCGTGCCTTGTATGGCTCTCAGCCCCGCTGGACGGCGTCAGGCTTCCCAGGTTATTGGGGGGGGGGGGAGGGAGATAGGGCGTTATCGCGGTTATCAAAACAAACTCTTCAATAGAAAAAATCCCAAAAGTTTTCTGCCACGAGAGGGCGTCCCAGAGACTTGGCGAAGCTGAATCACATTGACATTCCTTACAAAAGCAATCAATTTTCAAAAAGGGCAAGATCATAATTGCCCAAACCTTGACCATGATTTATATACTTTTTATAAATTCAGTTGACACAACAATAGAAGCAATGGCATTTTGTCAACATAAAAATTACAACCAAGCAACCATGAATCAAATCATAGAGAAAACAAAATCAAGCTCCTTAACCAGACTGATCTCAGTTATCGGAATACTAGCCCTAGTAATTTTAGGGACTCGATTAATCTTAGCACCTCTTCAAGAAGTCCCATCAAGCGTAGACACTGGAATATACATGAAACTATCTCAAATATCAGAACACATACATGCTCTAAGTGCATGCATATTTGTGGTTTTGTCCATTGGCGCAATCGCTACAAAGAAGGGAGCAGAAAAACATAGAATTTATGGCAAGCTTGGAGTGCTTCTAGTGTTTTTGGCACTTCTTTCTGCTGCAGTTTTATTGCTCTACCTAGTAATACAAAATCCTTCTGGCGTTTACTCTACCCGAGTCATGATCAATGAAAATAGCGCCTTACTTTTTACAGTACTTGCTTCGGGTTCATATGGAGCATTGACAGGTTACAGATGGGCAGCGTTCCCACAGCCAAAGCTTGACCTTGACCTGGTTTCAGGAGTCTTTGCGATTTTAGGCAGTATTTTTGGTATCGCCTTAATTCCTTTTGCAGTTTTCATAGATCCCATGAATGTACAAGATATTGGTTTTCCATTAACACCATTTGCAGCTGGACTGCTTTTGTCTGGGCAAAGCGCATTGCTCGGATATTTTGGATATGACGACATTCGCGGCTTTTTTGGTAAAAATATTTCCAAGACAGAAAGAGTTGTTAAGCATACCTACAGGATAATGTCAACGGTAGGCGGCACAATTACCGCAGTAGCAATTATTCACCTGGGCCCGGTTATTATTAATTATCCAAGTCTGGTTTGGCTTCTTTACCTTGTTCCACCTTCAGCCATTTTCGCATTGACTATTTACTTGAAAAAAAGTTATTTATCTGCAGCAAACAGTTAGTTGATTTTTCATCACGATCCTGGAAGGTTGGACAGCGCCATGATGATTGCCTCCTTGCTGAGAACCTACCGCCTGAACCGACTGATCAATGACAAGTCAATGGGATAGAAGACCTGCTAAGGATACCAACAGCGGAAGCTGGAGGAGCGTCATCTGATCGATCAGAAGATTCGTCAACGGTTGGCGGAGAACAAGCAGTAGAGGCGCTATCGGTCAGAGCACCGATGGCGTGCTGGATGAGTAGCATTCACCCCGCCGTTGCTGGCGGGGTGAATGTTTTGCCGGGAGATCGATAGCGACACCTACGCCCCCTGCTTTTCCCTTGCGGGTTTTGTATGGCTTTCAGCCCCTCGTTCTAGGCATCAAGCTCCTTACATAATCTGAGAATGAAGGTGTGATTAGCTTCTGATCTTTAGATTGCTACACCTGTTAAGAATCCAGAGTCCGCACCTAACGCAAGATATGAAATGGATTCTGTAGTGTGATAAATCTCTCTATCGCGAGACTGTTCTTCGGCGATCAAGGCTGTAAAGCCATTGGCGTTCACTGATCGGATTCTTGAGTTAGCTGTATCTCTACCATCAAAGGAATCAAGTTTGGTCAGCAAGGTTGGCGTGGAGGAAAAGCTTGTATCAAAGGAGTGCGTCGCAGATTTATGGGTAAACCTGTCAGCTGTTACGCCACCTTCAATGATGGTGTCTCCATCGGTTGCACTACCCTGCTCAATTGCAAGCCAGCCAATTGATTCAGTGACATGACCTCCGCCATTAAGCCTCTCTTCCTCCTGCATCATCACTTGGAATGAATCGCCTGTGATGTTGTCAGTCCGAGTGGTCACCCAATCACTTCCGTAAAAGGTTTGAGTCTGAGACAACACTGCGAGGGAGTCATCAGATCCGAATGCATCGTCGAAAGAGACGGTTTCACGACCTTTAGTGGATAGCTTATTTGTGCTCAAGGAACCCGCTTCTAGCTTGGTCCCATCTGATAGCTCCCAGGTTCCTTCCTCAACAACCATGTAAGAGATCGTTTCATTTGTGTGGTAGCCATCTTTGTAGTTAGGTTCTTGAAGCCTGATTTGGAAGGAGTTAGAATCAATGTTCCGCAGCCTCACAACAGCAGGATCTCCACCCCGACGTGTTGGGTCTGATGCAATGACAACTGGATTCACATAGTTTCCTGAAAGCTGAATTTCTTGCCATTGATGGTTGACTAAAGCCGAGCTATATTCAGCGAATTGATTATCGTCATTGGCTTCAGCATTGGGAGCCTTAATCACATACCTTGCATAACCCAGCTCTTCTCCGTATTCAGGATTCCAGATGTCTGCCGCAACGGTCAGCGTTGAATCCATAAACGAACCATTTGCAACATTTTTCCCAGATTCGTCAATAACTATCTCATCGATTGATGTGTATGGGTTGTCTTGGATTACTTCATCGGTGATTCTTTTTAGCTCACCTGTTTCTAGATTGTAAGCAAGAATTGCGTTTGCTTCATAGCCAGGCAGGAACTCTTTTTCTGGCATTTGAAAACCATCCATATCGCCAGCATGAGCCTGCCAAGCGATTACATTTTTATCGTTAGATGCAAAATCAGCAGTGGCTACAGGCTCCCAGCCAGCCTTCGTACCAGAAGGTAGCAGATATTTATCTGGAACAATAATCGTCGTTTGACCGCTTACAAGATCATGCTCAAAGAATGAGTATGAATCATTATTCCTTCCCCACTTGTCAATGCTGAGCTTCTCTCCGGTTTCAATATCAATTACATCGTCTATAACGTCATGTGCGCTGCCAAATAACTTGTTCCCGACTAGTTGAATTCCAGACATGGGAAGGTCAAGATACCAATCTTCGTACAGGCTGTCATCGTATCCTGGAAAGATGTCTTTGGCGGACAGAACGAATTGCTGTCCACTCTCTAGATTTGCCACTGCGACATTATTGTGAGAGGAATATCGCTCTCCTAGACCAGAGATATCATCGGTAATGAGCCATTTGTCATTAGCAAGAAAAATATCAATGCCACCGTCGTACCCGTATTCTTCAGTTCCTTCGATTGTTGTTAGTTTATTGGTTGCTGTATTGAACGAAAACGCCCTGCCCCAGTCGTCCTGCCAGGCAACGGCATTTCTCGAAACATGCAATCTGTTTTGGTGGTCAAGATTATTATCGAAGATATCTCCAGCGCCTGGAACAGTAAATATATGCTGCTCGCCTGAATCAAGCTCATTAATGACTACTGTATTGTCAGAAATTCCATTTGTTGAAACAATCGTTGCCAAATTATTTCCAGCATACTGGTGTTCTCCGATTTGGTCATACTCGCCATCAGACGTAAAGTCTTTAGGAATGTAAACGGATGAAGCGCCGATATATTTTGATTCGCTCGCGTCATACTTAAGAACTGATTCTCCAATTAAATCTGGATTGGCATCATTGGGTTGACTGATCCATGTATAATATAATTGGGTGAATACATCTTCTCCGTTTGTTACGGGTCTATAGGCGTTTTTCCATGAATGGATTATATCAAAATCGAGATTTTTGAACTCTTCTACCGAGTAACTAAAGTAATCTATGTTTTGAATGCCTTTTGAGAGGTGTCTAGTTTCTCCTGTCTCTACATTAAACGAAAACACTTGTGAATCATTGAATTCGTGTGATGATGAATAACCATATGATGTACCCTCAGCCCAAGTAAGCAATCCTTGATTGAGATCAAAAGATGATACTAGTGCTCCATACTTGCCGATTGCGTTAAATGTGTTCGCGTAAATGTCTTTGCTTGAAGCCGTTTCGATAAAAACTCTTTCTTCAATCATTTGTCTAATGGATTGTGAGGCTCTCGCCCCGTGAACACACCATCGCCGTTCTCGTCGGAAAGCACTTCCCCCATCCGAGCGATTGTTTTGCCCGATTTCAGGGGTCTCTTTCCCCCAGTCGAGCTAGAGGCTCACTTCCAGGCGTCTGCCATCAAGACGTGATAGGAGAGCGGGCGAGGGAACCCGCTTTAGTTCATCTCCCTGAGCGGTTGAGTCAGTGCTCGCGCCAATCGCATCCTCGGCGAAACGAGAACCATTCCCGCTAGTTCTTAATGCTTAAAAGTGCTCTCTGCTACCCGCAGTGGGGTCTTCGCTAGGGCACAGTTGAAATGCGAGAGCGGTTGCTCTCAATGCGTCACGACAGATGGGTGGGCTGAGGGGCTTACCCCTCTTTTTGATTGTGACTTCTAGTGATTGAGATGGACTGGGCTCCATTAGCTGTCTAGAGGCTCACGCCTAGGTGCCAACCCACCAGCCTGTCCGCTTCGTCTGTCGTGAAGATTGGGTCCATCCTGTCCAGCAGGCAGTCAGGTACGTCAGTCAGCGCCGTACATCTCGCCCACTAGCTCCTCCATTACCGCCAGAGCCTCTAGGTCTGCCAACGTCTTCTGCGCCTGAGCCACCATCACTCGTCCGTGCGGAGCGCACTCAGCCACGAGAGCAGCACCCTCAGATGCCTCAACCTTCACGCGCTCTATGCAGGCTTTGATGCGGTCGCTTAAGCGGCGCCGGGAGTTGATGGCAGCAAAGGTGGCCCGTCTTGAGGCGAGTTGTTCTGAGGGTGATCAGCGGAGTTGCCTGACGTTGCAGCAGATGGCTGCACCAAAAGCGTCTCGAGATGCTGGACGGTTTCGGTCAGAACTGCACAGGAAGGCTCAGCAGACTGAATGAACCCGAAAGAGCAGGATGACCTTCACCCGTGAGGTGTCGCTACAGACGTTGGCGGTTCTGGATCAAGCCGAGACGGACATCGATCAGCTGATGGGATCCGGCCAGCCCGAGAAAGTGGCGGCGGCTTTTGGGTTCCTGCTTCGTTTGCTGTCCTGCAGCTCAAAACGCCTTCAGGCGGGCATGGCATTGGATCTGCACGACGGGGCTGACCAACTGCCTCCAAGGCAGCCGGACACGGGACAAGAAAGTGGACAAAACCGCTAAATCCTTGTCCACTTTGACCCTATTTCTGTCCACCCCCAAAATCCCCCAATCGGACAACCCCTTGGTATGACGAGGAAAAGCGCTGCTACAACTGGACAAAAGGCTGCCTTCTAAGCAGTCGGTCGATGGTTCGAATCCATCAGGGGGCGTCAGTTACACAAAAGGATCTCAGGATTTCCAAGGTCCCTTTTTTAATGCGCAAGGGCATCTGCACTCACCTTGCCCTCACCCAGCTTTTCCCGGAGTCGTACTGCATTCGCACTCACCTACCTGGCAGGGAAGGCAAAGCAGCCCTCATGGGTGCTCCGTTTGCGGGGTGCCTGCCCCATGGGTTGGTCCGCTCGAAATATGCGCGGCAAGATTTTCTGCGCGTGACTTCTGGCGCCGGAGGGCCAACGCTTCGACCATGACGCTACCGCTTGCCTGGGCCGCAGACACCGTGTCCGAAGAGGGCAACTGCTGAAAGCATTCCCCGCTCTAAGAGGGCAATTACAAACTCCACCAATGCTCGCGGGGTGAAGCGTGACTCAAGCCATTAATTGTCACATTAGACACTGCATCCCCTGCCAATTTCCGGTGTAGAAATAATCACTACATTCAACCCAACAGTTGCACTGCTGTACAGGGCAAAACACACTCGTTTCTGGTGCCATTGGGACAAGTTGTGGTGCTCCAGGCATTGGGCAGCAGGTTCACGTCAGTCAGGTTCGCATCAGTCAAATATACGCAACTCAAGAATCCATTGGATTCATACAGAGAGAGCCTTGATTCCAAACCAAAACAAGCAAATGGAATACGCTAGGTTTACAAACTTGCTTCCGTATCTGGGATTTGTGGCTTCCTTTAGCTCAAGAAGGTGTAAGACCGCCGCCTGCAACATATAAATGCCGACAAGTAAGATCAATGCTCCGAGGGCTTGTGCATCCCATCCTTGGATCAGTCCAACGATTGCTACCACACCCCACGCGAGATTTGCGAAACCAACTTCAAGCTGAAAGTCGTTTCGGTGTCCATAGACCCAGCCCATGCGCACCGCATCACTTCTGTGAAAGACGGCATGCCGAACAAAGGACAACAGACCTACGCCGCCGACAGCCCACGCTGATATCCATTGAGTAGAAGCGCCAACATCTCCAGAACCAATGGAGTTAAAAGCATTCCAGAATCCAATGCCTCCAACCATCCATGATAGCTGTAATAACACCTTGGAAATTCTTGGGTTGCTCGACAAAGCCATTAGAATTTTGCTTAAACCCTTTCATTGTCACTTATTAAGTTTGAGTTGTCACACTTGCTGATGACGCTGTCCCTTGACCAACAAAAACCCCGCCATTACTGACGGGGTGAATGCTTTTCGGGAGATCGATAGCGACAACCCACGCCCCCTGCTTTCCCCTTTCGGGTCTTGTATTGCTCTCAGCCCCGCTTTCATGGCTTCAGGCTTCCCGACGAAGTTGATCAATAGTTGCGGAAGCGAATAGAGCCATAACCACCATTGGAATTTCTAAAGTTGTAACCACCGCCTCCACGATTGGTAAAAATACTGCTGTTGCCATAGTTGTCACGGACTCGGAATCCATTAGTACGCTGTTGGAATGTATAAGTGCGATTTCCGTAATACTGCGCAGATGCAGGAGTAGTGCTGGCAATAAGTGCAGTACCAGCGATTGCAGCAGCAGCGATTGCGTTGAAGAGTTTCCTTTGAGTTTGGAGTAGTGGAGGTCGTCCCTCCGATGTATTCACCATCGCCGTTCTCACTAAAAAGCACCTCCCCCAACTAAGGAATTTATTTGCCCGATTTCAGCCGTCTGCCTCCCCCAACTGGGTCAGAGGATGACTCCTAGGTGCCAACCCACCAGCCTGTCCGCTTCGTCTGTCGTGAGGATTGGGTCCATCCAGACCACCATCGCTCAATGACAGCAACCTTTCCAAGCCGTTCGATGCCTAGAGATAGCCATGCCTTGAAGACATCAGGGTCATTGCACGCGCTAGGAGCAGTTCCTGCAGCAGCGAAAGGGGCACCTGAGGTCGATGGGCATGGTTCAGATGAAACTCCAGAGAGCATTCCCGCGCTGAAGGAACTTCAGAGTTGTTCCAGTGGACAGGGTCACTGGCTTAAGGAATACCCCTTCCGTGAACATCATGATCAAGCCACCTTCACGTGGCGTTTGTAGCCCTGAAGCCGCAAGCCGTGCTGGGTGCCTTGCGGATGTGGTGCTGGTTGGGGCTTTGCCGCATCTGAGCAAATGCGCATTGGCAGGATGGGCAGGTTTTCCCGTAGCGAAATTGAGAGACAAAAAGTGCTATCTGATACTTCAACTGCTGTTCAACGATGGCCATGGTTAGATCAGTTCACGGACTGATCAAATGGATCTCAAACGCAAGAGCTGCCAAGAATTAAACAATCAACTGGCTGTCTACAGAGAGTCTCACAACACAAACGGAACAGATGCTGTCTTACGTCAGATGGCCCACGAACACTGCCCCATTCAAACGCCCGGCTTATCGCGCTGACCACACTCCTGGGGCTGTCTGAAGGTCTTTCTGGATCAGTGCACTGCTCGACGTCAGCACTCCGTAGCGTGGCTTGGACTGCTGACTGAGTGAAAAAAGGACGTCTTGCGTTCCACCAACAAAAACCCCGCCATTGATGACGGGGTGGTGTCCGTGAGGTTTTGTCGGGAGATCGATAGCGACACCACAACGCCCCCTGCTTTCCCCTTTCGGGTCTTGTATTGCTCTCATCCCCGCTTTCATGGCATCAGGCTTCCCCAAAAAGGTGATCGGTGGAGTTGCTTGGGCCTGCAGCAGATGCTCGCTATGGAGGGAGCTCGAGGTGCTGACCAATTCCGATCAGAGCTGCACCGGCGGGGTTGACGCTCAATTCCCCCATCCGATCCGAGGGGTCTGCCCATCGACGTGAACTAGATACCTGGCGTACCAGGCCGATGAATCGATTCGTTCTGAGGTATTAAGCGTTCAGGTTGTCGTTGCCTCGGATCCTGACCATCCCGCCAGGGAGTGAACAATAGGAAATTTCCTGCTACTAGCCCTGCCGTTACGATCACAGCGGCTAGCTGTTCCAGCTGTTCGACATCCATCTCTGCATTCTCGCGCTCACCTGTGCTGTTCCTTCGGGAGATGTCCCAATAACTTGACCACTGGAGCCCTCGGCAGACTAAGAGGGGGCGTTAGGGGGAGTAGCTGGCCGCATCGCTCCTGCGAGTCCTGATGGGTGGCCCGCAAAACATTCAAGGGAGAAATCATGGACAGGTCTGTTCGGCAACGCCGGGTTATGGATGCAGCAGAAGCCCAGGCCCTGGCCATCGCGGATGCGAACCTGAAGCCGAGCGAAATGCTCGACGCGGGTGCAGCCCTGAGTCGAAAGAGCCGCGCCCTCTCAAGCCGCTCTGTTGCGATAGATCAGTGACGTGGAACGACCTACTGGGTGAAAAGTGATCCGTTACCGACCAAATCCATTCGAACATCTGGAGAAGCCAGGTCGTAGGCGGTGAACTTTCACGTTTCGTGTGTTCGGTCCCTTGGCGGTTTTCACCATCACGGCCAGGTCAGTTGGCTGGCGATAGTTTCTACTCCTTCAATCAGCCTCAAATGTCTACCGAAGTTCGCAACTGGGACATCGTCGCAAAGGCAATGGAAGCAGCTGGTGCCACATCAAGCCAGATGTACGTCCGCGCCAAAGCATTGGCTTCAGGCAAGCTCGATCCAATGCCCACAAGCTTGCCTGAAGCGCCGTACAGCATTTCCGCTGTAGCTGGCTGATTTTGGTATCCAACCCGACTTAATCCGAGTGGAGACCATAGTTGGCCATTGCTGACCAGCAGAAGATCGTGCAGTTCAAACCTGATACTCCAACGGCACACGGGGAATGGGTAATCCTGCGGACATTTCACTGGGGGCCGCCGGATTACCCAATTCCCCCGTCACTCAAAGGGTGGGGAAGGCGCATCCCCCAAACGGCCCAAATTCGTTCTCTTGAAGTCAACCAAAGTGATCACTTAGCGGTATTGATGGCAAGCACCCTGTTCAAATAGCCCTCTTCCAAAAAAAGAACCAGTCAAACAGGCTTTCCGCAGCTTGTCGTTTGCTGCATCAAGCGAGCCACGTTCGTTGGCAATCTGCGGTGTCGGTTCACTCACGGCTAGGGTTCCACCAATGCAACCCGTAATCACCACGATTCCAACGAAGGCAGCCATCAGGGACATCGCTCTCATAGTGCTATTTCATCTGTATTCACCTTCGCTGTTCTCGCCTGAATGCACTTCCCCCAACTGGGGGATTTCTCCACCCGATTTCAGCCAATTGCCCCTTTCCCCATTTAGATGTTGAGATTTCTTGACTACTACCCAGTGAATGAATTGTACAGATGTGGAACCATAGGCCTCTATGGGGGTTTGGGACTTTCTTGAGGACAAGGATCTGAGGAGCTTTAGGGGATCCTGTATCTACATGACCTGTCAACAATTCACCTATGGAGTGAATCAGCACTGCTAAATCATGGTTGTCTGCAATCTGCGCCAGAGACGGCTGCAGCAGGATAAAGATCCTACGAAGCGCTGCAACCAGTGGACTCCGACTTGGCGTCAGGACGTGGGATGAGCTCCATCTCTCCATAGCGCTGAACCAAGGGGCAGAACTCGGCGAATAGGGGCTCATTGATATCGAAAGAGGCAAACTGCTCGGCTTTTGCCAGGCAGCACTCCAGCCCGCAGGATCGACTCATATATTGAGTACAGGTCATGGGCTTACTCCACAACGATTCCATCTTCTGCGCGATTGTTGGTGTG
Organism: Synechococcus sp. WH 7805; assembly: GCF_000153285.1. Taxonomy (NCBI): domain Bacteria; kingdom Bacillati; phylum Cyanobacteriota; class Cyanophyceae; order Synechococcales; family Synechococcaceae; genus Synechococcus; species Synechococcus sp. WH 7805. The sequence goes on along the minus strand of NZ_CH724168.1, from coordinate 2,387,589 downwards.
GCGATGAGCGCAGCATGTGATTTTACTAAATATCAGATGAGAAACTCACCTTCCAACTGAAGTTTGCCAGCGCCATTTTTGACAAGAGCCAGTGCGTCTAATTGCTGAACAATGAGAATATCCCGTCCGAGCACAATAAGATCAACATCTGAAGAAATTACCCCTAAGAAGATACGATCCTTTCTATCAGTGAAGTCTTCGATGATGTCGTAACCATCGCCTGTGGTGACTTCAAAGATGTCCCTACCTTCTCCACCCCAAAGTTGATCAATACCTTTATCGCCTTTTAATTTATCTTTTCCATTTCCACCAAATAATTTGTCGTCCCCGCTGCCACCAAACAACTTGTCATTACCTCCCTCTCCAGACAAAACATCACCACCTCCAAGACCAGTTAATTTATCATTACCATCTTCTCCATTAAGAATATTGGCAAACCTATTACCCTTGATTTTGTCATTACCAGCCCCCCCATTTACATTTTCAATAGAAATCAACTGATCAACACCATCACCAGTGACCTGAAGCGCTGCATTGCGGAGGTCAACTCGATTCTTCGCCTCCGTAAATTGAGCAGTATCGTTACCTTCTCCACCATCAATAAAGTCATCTCCGAGCTTCCCGAAAACAAAGTCATTAGCAGCTCCACCAATTAGAGCATTGTCAAAATTATCACCTATCAAGCCATCGCCAAAAATCAATTCTACGCTGGGATCAAATGCATCACCAGCAACCATAGTGACGCTATCGGGGATGACAACTCTGGTTAGCTGATTATTTGCAAATGCTCTAGCACCAATTCGAGTAACGCTATCGGGGATGATAAGGCTAGACAGTTGATTATTTCTAAATGCATCCAAGCCAATAGAAGTGACGCCATTGCCAATGACAGCGCTTGTCAATAGATTGTCTGAAAATGCATTGCCAGCAATGGAAGCAACGCTATCGGGGATGACAACGCTAGTGAGTTGATTATTTCTAAATGCATCGAAGCCAATAGAAGTGACGCCATTGCCAATGACAACGCTTGTCAATAGATTACCTGCAAATGCATTGCCACCAATGGAAGCAACGCTATCGGGGATAACAACGCTAGTGAGTTGATTATTTCTAAATGCATCGAAGCCAATAGAAGTGACGCCATTGCCAATGACAACACTTGTCAATAGATTATCTGCAAATGCATTACCAGCAATGGAAGCAACGCTATCGGGGATAACAACGCTAGTGAGTTGATTATTTCTAAATGCATCGAAGTCAATAGAAGTGACGCCATTGCCAATGACAACGTTAGTCAATAGATTGTCTGAAAATGCATTGCCACCAATGGAAGTAACGCTATCGGGGATGACAACGCTAGTGAGTTGATTATTTCTAAATGCATCGATGCCAATAGAAGTGACGCCATTGCCAATGACAACGTTAGTCAATAGATTGTCTGAAAATGCATTGCCACCAATGGAAGTAACGCTATCGGGGATGACAACGCTAGTGAGTTGATTATTTCTAAATGCATCGATGCCAATAGAAGTGACGCCATTGCCAATGACAACGTTAGTCAATAGATTGTCTGAAAATGCATTGCCACCAATGGAAATAACGCTATCGGGGATGACAACGCTAGTGAGTTGATTGTTTCTAAATGCATCGATGCCAATAGAAGTGACGCCATTGCCAATGACAACGCTTGTCAATAGATCGTCTAAAAACGCACTACTACCAATGGAAGTGACACTATCGGAGATGACAAGACTTTGAGTGCCACTTAGCCAAAAAGCCTGTGAGTCGATAAAAGTAAAGCTGCTTGGACTTAACATATCTAGACTCTTCTCTTCAATCAAATTATAAGCCTCAATATTAGTGACTCTGCCATAAAGAAATCGGTTTGTGTTGAGCAGAGGAAATAAGTCGCGAGACCTGAGATCAATGCGACGCAGTCTGCAAGCGATAAAGTAGCTCCTGATTTCAACCGCCTTACTCCCCTCACTGAGCTAAAGATTTAAAAATTGGCTGCACCCCGCGAGCCTGTCGCTATTAGCTCCTCCCCTGACTCGCTATCCAGGTCTTGAACGCCAAAAGCAAGCCAACTCTTGAAGACATCGGCGTCACCTGCCTTCTACAGGCAGGGAGCCCGAACCGCAACGGGAATCTCCATTGAGAAGGCGTGGCGCAAGCAATCAACAGCGTTGTGAACGTGAGCCCACCGATCGTCTTCTGGGGCGAAGACAACATCCATGTGGTCTGTCACCTCGCAGGCATGAAGCCAGGCGAGCAAGGCAGGGTGCTGAGAAGGTCGGCCATCAGATGCCCTTTACGAGCTTGCTGCGCCGCTCACGCCAATCACTGCCTCCAGCTGGTCATTCACCAACCCCAACTCGTCAAACTTATAAGCTAAGAAATGCACATTGCCTGCTTCAGTGCCAGGCAAGATAACTTTTATGTTATTAGATTGACCATCATTCAATTAGATCTAACATTGAAAAATAGAAGGAATTGCTTTGCCTGCCGCAACGTATCCAGGAAACGAAGCGCAGCGACTAAGCGCTCTCAATGAGTACAAAATTCTTGGTACAAAACCAGAGCAGTCATATGACGACATTACCAAAATTGCATCAAGTGTATGCTCAACCCCAATTGCTCTTCTTAGCTTAGTTGATACTGACAGACAGTGGTTCAAGTCAAAAGTAGGGGTTGACATAGAAGAGACGCCCAGAGATTGGTCTTTTTGCGCCCACGCAATTCATTCATCCGACCCACTCATTGTTCCAGACGCACTGATGGATGATCGTTTCCATGACAATCCACTTGTTTGTGGCGACCCAAAGATAAGGCTTTATGCAGGTTTTCCTCTTGAAAATAGTGAGGCATTGAGAGTGGGCACACTATGCGTCATTGATCGAGTACCCCGCCAATTAACCGATAAAGAATGTGGTGTAATGAAAGCTCTCGCAAGGCAGGTGGTTTCGTTTCTGGAGCTGCGAAAAAAATCGATCAATTTGATTGAATCTTTTTGCGCGCATACTGAAAACAATAGGATGATTTCAACATGCTCTTACTGCAGGAAGGCCAAGGATAAAGACGGAAATTGGATGCATCTTGACAAGTATCTTTCTCAAAGATCAAATTTGAATTTCACGCATGGAATCTGCGATGCATGCATTGAGCAGCATTTCCCTGAGGTTCTGGATGCCTGGCAAGCAGTAGAAGGGCGTAGCTAAAAGCCCCCTACTCTGAGCGCTAATTCAAGCGCTCCAAGTCCAAGGAGGAAAGTGCCTCCCAGCAAGGCAAACTCTTTAGGATTTTTGGCCATTGGAAGAAGGGCAGAGCCCACCAGCAACGCACCAAAGAATCTAAAGGGAATCTGTAGATCCAATATTTAGGAGGGTTACGTTATTGCCATCGTCGCACGACCTTTTTACTCAACTTCATGAAATAGGCTTGATAACCTACCTTCGCCTGCAGTCAGCGCAATATAATTAAATACTACAGATAAATCAAAAGTTTTGCGGGGGGTAGGACCTTTGATCATCTTGCGCAAGAAACGCCTCTGTAGACGCGATGACAGCAGCGACCGCGCTTTCCTCGAGCGATTGGTGGTTAGGGCTTCTTTGTCCACCAATCCAGTGCCTGCTGATCGCGCTCGCTGGGTGGACGCCGGGAAGTAAGCCCCCAGAGTGCTCTGAAAAGCTTCCACAAAGCCCAGGCCCCCAACGCCAGAAGGCCAACGAGCAAAAGAAACCGATGATGTCCAGGATCACGGCACCTCGCGGACAACCGACAGATCAATGATGACGCTGCCATTGCGCCAACTGATCAAGTGGGAGTTCAGAGCCTTATTGGCCCTCTCGTCGACACAGACGGGCAACACGGCCTTGTTGATCTCAATCCACAGAAAATTGTGCAGCTTGTAAATCTGCTCCGCGTGAATCGATGCGGTCAATCACTGAATGGCTTCACTGATTTTTTGGCCTGAGTCCAGGCGCGAACAGCAGCATTCAGATCCCACACCGCCTGTTTGCTGGTGGGTGATTTGCGGAGATAGTGAAGCGTATTGCCGTCTTGGCGTCTTGGACACCAAGCTGCGCCATCACGTTCCTCGTTGAAGCGGTGAAAGGCATTGAAGGTGGTCACATCAAAAGGACTTGGCCAACCTGCCGCTAACACTGTTTGGTGCTCACGTTGCTCTGACACATCACCTTTGAGTCATCAACGTGCTGATCCAACGCCATGCCCGCTTGAAGCCGTTTCGAGCTGCAGAACAGCAACCGAAGCAGGATCCCGAAAGCCGCTGCCACTTTCTCGGGCAAGCCGGAACTCATCAGAAGCAAGAAGTCCGTTTCAGCTTGATCCAGCACCGCCGCCATCTGCTACACCATTGTCTGTGGCATTTTTCACTCAATTCCATGAGTACTCGCAGCAGTTTTGACCGAGATCTATTCCAGAGATTGAAATATCGTGACGCATGCATTGAAAGGGTTCGACAACACCAAATCCAGCTCAGTGACTTTTCCTATGGTGTTGATGCATCTGTTTGCTGTCAGCATGATTGCTCCATGCCTGGTGGTAATTGGTCTCAGTCAAAAAGTCCATCGGTGGCCTCCCAACACTTCTGTATTCAAGCTATGGCAAGACTGATACCTTGCTGCTGCACAAGCAACAAAACCCCGCCATTACTGACGGGGTGAATGTTTATACATTCATTCTTTTCCACAATTTGTTATCAGAGAGCATGCATGCACCCGGATATTTTGCCATCGTTAGCAATTGCATCAGTAGCGACGGATTTTGCTAGGATTCTTTAAAAAGACTCAGATGATTGCGTTCATGTCAGCACTGATCATTAACTGATCTGCGCTGACTCCATCAATCACAGCAACCAGATCACCGTCCTTGTAGATCACAGAGGCTGCATTAAAGTCGTCAATAAGATCAAAGTAAATGGCTTCCGATTGCCAGGGATCAAGTCCTGCCGAAAACATCAAGTGATCGCGGATATCTCCCCAGGCCTCTCGATAGTTTTTGATGATCGGATCAACACCATCTGCCACTCCTTCAACCATTCTCAGAACATCTTCACCTTGCGTGAAGTCTTCGATGAACATTAGGCCGCTCCCTGCTTGGGTGATGAAAGTATCTCTTCCATCGCCACCGGTGACCACGTCAACTCCGACACCGCCTGTGATGATGTCTTCACCGCCACCGGTCCGAATGATGTTATGGCCGCCTCTTGCATTGATTTGATCATCGCCATCTGAGGTGGTGATGATGTTGTCATCATTGGTTCCGAAAATATTGAAGTCGATTCTGTCTGCAGTACTTCCATCTAGATTCTCGAAATTAATCAGCTTCATTTCGTCAACATGTTGATTACCGCGAAACCTCTGGGTTTGATTAAATTCACCTGATTGCATGTCCCAGGAGATGCTTCCATTGATATCTTGCTTTTCATCAATGACGAGGGTATCTTTTTGGTAGGGCTTGTCTTTTTCATTGATTTGACGAAAATAGTCAGCGTCATAGACACCTTTCTCTGCGCCAAATAATTGCTGAAAAAAGCTGACAAATTTTGCTTCGGTCAGCGTGTGTTCGTATGCCATGGTGATGCAGCGTGAGTGGTTTGTGTCGTTGGGATTGCTCCCTTCGATGGACACACCATCTCCGGAATGACTGGTCCACTTGATGACCTGTGTCAAAGCTGCCTGTGATCTTGATCACTTCGAATCAGAAACATTGCAATAACTGGGGTTAGAGGCTTACCCCTAGTGCCAACCGACCAGCCTGTCTCTCATTTTTTCAAGCAGAAGTTGCAACAGACTCTCGGGAATCACAACGGTTTCAATATTACTTTCAAGCTAGTTTAGCTTTTTAACCAAATCGATTTGAAGTCGGCCAACGCTGATGCATTAGCTCTGAAGTAAGTGTATGCCTTTTTGAATTCAGATGCACTGACAAGAGAAAGAAACTCTGATTGGATGCCTGCATCTGGGCGTTTTGGATTTCTAAGCCAATTAGTTCTTAGTTTTGAACAATGCCTTCTTGCGATACCAATTCCGGTATCTGTATCGAAGATAGTCAAGGCAATATCAGGATTAGAGGCTGCATAAGTAATTAGGCTTGCATACGTACATCCACACCATGCGCCAGGCTTAAATATTGGCTCAGCCATTTCAGGGGACGCTGGAGCACAGTCATGACTTAAAAGTATTCCGTCCTGAGCAAGGCAATTGAAACAGAGCTCAAAATCTTTGAGGCTTACATGGTAGTCATGGTATCCATCAATAACTATTAAATCGTAAGCCAAGCCGGATTGTATTTTATTTTGCATTGCAAGCTCAAAGTGTTGACGCCTATTGAAATTGGTTTGGCTGCTGATCTTAGATGCACGCTGCCGCTGATCAAAGTAATATTCTCGATCAACATCTACAGCGTTGCCGAATTCAAGTTGCTCAATCCATCCACCGGTAGAAGGCGTTCGCACAAATAATATTTTTTTAATTGTTTCTGATTTGACTAGTTGATGCGCGAGCGCAGAAATTATTTCTCCATTGTATGACGAGTATCGAAGGAATGCCCCTAGACCAGAGTCTTCAAAGAAAACATCCTTTCCTTCGACAAGATTAACACCCTGGCCTTGGTCTCTTGGAAGGTAAGTGTAATAAATATCCTGCATTTGACACGGCAACTGCTGTTGTTGAATATATACTACGCCTAACGGTAATTCATGAAAAATGAATTTACGTTTTGCAAAGTGATTGATATCGACAATCTACTTCCCAGGGTCTTCCAATCTTCCCCCCTTCAGTCACTGGCTTTTCGATGAAGCCAGCAAGGCCGAGTCCTGGGTAAAATTCGATTAGGCAAGTTTGGTCGTTGAATTGTTTGTTGATTCTTCGTTTAATGCTGGCGACCTTTGAGCACACCATCTCTCGGGCCTTGCCGGTCCGGTTGACGACCTGCGTCAAAGCTGCCAATGATCTTGGTCACTTGGGTGCAGAAACATTGCAAAAACTAGGGTTAGAGGCTCACTCCTAGGTGCGAACCGACCAGCCTGTCTGCTTTGTCAGTCGTGAAGATTGGGTTGATCTAGCCAACCATCAGCTCAATGAAAGCAGGCTCTCCAAGGAGCTCGATTCCTAGAGGCAGCCAAGCCTTGAAGACATCAGGGGCGATGGCACGAAGCGCTAGGAGCATGTCCTGAAGCAGCGCAAGGGGCATCTGCATGTCGAGGGGCATTGGTTTGGGGCAACTGCCAAAAGCATGACCCGCTGCAATAAAAACCCCACCATTGCTTACAGGGCTGAATGTTTTGTCGGGAGATCGATAGCGACAACACAGCACCCCCTGCTTTTCCCTTGCGGGTTTTGTATGGCTCTCAGCCCTCAGGCATCAGGCATCAGGCATCCCGACAGTGGCTTGAAGCTGTTTCAGCGGCAGTAAACAGCATTGCCAATTTGACGGCAGGTGACTCTCGCATCAGCAGCAGGAACGTTCATTGCCACAACTCCCATCACGATTGCCAAAGGACCTACTGCCATTGCGACGAGAGAAGCGGCTTGCTTGATGCCGGTTTTCTTGGTGTTGGCGGTGGTGTTGATGTTGGTCATTTGTTTGAAGTGGGTTGAGGAGGTCGCCCTCCTGGACCTCTTCACCATCGCTGCTTTACCCCTTCTCCCAAATCACCCAAAAGTGGTGTCCTGATGTCATTTCACTGGTCACAATGGGGGAGCCACAAGACCTGGTATGGAGTTTCCGCTTCGCTCTGAACAGATCCGATCGGCCTTGGATCAGGGCAAGTCTCTCCTCGCCGGCAAGACCGCGGTGGCTTGCATGGGCGACCTCCTGACTCTTGCCTCCTTCAGCTTGGTGCCTGTCATCAGTGACTCCTTGATAGGGGCGTACACCACACAGGAAGAGGCAGCGGATGCATGTCGGAAGAGATCCCCTGACCTTCTGTTCGTGACGGAAAACCTAGGGCAGGGCTATGGCCTCAGCCTTGCCAGACACGTCAAGGAGTTCAGCCCAGAAACCAGAACCCTGGTGTTCCTCCATCGGGAAACACAGGCAGTCGTGCGGGAAGCCCTTGATGCATTTGCTGAAGGCGTGATCTTCATCAGCTCCTTGGGGAAAGGGATCGATGGTGACTTCATCCGTTCACTTTCAGCCATTGCTGAAGGCGGAAACTACTATCCACAAGACGTTCAGACTGCTGCGGGCTACGAGCGCATAGAGGTCTTGCCTGAACTGTCTGAGCGAGAGATAGAAGTACTGAAAGTGCTCTCCTGCGGGATGACCAATAAGGAAATTGCTGACACCCTCTTTGTGAGTGCAGAGACAGTGAAAACTCACGTCAGTTCCATCATCGGAAAGATGGGTGTTAAAGACAGAACACAGGCAGTCATTAAAGCCATCAAAGCTGGCATATAAGAAAAGCCCGCCTTTAAGACGGGGAGACAATGTTGTGTCGGGAGATCGATAGCGACAACCACGCCCCCTGCTTTTCCCTTGCGGGTTTTGTATGGCTTTCAGCCTGCCGAGTTCTCCCGCGACAATGGCATCAGGCCTCCTGACAGACTGGCTCTGCATCAGCGGCAGTAGGAAGCAGTCCCGATTGGACGACAGGTGACTCGCGCTTCAGCATCAGGGACATTGATTGCGGCGATTCCGACCCCAACGGCAAGAGGAGCAACAGCCAAAACAACCAAAGAGGCAGCCTGCATCAGGGCAGATGTTGTGACCGCGCTGTTGTTGATGTTGGTCATTAAGTAAAAGTGTGTTGTGGAGGTCATCCCTCCTGGACCTCTTCAGCATCGCCATTTCTGCTGCGGACCAACTCCCCCAACGAAGCCATTGATTTGCCCGATTTCAGCCGTCTGCCTCCCCCATCTGGGGGATCTCAATCATCCTGATCAGCGACCAAGGCAAGGTCAGCAAATGGATAGAGGGACTGAGCTTCTTCCCACGCAGCCTCAACCGTTTCGGCTTCGAGGCTAGTAACGGGATGGATTGCTGCTCCATCCACAATGATCACAGTGAAATTCATCGGTTATTGCCTCGGTAACTTCAACGTGGCAAAACCTGCCGAATCGCGCATCCTCCAACGCTACAAGTCACGTCGCGGCTAATGGCAACACGTGGGTGACGAGGCCTTCGTTGACCGGAACGAGCACCTGGGCTCAAGGATTCAAACGCGAAACACCCGTTTCAAATGGGTAATGGGGTTGGTTTGGTCACCACCACGCACGTACCAACGCTCCGTACTACCGCTTCTGAGCAAGGCTCGGAAGTCTTCAGCCTCGATCAGGATGCCCAAATCCAGCGACAGACCCACAATCTGCTCTGGAGTGTTGGCGAGATAAAAATGACGCTGTAGCTCTGGGTCGTCCTCAACCTGCAAGCAGAGGTGATCCAAGGCATCCAAGAGGGGTTGAGAGGTCTGATCCGTTCCAGCTCCCTAGGCAGGGGTCAACGGTACTCGGGCGACAAAACCTCCAAAGCATGGTCACCAAGATCACAAGCCTCTCTATCAACAGCAGTGACCTTCGCCCGTTCGGCTTCCACAAGGGCAATCACAACAATCAGAGCGTACTGAGTGGTCTCAGGCGTCAGCGCACAGCAACGGATTAAGTGCATGTCAATCGCCGCTTCATGATTTTTACCATTCCAATGCCTGGCGCATTGCGCGACTGGGGAATGGTCACCCCAGACTTAACGACCTTGCATTGGGATGATGCGACTTCTGCCTACAGCGCACCAAGGTCTCACGACTTTTGCTTTCGCTCTGACCACTTGAGTCAGAGGCTCAGGCTCAGATGCGTAAAAGAGATAAGAACAATCGGATTGCCATCATCGCCCAACAAGGTTCAAATGGCAGCAACACGAAGCACAATCCATGCCTTCTTTTCTTGCGTCGGCACAACCTTCACATTTTGGCTTTTACGTACACGACCTCGATCTCATGAAAGAATTTTACGTTGATAAGCTGGGATTTTTCATCACAGATTCCTGGGAGTTCCAAGGATCAAGAATGTTATTTTTAAGCAAAGACCCCCACGAACACCATCAACTTGTCTTGGCAACAGGAAGGAAAAATCATCTACCAACCCAGTTCAATCAAATCTCCTTTGAAGTCTCAAGCCCTCAAGATCTACATGAAAATTTCTCAACAATTCAATCTATCGCCCCTAACGACGACCTCATAGCCATGAACCATGGCGGGAGCTGGTCTGTCTATTTCACTGATCCAGAAAATAATCCGATTGAATTTTTCGCCTACACACAAACCTATGCGCCACCGATTGCAACAGTTCCGATGGACATGAAACAATCCTTCCAACAATTAATGGAAGAAACAGAAGCTCTGATCCGCCAGTTTCCCGAATCGATCCAGTGGAATCAATGGCGAGAGCGCTTTAGAAAAAACATGGCAGGTTAATCCTCTTCTGCGAGTAGGAAGGCGTTCACTTCTATCCATTCAAATGATTCATTCATAATTCCAGATGCTTCGTCGCGCCAATATCCGAGTGCCCCAGAGTCGACTGAATCAACGTGGGATCATGATCGACAAAGCCAGCTCAAATGGCAAAAGCTGGGAGCGCTGAGTTCGAGCATGCAGCAATGGCTGAAGCACCGCCCCACCGTCAAGCGCTGCATACCGAAGGCCATACTCCCTTCAATTGGCCGAGAAGGCATCAACAAGACCAATGCAATCCTAAATCGTCAACCTAGGCAATTAGGTTTCTTCTCACCCACAATTTGAATGGATTGACTGGAAGGATGCAAACAACAGAGACACTCATGACCAATGATTCTGAACTTTGAGATCAGGCCGAGGGTTTTTGCCCTGCACAAGCCAGACATCCCCCGTTAATCCTGTACGGTGCCAAATGATTTCGCAGGCAACGGGTTCCGCGGAAAAACAGCACCTGCCCGAGTTCCCTTGCATGAGCATCCGTTAATGGCAAGCGAAGCCAGCTATCGGGCACCTGACCCTGCAGCTGACGTCGGTTGGACTGCGCCTCTTCGCGGCGGCGCACTTCGTCACGATCATTTTTGATCGTCACGGCCTCGATCTGCAACTCCCTTGAACACTGCAGGCACGCACTCACCACGGGTTTCTTTCGGCTGGTGTTATGGGAGAGCTTGTCTCCTGGAACCTCCCGCTCACGGCCGCAGTCACATCGACACCACCAAAACGCGTTGCCGCTTTTGGTACGCCGCTCGGAAATCCGCACGACCGTGAGCTTGCCGTACACCTCCCCAACACGATTTTTAGGTTTTGATGGCATGGAATCGGTCGTAATTAGATCAAGGCATCAGCACGCGAAGCCACGGAGAGCAATGGTGTTTCAAACACTTGCCCGTTTTGTCCCCACTGGCGCCGAAAATCCGTCAAAAACACTTCCCTCATCGGTGGCACGGCCACAGACCCAACGCCCAGGGCGAAAGCAAAACCATCAGGACATTGCGCTCACGGGAGCTGGTGGCATTTGGATCCTGGGCCATGCGCAAGAAACGAATCCAACCCATGCTGATCGAATCGTCGCCAAGAGTCCAGACGATCAGCATCTGGCTCTGCTAAGTCGGTAACAACGGCAAGACCACAATGGGCATTGATCTGCTGAAACAGACCCCCCAGGGGGACAAACGCAACTCAGAGTTCTTTGAGGAATACCGCCTGAAAATCTATGAACGTCGCCTGAGGCTGGGACTCGATCAGCTGCTCGGCAACATTAGGGCACTGATTGTGCATGTGGAAACGGCGGACGGCTTGCCTTACCTCAGTGAGTTGGCCGTGATGACGCCCTATCGACTGATCGGCAGTTACATCAGCGCCACGCATCGGATCTTTGTTCTCGGCTCCAAGCCAACCTTCCCTCGTCTGATCGTGATGGAGCCATTGGCTGCGTCCTATGAGGACGAGATCAAGCAACTCAACATGATGTATCCGCTGGCACGGCGTAAACCCAATGCCCGTTATGTGGGTGAAGTGTTCCACACCAGCGATCTGCAATGCACCCAGGAGCTGCTGGAAAGCTGCAACATCCGCTTCAACGATCCAGGCGAATGCACCAACAGTTTGTATGCACTGGAGGCATTGCATTTCAGCGTGCCTTCCGATTTCACCCACAATCGTGTCGGCTACAGCCAGAGGCCATTCGAGGATCCTGATGAGTGGGAGCTGGGACAACCCTTTCAACTCACAGGTCCAGAGCAGAAACGTCTCAAAGAGCAGGAGGAACTGGGCGATGCGCTGGGGATCAGTCACCTGATCGAGGGCGTGGATCACATGGCCACCCGCGTGTTGGCAGGAGAGCGTGAAGACGCCATTCTCGAATTCCTGACCCTCTCGAACTACTACTTCTGGGGCGCTTACAACATTGAAGAGATGAACTCCTCAACCAATGTCACCCGGCACCCAGCAGTGAAAGATGACAAGTGCTCACCAGCCAAAGTGTTCACGGCCAACAACACACCATCCTTTGTGAATTCATTCGAAAACCTGCCAATGCCCACCGAAGACTTTGTTCGCAACTTTGGCCGCCGCATGCATCACATTGCCTATGAAGTGACCGATGGTGACCACAACAATGAACAAAAAAATGTCGACTTCGTGGTTGCACAATTACGCACCCACGGTATTTCGTTTCTAGCCAAGGTGATTGGAGAGTGTGGAGATCAGCCGGATCTCAAGCAGATCTTCTCAAAACACTCTGAGTATTCAGTTCTGATCACTGAGTATGTGGAGCGGTGCCATGGTTTTGAAGGATTCTTCACACGCAAAAATGTCGCGAGCCTCACTGAGGCTGCCGGCCGGGATGAGCGCTATCACCATGGACATGTTTTTGACTAATTTCAATCACCATCAGGTCTGATTGCCACCCAACATGTCGTCATAACCCTCGTAGGGATTGTATTCAGCCCAGCCAGGACTGGCTTGATCAAGCAATCCATACTCACCATCAATCATGTTGGCCCTGGTATTTCCGTAGGGCACGGTGTTGCAGGTGATCCCTCCCCCCGCAGCAGGCTGGCAATCGTCGAAGCGAATTTGGGCGTTAGCAGGATTTGCCAACTGGATCAAAACTGCCCAGAGGGCCGTCGTGGAGATGGACCTCACAATCGCCTTCATAACTGTTATCAGCAGGACGCTCAGTCTGCCGGTACTGGCATCGAAATGCCGATCACAGGCCCTGACAGACGCGATCACTGGCCTGCAGGGTCTCTAGGGCCTGTTCGCCTCGCCCCTCAGAGAGCTGCACCATCACCACCTCCGCCTGAAGACCGAGCAACTGGGTCTGACAGGGGTAGCGCTCACTGTTGGCAGCCCGACGCTGCAAGCGCTCGGTGAGATCCAGGGCACGGGCACAACGACTGGCAACCCCTGTTGTGAAGCAGGCGATGAGATCAGGCTTAATGCCATCAAGCGCACTGGCCATGGCAGGGATCATCAGGAGTTGACTCCCAAATGCCAGCCCAATCAAGCCTTTCATCCACCGGTCGGAAGCAGAGATGTTCATTCTCCTGAGAGAATGCCTCAGATTCATCGCTGAACTGATGTACACCGACTGGACTGCTGTCGCCCTGCTGCTCTTCACCAGCGTTCCCCTGCTGGCCGTGGTGGCCACGGCAACCTTCTTTATCTGGCAGCAACGGAAGAAGCAACTGCGTTGATGGCCGATGGCGAGGATGATTCAGGTTGGGACTGAGTCAATGAATTTTCGGTCTCCACAACCCCATGACCAAGGCAAACAAGGCAGGTGCGGAATTGCTGATCATTGACGCGTTGAATTCCGCTTCCTCCGCAATTGGAGCAGATAGCCATAAGCACGAATGAATGTTGAGATCAGTGTGGGGGCAACAGCCCCCGCCGATCCCGAAGCTTTTCTTAAGAACCAGCGACCTGCTGGAGCAGACCCCAAAAAACGCGTGGCCGCATCCGCAGGCTCTCGAGCAGGTCAACCGCTGACACACAAGTTCCTGAGGGGACCAAATCCAGGGATGCGGCCAGATGACCCACCAGCTGTTCCGGTTCCCAGCCAAGGGCTCTCAGGGGAGCTGCACCACTGGCCTGGTCTCGCTTGGACAGTTTCAACCCGCCATCCGTCAGGAGCAGGGGCACATGGTGGTAAGTGGGCGATGGCTGACCCAGCACTGCGGCCACAGCCTGATGCGCCGAACAGGCAGAGACCAGATCGTCTCCGCGCACCACATCCGTAATGCCAAGGGTGAGTTCATCCACCACCGTGGCCAGGTGATAAGCCACAAAACCATCCGCACGGCGCACCACCGGATCACCGCAGGATGACGCGAAGGAGTCAGGCACCATGAGCCTCCAGGATGGAAGGCGTCCACCTTCAATCCCCCAACCGAGCGCGCGCTGACGGCAGGTGCCTGGATAGATATCAATCCCCGCTAATTGCTTGCGGGTGCAGCGGCAGGCATACAACAGACCCTCCCTTCGCATAGCCGACAGAAAGGAGCTGTAAATCCCCAGTCGTTGGCTCTGAAAGATCACATCACCATCCCAGTGGAGGCCAAGCCACCGGAGGTCATCGAGGGCGGAATCCGTCGCTCCTGGGCGGACACGCGGCGGATCAAGGTCATCAATTCTTAGTAACCACTGCCCTCGTTTCAGGCGAACCTGCAACCAGGACAACAGCGCTGTGCGCAGATTTCCAAGATGCAAAGGACCGGAGGGAGTGGGAGCGAAACGCCCGCAAACCCTTTGTTTCCGGAGCCGCTGGCCCTGATTCAACAGGGCCTCAAGGTGATCCGGAGACATCACAACCAGTCAGTAGTCCCGCAGGACCACGTCATGCCATCAGTTAGGACCTGATCAGCCCTGAACGCGGTCTTTGAACATCTTGCCGGCGGTGAAAGCAGGAACTCGCTTCGCGGGAATCTTGATCTTTTCGCCGGTCTTGGGATTCAGGCCCTGACGGGCGGAGCGCTCACGAGGCTCAAAGGAACCGAAACCAAGGATCGACACTTTTTTGCCTTCCACGACGGAGTCGATGATCGTTTCAATCGCTGCATCAACCACCAGGGATACATCGGTTTTGGTGAGCTCTGTCCGGGCAGCAACAAGGTTGACGAGATCGGCTTTGTTCATGAGGGAGGAGGAGAGGAAAGTTGCGGAAGCAATTGGATCGATGATGCGGAGATCGACATCCGCACGGCTTCCCTGAGCGCGCTAATCGTATGGAGGTCCGAGCGGCGCGGCAACCGAAAAACACCGCGCCGCAATGCTTCCCCTGAAAATTCCAACAATTCAGGTTTGAGGTTCTGTACCCGATGCAACGGGAACCCAGCTGCTGAACGGAGCCAGACGCCCCCCGCGCAGGGCCCCGAGCCCAGCCCCAGACGCCAGTGCTGGAGAAGCTTCTGAAGGAAGCCACTCGCGAAGACAGCGCAGGCTGCGCTGCTGCCTGGGCCAATGGAAAGTGCGTCTGTGCTGCAGCGGGGCTAGGCAGTCGACGGCAACAGGCACCAGCAAGCGTCCGCAGAAGAGCACATTCACCGGGGGTGGTGCATACACAACGGCATGGCCCGGAGTCGGCCCCGGAGTCCAGAGCAGGTGCAGCCCCGACGCGGTGGACATGGTGTCTCCGAAGGTTGTGAGGTTCTGTACCCCAGGCAGGAGGTAGGCCTCCTGCTCCTGAACAAGCACCGGCCAACCGAGGCGTTCCTGCAGGCGGCGCAGGCGGCCATGTCCTTCTCGGCTGGTCAGCAGGATGCGGGCTTGACGGCCTTCTGCAAGGTCTTGCAAAGCCGTGAGCGTGGCCTCGGTGAGTGGGGGGCAGTCGATCAGCACTGGCTCAGGAGACACGTCCAGCCACCAGGAGGAGCCACCCAGGCAGTCGCGATTGGGAGGGAACAACCAGAGATCAGGCCGGATGCGCTGCGGTGGGCGACCAGGTTCAAGGGCGGACGTCAACACAGTCACGGTGCTTCCCCGGAGTTACCACTACTTTGAAACCAGTGCGTCCTGCGGCCGGCGGGCGGTTCCGTGAGCGCAATCCTGAGAGGCAGACCTTGGCCACTGGGCAGCACCATCACCCCAAGGGGGGTGAACTTTTCGGTGGCAGCTCCCCAGGCCAACCGAGTGGAGTTGCTGATCTTCAGCAGTGGAGACGCCCCAAGCCCTGATCGGATCATCGATCTAGATGTACACACCCATCGATCGGGCGACTACTGGCATGCGGAGGTAGAAGGCCTGAAGGCCGGCTGCCTTTACGGCTACCGGGTATTCGGACCACTCGCACCGGGAGGTCACGGCTTCCGGCCGGCCAAAGTTCTTCTGGATCCATGCGCCCGGGGGATCGATGGTTGGTCGGTTTACCAGCGAGAGATGGCGACTGGAGCCTCGCCGAACACGGACTGCTGCTTAAAGGGTGTGGTGTGCGAACGCGATGCGTTCGACTTCGATGCCCACCCGAGGCCACGCCACGACTGGCAGCAGACGGTGATCTACGAGATGCACGTGGGTGGCTTCACCCGCCGCAGCGACAGCGGAGTCGCGCCGGAACGACGCGGCACCCTTCTGGGCGTGATCGACAAGATTCCTTATCTCAAGGACCTTGGTGTGACCACGATCGAGTTACTGCCAGTGCAGGCATTCGATCCGGACGATGCTCCTCCTGGACGCGATAACGCTTGGGGTTACAGCCCCCTGAGCTGGTTCACTCCGCATCAGGGCTACATCTGCGGGGGCGACCCTCTTGAGGCCCGCAAGCAGATGCGGGAGCTGGTCGCCGCCTGCCACGACGCCGGCCTCGAGGTTCTACTTGATGTGGTTTACAACCACACCACCGAAGGCAACCGCAATGGCCCCACCCTGAGCTGGCGGGGTTTGGGCGATCAGATCTATTACCACCAAACCAGCAAAGGCGATTATCTCGATGTCAGCGGCTGCGGCAACTCGATCGCGGCCCATCAGCCCCTCACCCGCGCCCTGATTCTGGAGTCGCTCCGTTGCTGGGCTATCGAACTGGGGGTGGATGGCTTCCGTTTCGACTTAGGAATCGAGCTGAGCCGGGGGGAAGGACTCAAACCCCTCGAGCAGCCACCACTGCTGGAAGCGATGGAGGCCGACCCCCTCCTCAGCGATCTGAAGATGGTGAGTGAGCCCTGGGACTGCGGCGGGCTTTACCGGCTCAACGACTTTCCGGCCCAGCGCATCGGCACCTGGAACGGGCGGTTCCGCGACGCCCTGCGCGGCTTCTGGAAAGGAGACGAAGACAGCACCTGGGCCATGGGGCAGCGACTGCGTGGCAGCCCGGACCTTTATGAGGGCAAGCCAGTGAACCTGGGTCGTTCGGTGAATCTGCTGACCGCTCACGACGGGTTCACCCTGATGGATCTGGTGAGCTTCAACGGCAAACACAACCTCGCGAACGGCGAGGACAACCGCGATGGCGAAAACCACAACATCAGTTGGAACCACGGTGTGGAAGGACCGACCACCGACCATGCGGTGACGGCTCTGCGCCGCCGCCAGCAGCGCAACATGCTCAGCACCCTGCTGCTGGCCCGCGGTGTGCCGATGCTCTTGATGGGGGATGAAGTGGGTCGCAGCCAGGGAGGCAACAACAACACCTGGTGTCAGGACACTCCGCTGAGCTGGATGATCTGGTCAGATGATCACTGCGACATGGAGTTGCTCACCTATGTGAAGCGACTGCTCGTCGTACGCCGTCAACTCGCTGATCTGTTCAACCCCCTAGTGGGCCACAGCGAAAAGCCGCAGCGGTTCAGCAGCGACACTGATGGCTACTGGCGTCAGTGGCATGGCGTGGAACTTGGCAAGCCCGACTGGGCCAGCTGGTCGCACTGCCTGGCGCTGAGTGTGCACAAGGGCAACCAGGGAGCGGTGCTTTGGGCAGGGCTCAACGCCTACTTCAAGGCGATGCACTTCGACCTGCCAGAGGCCACCACACCGTGGCATCGCCTGATCGATACGGCACTGCCTCCAGGGCAGGACCTACCGGCCCATCCAGAACCCTGGACACCACCGGGAGTACCGCTGGAGGCCAGGAGCCTTGTGGTGATGGTGGCCGGAGAGTATGCAAACAGCCTCAGGCTCTAATCAAAGGGAAGCAATACCTCTGGTAAACAGCGATGCTGTGAATTCAATGAGGTGTTTCAAAGCGGGCGGCGGGAATCGAACCCGCATCATCAGCTTGGAAGGCTGAGGTTTTACCACTAAACTACGCCCGCATTAATACATCCGAACTGGCCACCCGAAGTGGATGGTGTTCCTGGATGCATGCTCAACCATTATGACGGTCCGCCTGCCCCCTCCCCTGGCTTGATGAACAAGACCACCGTTCCCGGAGGATCCCGACAACGCCTGATGCTCGCCTACGGGATGGGAGATGCGGGCACCGGACTGGCCGCGACTCAGCTCGGCTTCTATCTCTTCCCATTCTTCACCTGCGCGGCAGGGCTGCCTGCGTTCATTGCCGGCTCGCTGCTCACTGTGATCAAGGTGTGGGATGCGATCAACGATCCCTTGATCGGCTGGATGAGCGACCACACCCAAAGCCGCTGGGGACCACGCATCCCCTGGATGCTGGGAGCGGCGTTGCCCCTGGGAATCAGCTTGGCCGCGATGTGGTGGGTTCCGGAGGGGGACTTGACCCAGCGCACGCTCTACTACGTGGTGATGGCGATCCTGCTGATGAGCGCCTACACCAGCGTGAATCTGCCCTATGCGGCCCTCTCCACCGAACTCACCCCCGACACCTCTATCCGCACTCGCCTGAATGCCGCGCGCTTCACGGGGTCGATCCTGGCCGGACTGAGCGGCTTGATTGTGGCCTCGCTGGTGCTGAGCGATGGCGCCGAGGGCTACCTGCGCATGGGCCGGATCACCGGCACCATCGCCGCCGTGGCCACCCTGGCCTGCTGTTGGGGTCTGGCCCCGTTTGCCAAGCGGGCCCAACGACCCAGCAACCAGAGCGAACCACCCCTGGAGCAATTCAAGAGGATCCGTTCCAACCCCCGCTTCTTGATGGTTCTGGGGCTGTATCTGTTGCTTTGGTTTGGCCTGCAGTTGATGCAGGTGGTGGCCTTGATCTGGCTGGTGCAGGTGGTGCACGTGCCCCCGAATCTGTCCACCTGGATCCTGCTGCCGTTTCAGCTAAGCGCCCTGGCGGGCCTACAGATCTGGAGCCTGCTGTCGAACCGCAAAGGCCGTTTGATAGCGCTGCGCTGGGGCGGAAGTCTCTGGATCCTGGCCTGTCTGCTGTCGATGGCGTTCCCACCGCTGCAGCACGGCGGAAGCGGTGCTGAACTGATTCCCCTGATCGGCCTGATCATGCTGGTGGGGCTTGGAGCCTCCACCGCCTACCTGATTCCCTGGTCGCTTCTGCCGGACGCGATCGATGCCGATCCAACCCACCCCGCAGGCCTCTACACCGCCTGGATGGTGTTCGGCCAGAAGCTGATTATCGGCGTGAGCATGAGCGTGTTCGGCGTCTTGCTGTCTCTCACTGGCTACATCTCCAGCGAGGCCTGCAGTGGGGCCATGGATTTCATCGAACAGCCGGCCATGGCATTGCTGGCCATTCGCATGAGCATGGGCCTGATTCCCGCCATCCTTGTGATGTTCGGCCTCTTGGTGATGCGAAGCTGGCCCGACCGCGGCGCTCACCTGCAACGTGCATGACCTTCCCCCCGCTCCGGCTTCGTTTTAAATCCCCCCGCTGGTTGAACAGGCTTGGGAGCAGCCTGATCATCGGCGGGCAGGCAGTGACCGCCACCGTCCGGGGTCGCATTAATACCGTCGACCTTCTGGATCAACTACAGGAGGCAGGACCGGGAAGCTTCCTGATCGTGATCATCACCTCCCTGGCAGCGGGCACGGTGTTCAACATCCAGGTGACCAAGGAGCTGAGCAGCATGGGCGCCAGTGCCACGGTTGGCGGCGTGCTGGCGGTGGGACTGGCACGTGAGATCGCGCCGCTGCTCACCGCCACCCTGCTCACGGGCAAGGTAGCTACGGCCTATGCCGCCCAGCTCGGCACCATGAAGGTGACCGAGCAGATCGATGCGATCACGATGCTGCGCACCGACCCGGTGGAGTATCTGGTGGTACCGCGTTTGATCGCCATGGTGGTCATGGCACCGGTGCAGTGCCTTCTGTTCTTCGGTGTGGCCATCTGGAGCGCCCAGTGGAGCAGCACCGAGCTGTACATGATTCCTCCGCAGGTGTTCTGGTCGTCGGTGCGCAGCTGGCTGATGCCCGATGACATTCCGTTCATGCTGATCAAGGCTCTGGTGTTCGGCCTACAGATCGCCGTCCTCTCCTGCGGCTGGGGCATGACCACAGCGGGCGGCCCGAAGGAGGTGGGCACCAGCACCACCGGAGCCGTGGTGATGATTCTGGTGACTGTGGCTCTGATGGATACCGTGCTCACCCAACTTCTCTTCGGCTGAGGCTCCACATTCCATGAGCGACACTCCCCCAGCGCCAGCGACCACCGGCAAAGATCCGGTGAGCATCTCTCCGAGTCCGCGGCTGCCGCTGCTGATCATCATGCTCAGCGCCACGCTGTTGCCCCTGCCACTTCGCCCGTGGCCCACCCTGGTGGTAGGGCTGTTTGGCCTGTTTTTGCTTGTGCAGACCTACAGCCTGCGCCTGGAGTTCACGGCCGACATGCTGGTGGTGTGGCGGGGACAGAACGAACTGCGTCGCTTTCCCTACACGGAGTGGCAGAGCTGGCGCTTGTTTGCAGCCTGGTTGCCGGGGCTGCTGTACTTCCGCGAAGTGAACAGCATCCACTTTCTACCAATCCTGTTTAACCCAGCGGAACTACGCGAGCAGCTGGTGCAGCGGGTGGGGGCCCTGGAAACACCGAAGCCCCGAGAGACAGCTGATTAAACACGCTCACGTTACGCAAAAGAAACCAAACCAACACGAAGACGTGCCGACCGTGCCAGATAGTCGGCGATCAGCTGGAATAGTGAAAGGACAAGTGCGCCATGCCTGACGACACCGATCTGACGCCACAAGACCCGGCCACCCAGGAGCTAGACCCTCAACCCCAGGGCCACGATCCCCTGATCCAACTGGCCCTCACCGAACTCCAGGAGCGACGCGACGCTCTGCAACAGGAGATCGAGGCCCTAACGCAACGCAAACAGCAGCTGGAAACGGAGATGGCCGCCAGCTTCGCCGGGCAATCCGATGCGATCGCCCGACGCGTGAAGGGCTTCCAGGACTACCTGGGCGGTGCCCTCCAGGGCTTGGCCCAGTCGGTGGAAACACTCGACCTAGTGGTCCAGCCGGTGGTGGTGCAGCCCTCGCCTCTGGACGCGCAGGCCGCAGCCGATGCCGCCGATCAGGGGGCCAACGCAGGCGCAGCACCGGCACTGGCCGACACCTTCCGCCCCGACGAGGAGCTGATCCGCGCCAACCTCAAAGGCTTCCTGGAGCAGCCCGACTTCTACGCCGACCCCTGGAAACTGCGCCGCAGCCTGGACGCAGCTGACACCGCCGTGCTCGAGGACTGGTTCTTCAATCAGGGAGGACGCGGGGCTCAGCCCAGCCGCGGCAGCCGGCCCCGCAACGTGCTGCTGGCGGCCGCGCTGATCGCGGTGATCGGTGAGCTCTACGGCGATCAATTCCAGACCCTGGTGCTGGCAGGCCAACCCGAACGGCTCGGCGACTGGCGACGGGGCCTGCAGGATGCCCTGGGCCTGAGCCGAGAGGATTTCGGACCCAACAGCGGCATCGTGCTCTTTGAACGAGGTGACGCCCTGGTGGAACGGGCCGACCGTCTGGAGGAACGGGGCGAGGTGCCGTTGATCCTGATCGATGCCTCAGAACAGGTGGTGGACATTCCCGTGCTTCAGTTCCCGCTCTGGCTGGCCTTTGCTGCCGGACCAGGCGAAACCGACACCATCGACGACCTGCTGTGATGGGCTTCATCTCTTTGCTGCTGGGCTATCTGCTCGGTTCCATCCCCAGCGGCTTCCTGGCGGGACGCTGGTGCAAGGGCATCGACCTGCGCACGATCGGATCGGGGTCCACCGGCGCCACCAACGTGCTGCGCAATGTGGGCAAGGGTCCGGCCCTCGTTGTTTTTCTAGTGGATGTGGGCAAGGGAGCGGCGGCTGTGCTGCTGGCCCGGGCCCTCAGCGAAGGCCTGGTGGGGATGGAGCTGATGCGCAATTGGCTGGAGGTGCTGGCTGGTCTGGCGGCCCTGGCCGGTCACATCTGGCCGGTGTGGCTGGGCTTCAAGGGCGGCAAGGCAGTGGCCACCGGCTTCGGGATGTTTCTGGGCCTGGCCTGGCCGGTGGGCCTGGCCTGCTTCGGGGTGTTCATGGCCGTGTTTAGCCTGAGCCGGATCGTGTCGCTGGCCAGCGTGATCGCCGCCCTCAGCCTGCCCCTGCTGATGGTGCTCTCCACTGGCAGCCCCCCTTACATCCTGGTGGCGGTGGTGGCGATGGTGCTGGTGCTCTGGCGCCACCGCAGCAACCTGCAGCGCCTGATCGACGGCAGCGAACCAAAGGTGGGACAGAAACCTTGAGCGCCGCTGTTAGGGGGCCTCAGCTGCAGGTTTCGACGTTGGAACAGAACAGAGTCAACCCAAGGCATCGCAGCAGGCCGCAAACGCAGCGCTGGGATCCTCAGCCTTGGTGATCGGCCGACCGATCACCAGCTGACTAGCGCCGGCTGCAATCGCTTTGGCAGGCCCCATCACCCGAGCCTGATCGCCCACCGCTGCCCCTTTGGGGCGAATCCCCGGCGTCACCAACGCAAACGGCTCAGGGTGCTGGGCCCGCAATGCCGCGGCCTCCAAAGGTGAGCACACACAGCCACCGATGCCGGCGGCAGCCGAGAGCTGAGCCAACGCCGGCACCCGTTCGGCGATGCCCTGGGCAATGGCGAGTTCCCGTTGCAGACACTGCTCCTCCCAGCTGGTGAGCACCGTCACCGCTAGCAAAATTGGAGCGTTGAGACCCTCTTGCTGGGCACCCTCTACCGACGCTGCCTGCGCAGCCTTAAGTGCTTCGCTGCCGGCGCAGGCATGCACCGTAATCAGCTCGGCCCCCAGCGCCGCGGCCCGCCGGCAGGCTCCCGCCATCGTTGCCGGAATGTCGTGAAATTTGAGATCCAGAAACACGCGCAGGCCCCGATCGCGCAGCTGGGTCACCACCTCAGGCCCAGCCTGCACGAACAACTCCAGGCCAACCTTCACCCAGCGCAGCCCTTGCACCTGAGCTGCGAACGCCAGGGCCTGAGGTGGGGCCATGCCATCCAGGGCCACGATGATCCGATCGGCAGGGTGAGCAGAACGCAACGGAGCCAAGACAGCTACACGAGCAGCATCCATCCTGAATCCACACCGGCCCCGGGCCATGCTGCCGCGCATCATTCACCCTGAACAGCTGCAGGGTTACCGCTTTAACGATCAGGACCACTGTTTTCTCGCCCTGCTCAGCTCACCCGCCGATGGGGATGACGACCGCGGCTCTGGAGAAGCGGTCAGCCTGTTTCTGGAAATCCATGATCCCTGCGATCGGGTGCCGTTGCACACCCACCATCACTCCGCAGAGTTTTATTTCGTGCTGCGGGGGACGGTGATCTTCCACATCGAGGAACGCTCGATCACGGCGAATACCGGCGACTTCGTGGTGGTTCCTGCCGATGCCATCCACGATTTCGAAAATCCTGGTCCCGACCGCCTCTACCTACTCACTGTGCTCAACCGCGATGAGGGCTTCTCGGAGACCCTGCGCCGGGGCGTTCCCACTGCCCTCGAACCCGAGGATCTTGAGGTGCTGCGCTCGCTCTGAGCCCAAACCGCTCGCTCTGAGCCCAAACGACTCGCCGTCACCGCTTAAGCCCTGTAATCCAGAAGCAATCCGAGAATGGCAGCACTAACCCTGACGACGTTCAGGCTGCAGGTGGCAGCAGCTTGAGGCCAGTCGTTTGCTCGATAAAAGACAGATACTCACGCTGCGCTTCAGACCTTCGCATGAACTCTGGGACAGTGACATCGCCCGTCAACTCCGATTGCCAATACGCCAAAAAATCAACGGCAATCTGCGCATCTGATCTGAACTCAGCGTCAAGCGCTGGCATCCCATCAGCGGATCCCCCCAATGGGGAAAAACGGGTTGATCAGGCGGTCAGCCGCCGGAAGGTTTTCTTGCCCAGCTGCAGCACCTTGCCCTCCAACTCCTCCGCTGAGGCGAACTCCTGGTTGGGATCGCTGATCTTCTCCCCTTCGAGCCGCACCGCACCGCCCTTGATCTGGCGGCGCGCCTCGCTGCTGCTGGCGCAGATACCCACGGCACTGAGCAGATAGAAGGCCTTGGCCGGGAAGTTCACCTGCTCCAAGGAGGCCTCGGGTACCTCTGCCGCCGCATCACCAGCTCCGCCCACCAGGGTGGCGGCATCGCTCTGGGCTTTCTCGGCTGCCGCCAGTCCATGACGGCTGGCGGTCACCGCCAGAGCCATCGCCTTCTGCTTCTCGCGCGGATTCTCCGGCAACACCGCCAGATCCAGATCGGTGAGCAAGGTCACGTAGTCGTTAATCGCCCCATCGCCAACCTTCTCGAGCTTGGAGTACATCGACAGCGGATCTTCCTCCAGACCCACCACGTTGCCGAGGCTCTTGCTCATCTTCTGCACACCATCTAGACCCACCAGAATTGGCAGCAGCAAGCCGAACTGGGTGCCCTTGCCAAAATGGCGCTGCAAATCGCGGCCCATGGCCACGTTGAACTTCTGATCGGTGCCCCCCAGCTCCACATCGGCGTTCACCGCTACCGAGTCGTAACCCTGCAGCAAGGGATAGAGAAACTCATGCAGGGCAATGGGCGTGCCACTGCCGTAGCGCTTGGAGAAGTCGTCCTTCGCCAGCATCTGGCCAACGGTGGCCGTCCCCAGCAGGTTGATCACGGCTGGCAGGTCCATCTCCTCCAGCCATTCGCTGTTGCGGCGCACCTCCAGACGGCCCGGTGTCTCGAAATCCAGCAGGGCCATGTCCTTCGGCTGACCCTGGCCCAGCTGGGCGAGATAGGTGGCGGCATTGGCGTCCACCTGCTCAGCCGTGAGCTGCACCCGGGTGTCGCTTTTGCCGGTGGGATCACCGATCCGTGCCGTGAAATCGCCGATGATCAGAACCGCCGTATGGCCCGCATCCTGGAAGGCCCGCAGCTTGCGGAACAGGATGCTGTGGCCCAGATGGATGCTGCTGCCGGTGGGATCGATGCCCAATTTCACCCGCAGTGGCCTGCCGTCCGTCTCAGCCTTCGCCAGACGCGCCGCCAAAGCCTGATCGGCATCAGCGGGATCGCCCGCTGGGAAGAGATCAGCCATGCCTCTTGACAGCCAAGCCGGCAATGACGGGGTCGGGGCCATGGACAGGCGGGGCGGTTGCGGGCTGAATCGTACGGGTCGCCTCAGCTGGGGGGCAGATCCAGCTGGCTCTTCATTCGCTCCAGCGTGCCGTGCATCTGCTCGAACATCTGTTCCGGAGTGATCCCGAATTGCCCCAGCTGGGTGCGCAGCTGCTCCACTGTGAGCTTGGCCTGGAAGTCTTCCGAAAGCTCAAAGCGTTTCATAAACACCCGGTAGCGCTCCATCAGCTCCTCCATCGTGTCGATGAATTTCTTCTTGCCCTCACGGTCGAACTTGCCGTAATCGGAGCCCAGCTGCATCAGTTGCTGGTAATCGCCGAACAGCCGCTTGGCTTCCTCCTGCACGATTTCGGAGTCGAAGAACGCCATGGCTCCATCCGTTTACTTGAGAAATTCTGAACAATGGCAGCCGTCACTGACAGTGCGGATCCACGCCCATGGATTCGAGCCACCATGAAAACGCCAGCGGCCTTGGTTCCCGACCGTTTCTCCCGATGGATCTCAGCTCCCGGATCCCCTCTCTGCAGCAGCAATCCCGTCAGGGCCACAGCCTGCTGCGGCGCAGCCGCAGCGCCATCGCCACCGCCGACCCTGTGCTGCTCGCCAGCTGGACGATCTGGTTCGAAGGTCAGGGGCCTTTGGTGGCCGCCTGCACCAGCGAAGACGACTGCCTCGGCAACATTCAGAGCCACGCAGCCAGCCTGCTGCTGTGCACTGACCTGCTGGAAAGCGGCAGCGGCATCAGCTTGGTGCGGCGCGCCCTTGCTGTTCAGCCCGAGCTCAAGGCCCTGATCCTGCTGCGCAGGCCAATCGCCCGCACGATCCTGGACGCGATCGAGGCCGGATGCCATGGCATCTGCGCCGTTCAGAGCGCTGGCACTGGAGCGGTGGCCACCGCCCTCACCGCCATCGATAGCGATGGTCAATATCTCGATCCTGTAATCAGCGGTGTGCTCCACCACAGCCGGCTCAGCAGCAGCGGCGGCCAGCAGCTGCCCCTGCAGGACCTAACAATGCGCGAAGAAGACGTGCTGCGCGGGCTATGCCGTGGCATGACCAATCTGGAGATCGCCGAAGACCTGCTGGTGTCCATCGAGACCGTGAAAAGCCACGTGAGCAGCCTGCTGCGCAAGCTGCCTGCCAAGGACCGCACCGCGGCGGTGGTGACCGCCTTCCGTGAGGGACTGGTGCAGGTCCCCGCCAGACCGCCCCGCTGGACCTAGGGTCCAGACCAGGCTGCTTTGGAGACACGCGGCAATGGCCCGCCGGCACTGGCTCGATCCCCTGGCGCGCAAGGTGCTCCAGGCCATCGGCGATCTGCCGCCTGATCCGAAACGTGCGGCGGAAGAACCTCGCTGGTGCATCGATGTGAACCGTGCCGCAGCCGACGACTGGCGCCAACTTCCAGGTTGCAGCGACGCCATGATTGACCTGCTGATGCGTCTACAGCAAGGCGGGGTGCAGTTCAGTCAGCTGGAGGATCTGGCCCGTCTGCTCGAGCTTCCGCCGAAGCTCTGCGACCAGTGGCGGCCCCATCTGGTGTTCCGCTGGCATGGCGACGCACCATTGCTGCCGGATCAGACGACACTGGATCTCAATGCCGAGAGCCCTTCCCTTTTGGCTGCCGGGCTGGGATGGCCGGAGGAGCGACTGCAGCGATTGATCAGCGAGCGACGACGTCAGCCCTTCCAGCACCTGGCAGACCTGCAGGAACGGCTGTGTTTACCGCCCGATGCAGTCGAAGCCTTGATCGGCCGGGTGAGCTTCGGGGCTAGGCCCCGCGGCCCCAGCCTGCCGCCGCGGAGTTGATGCCATGGCTGATGCACACCGCCAGGGCGATCTCTTTGCTCTACCCCCCCCGGCCAGCGAGGCCAGCACCAGCGCAGAGCTGGCGATCACGACGACCCAGATGCGCCGCTGGCAGCAACGGGTGCATGCCTTCCAGGCACCACTGTTTCAGCCAACCCCGCCGGACGCGCTGCAGGTTGGCCTGTTCGAGGCAGAGCAGGATCCGCTCGCGAACTTTGACCCTCTACAACTCAAACCGCTTCCGCTGAGTTTCTGGCGCTGGCCACAAGGGCCGCATCGGGGAGCGGCTCTTTACCTCGTGATGGACCGACCAGTCGACCTCAAGCATCCCCTGCTTCTTTATATCGGGGAAACGATGGCGGCCGATCGCCGCTGGAAGGGAGATCACGACTGCAAGGCTTACCTAGCCGCTTATGAAGAAGCCTGCAGGGCCTGTGGTCTGCACTGCAGCACCAGCATCCGCTTCTGGAGCGATGTACCCAAGGCCACCCGGCCTCGCCGGCAGCTGGAGCAAACACTGATCCAGCGCTGGCACCCACCCTTCAACAAGGAAACACGAGAGCGATGGGCTACCCCTTTCCAGGCGGCCTGAGGGTGGCTTCTAGCATCGGTGCAGGCATCGGCTTCCTATGAAGATCTCCCTCTCTCCGGCCACACCTGAGGCCTGGAGCGGTTCCGTTCTGGCCCTCGGCATCGTTGAGAACGACCCCCAGGGGCTGGTGGCCACGATGGAGCAGCGCTTCAGCCTTCAGCTCGCCGACTGGCTGAAGCAGAAACCTTTCAGCGGCAAGCCCGGCGACTGCGTCAGCTTGCCTTTATTGCGAGGTGACTGCACAACCTTGGTGCTGGTGGGACTGGGGGCCGCCGATGACGTCGATCGTGACGGACTGCGCCTGGCAGCGGCTGCCGCAGCAGGGGCTGCCATCGGTCAGGTCGGAACCCTGGGCCTGCTGCTCCCCTGGAGCAACGAAACTCCGGAAGAGGATGCCGCCGCCGCAGCTGAAGCGGTGCGTTTAGCGCTTTACAGCGACGACCGCTTCCGCAGCAAGCCCGAACCCAGCCCCAGACCCGACCAACTTGAGCTACTGGGACCTCTACCCGGAGGGTTCGCCCACGGACTGGAAGCCGTTCATCCTGTGTGTGCCGGCGTGGAGCTGGCCCGTGAGCTGGTCGCCGCACCTCCCAACAGTGTCACTCCGGAGGAACTGGCACGCACCGCAAGCCACCTGGCCCATGAACATGGCCTTGAGCTCACCATCCTCGAGCGGTCCGATTGCGAAGAACGCGGCATGGGCTCCTTCCTCTCGGTGTGCCAGGGGTCGGATATGGATCCCAAATTCATCCATCTCACCTACCGACCCAACGATGAGGTGAAGAGGCGTTTGGTGCTGGTGGGCAAGGGACTCACCTTCGATTCAGGTGGATACAACCTCAAGGTGGGTGCCGCTCAGATCGACATGATGAAGTACGACATGGGTGGTAGTGCTGCCGTGATCGGCGCGATGCGGGCGATCGCCGAGCTTCGTCCCGCCGGTGTGGAAGTGCACATGCTGGTGGCCTCCTGCGAAAACATGATCAATGGCTCCGCCGTGCACCCCGGCGACATCGTCACCGCCTCCAACGGCACCACGATTGAAATCAACAACACCGATGCCGAGGGGCGGCTGACCCTCGCCGATGCTCTGGTGTATGCCTGCAAGCTCAAGCCTGACGCCATCGTCGACCTCGCAACGCTCACAGGTGCTTGCGTGATTGCCCTCGGGGAGGAGATTGCTGGCCTCTGGACCAGCGACGACACCCTCGCCTCGAATCTGGAGCAGGCCGCCATGGCCTCCGGCGAAGGTCTCTGGCGCATGCCGCTGCACAGTCCCTACCGCAAAGGACTCAAATCACTGCTGGCGGACATGAAAAACACCGGCCCACGGCCGGGCGGTTCGATCACAGCTGCCCTGTTCCTCAAAGAATTTGTGGATGCTGGCATTCCCTGGGCTCACATCGATATCGCCGGCACGGTCTGGAGCGACAAGGGCCGAGGCCTTAACCCATCGGGAGCCACCGGCTACGGGGTTCGCACCCTTGTGAACTGGATCCGCAACCAAGCCGGGACCACTGGCACTTAAGTTCGTGGATAGTCACCACACGCCATGGCCTCCAAACCCTTGCGTTGGTATATCCGAGCCCAGTTAGGGGTATTGCTGCTTCCAGCAGGGCTTTGCCTCTTCGGTGAAGCCATCAGTCGCCGCATTGTTCAGATGCTCGGTCAGGACCGAGGCCCCTGGTTCTGGTATGGAACCCTCAGCCTGATTGCCATCAACACTGGAGTGGGTCTGATGATCGAATCTGGCCTTCTGCGCGGCTATCCCGGCCGGCGCTCCGATCAAGGCTCGCCCTAGGAAGCCAAGGCCGCAGTTTTGACCACTGATAACGGGTGTTCGAGGGCATGAATCTGCCAGCGGGCCCGTTCCGAACAACTGGCCATCACCCGATCGAGATCGTCGGAAGCCTGTTTCGGCGATGGGTAAGGACCAACGTGACGAGTCACAAGACCGTCTTTGATGGTCAGCAGATACATACAGACCTCCTACTCGTTCCGGTGCCATGGTACGCAGATCTATCTAGGCAGAGGAGAGGGTAAAACCCGCACCTTCACTGAGAAGTCAGTGAGTCAGAACGTACCTGCGACTACAGAATTTCCTCAGATTTCACTACGCCAGATCAACGGGCGTTGTCAACGCTTCGCCGGCGTGCTCCATGGACCACCGCTGCGGGCTTTACTGCCCCATACCTCATCGAGCCGGCGGTCACGACCGCAGCTGAACCGGTAGAAGCGGTAGCGGAGCGTGTTGGTTTTGGCGTAGTTCTGGTGGTAGCTCTCAGCGGGCCAGAACGTCTTAAGAGGCTTGATCTCGACTTTGAGCTTCGATTCAGGCACCCCCAGTTCCCTGGCAACCGCAGCCCTGCTAGCCCGAGCACTCTGAGCCTGCGCCTCACTGTTAATAAAAATCACCGGCCGATAGGAATCGCCGCGGTCGCAGAACTGACCACCGCCATCGAAGGGATCCACATTGCGCCAATACGACTGCAACAGGCGGGGATAACTGATCTTGGCAGGATCGAACCGCACCTCCACCACCTCCTGATGACCGGTGGTCTCGCTCGTCACCTGCCGGTACGTGGGCCGGGCCACAGTCCCACCGCTGTAGCCACTCTCCACCGAAAGCACCCCGGGAAGTTTCTCCAGGTCACTCTCTAAGCACCAGAAACAGCCCCCAGCAAGCACGGCATTCTCCACGGCCGCGAACACGGAACCTGGAGCCCCGAGAAGCAGGGCTCCCACCATGAGCAGAGGCAGAACGAGGCGCATCACGAGGCGGTTGGGGTGGGGGGAAGCTGGTCGAGAATGGCGCAGGCGGCGCGATCGGTGACACCGGGTTTGCCAAGCGTTTCTGTGAGCCGTTTGTAGCCACTCAACATGACCTCCCGCGCGGCGGGGTTATCCAGAAGCGGTGCCGCTAACTCCACGAGTTGGTCGGCATCAAAGGCATCCTGCAGGAGCTCCGGCACCAGGCGCTCATCCAGCAGCAGATTCACTGGAGAGATGTGCTTCACCTGAAAGCGCAGCAGATGGCGTGCCACCCAGGCCGTAACCCGGCTCACCCGATACCCCACCACCTGGGGCACTCCATGGAGCGCCAGTTCCACATTCACCGTGCCTGATTTGCCCAGGGCCAGATCCGCCGCCGCGAACAACCACGGCTTCATGGTGTCGGCCTCTGCGGCCGGCACCACGGAGGCCCGCACACCAGCAGCAGACAGGGCCTCCTTGAGGGGCTGTTCAAAGGAGGCCAGTCCGGCAGGAACCATCACATCCAAGGAGGGATCGCGAGCTTGTAGCCGGGCTGCCGCCTGCACCAACACCGGCATCAGGTACTTCAACTCCTGGGGCCTGGATGCTGGAAATAACAAGAGCAGCCGGCCTTCCGGCGGCAGCGACAGCCGCGCGCGGGCGGCGACCCGGTCCGG
Organism: Synechococcus sp. WH 7805; assembly: GCF_000153285.1. Taxonomy (NCBI): domain Bacteria; kingdom Bacillati; phylum Cyanobacteriota; class Cyanophyceae; order Synechococcales; family Synechococcaceae; genus Synechococcus; species Synechococcus sp. WH 7805. Next base: position 2,356,377 of record NZ_CH724168.1, on the reverse strand, counting down.
ACGGTTGGCCACACTGTCGAGGAGGGGGTGGCCAACCCACGTCACATCTGCCCCCCGACTGGCATAGAACGAAGCTTCCTCCGGAAAAATGGCCAGAATCCGATCGGTGAACTTCAGCAGCTGGGTGGTACCTCCGTCACCGATGCGCCAGGCCCACTCCTGCGGTGCGATGTAGTAAGTGATCGGAACCGACGGCAACCGCCGCCGCAAACTGTTGCCTAGGCGCACATTCGCCCCCATGTAATCGATCAACACCACCCCATCCGGTGGACGCTGCTGCAGCACTTGATCCACGCGGGCCTGCAGCTTGAGGGTGGGCATCACCAGAGGAAGGGCCTCCCACAGGCCAATCGCCCCCATCGGCGACGTATCCGCCAGCAGTTCCGCTCCAGCCGCCTGCATCCGGCTGCCGCCGAGAGCCAGCACCTCCAGATCCAACCCTCTGAGGGAGGCCTGCCGGTGCAGGGCCTCGATCAACAGACTTCCCTGCAGATCTCCCGACACCTCACCGGTGCTGATCAGCAATCGCACCATCAACGAGAGCCAACTGCCGGCATTGGACCACGACGCCCAGAGGTAATGGACCCTTCAAGGAAGGTGCAGAGGTGATCCGCCAGAGGCAGGAGGGACTGCTCTCGAGCCAGTTTGAGGCCCTCGGCAATCACATGGTCGGAGCGATACAGCAGCGACCAGATCTCCTGCAGTTGCTTGAGGTCCTGGCCATCGTCCTTGCGATCAAGGCCCCGCCGGCGCAATCCCACCCGGTTCAGTCCGCGCACCCGTCCGGGGTGTCCCTCCACAAGGCAGTAAGGGGGGACATCACGATCGACCCGTGTCATGCCACCCACCATTGCCATGCCACCGATCTGCACAAACTGATGAATGCCGAGGCACCCCCCGATCACAGCGTGATCCTCGATCAAGACATGACCTGCCACCTGAATGCTGTTGGACATCACGATGCCGTTGCCCAATTCACAGTTATGGCCGAGATGGCAGTAAGCCATCAATAAGTTGTGGTCACCGATCCGAGTCTGCTCGCCCTCATCAGTAGCCCTATTGATCGTGACGCACTCGCGAATGGTGTTGTGATTGCCGATGACCACCTCTGTGGGCGCGCCCTTGTATTTCAGATCCTGTGGTTCCTGCCCCAAGCAGGCACCCGGATAGATCTTGTTGTGCTCTCCGATGATCAGGCGGCCATCCAGAACGACATTGGGGCCGACCCAAGAGTGAGCACCAATCTGGACATCGGGACCGACGACGGCACCAGGACCGATCACCACACCAGCTGCAAGCTCGGCGCGCGGATCGACAACAGCGAGGGGGTGGACCTGGGCAGGCCGGCTCTCGGCAGTCACAACAGTGGAACGCTGTTCGCTCATCATCGTCAATCCACCAGCGAGAACATCAACTCGCCGGAACAAACCAGCTGACCATCCACGGTGGCTTCCGCCTTCACCTTGCCGAAGCGCTTGCGCTTGAGGCTGAGGAGTTCACAACTGATGCAGAGCTGATCACCGGGGACCACCGGGCGACGGAAACGCACGCCGTCGATGCCGGCAAACACGAACAGTCCCTTGGGGAGATCGGGCATCTGGGTCACGATCAGGCCGCCCACCTGAGCCATCGCCTCCACGATCAGCACGCCAGGCATTAGCGGTCGTGCCGGAAAATGCCCTTGAAACTGGGGCTCATTCAGAGTCACATTTTTGATGGCCACGGCCTTTTCACCTGGAACATGCTCGAGCACCCGATCGACCAGGGCAAAGGGGTAGCGGTGCGGCAACAGACCCATGATCTGCTCCGCATTGAGCACGGGCTGGGACGTCACAACGTCGTTGGCGGAGGAAGAGGTCAAAACAGTCAGGGCTGAACAGGGGAACGATCGGCCAGGGCCGCCGCCAGGTCCGTATGCAGACCATGGGAGCCGCGGTAGACCAGCACCTGTGCACGCGGGAATCCCACGAGCGCCAGGTCACCGATCAGGTCAAGCAGCTTATGGCGCACCGGTTCATCCGGGTAGCGCAGCGGTGGGTTCAGCCAGTGGTCTCCATCACAAACAAGGGCATTATCAAGAGCTCCTCCTTGGATCAGCCCCGCAGCACGCAGCTGCTCCACCTGCTCGCGGAAACCAAACGTGCGGGCTGGGGCAATCTCCTCAACAAATCGCTGCGGTGTGAGGTCAAGCGCGAACTGTTGCCGGCCGATCGCCGGCTGTGGGAAATCAATCACGCCCACAACACTGAACTGCTCAGCCGGCGTTGCAGTGATGACGCTGCTGCCGCGGTGCAGGGCGATTGGTTGCTCAAGGGTGGGGCGGTGGGAACGCTCGCCGGAAACCTCCACCAGATCTGCTTCAGCGATCGCCTCCACCCATCCAATCGCTGATCCATCGAGCAGGGGAATCTCTTCCCCATCAACCTCCAGCAGGGCCTGGGTCAGCCCGCATCCAGCCAGGGCTGCGAGGAGATGTTCCACCGTGGCCAAGCGGCGATCCCCAAGTTCGAGGGTGGTGCAGAGCTGGCTGTCTCGAACCTGGGACGGCTTCAACTGCACGGGCGCGGCATCGTCTGATGACCATCGCACCCAGATGCCGGGATCGGCCGACGGCTTGAGGGTCACCGACACAGGCTTGCCACTGTGCAAACCAATGCCACAACGACGCACAGTTCCAGCAAGGGTCCAAGCGCCGTCGTAATCAACGGGCCAGCAAACCATCAGAACTTCCAGCCCACACCCAAATTGAAGCGAACCTCGCCCGTGAAGTTCTGGCTCGCCAATTCCAGTCGCAACGGACCCACTGGAGTGGTCACGATCACACCCAATCCAGGCGAAACTCCCGATCCTGGCTTATCGAGTAGTTCACCAGGTTTGCCGGGAACATTGGCCTGAGAGCCAAAATCCGTGCCGGCATCAATGAACACTTCTCCCGAGAAAATACTGAAAATCGGGAAGCGATATTCGATGGTGGCCTCACCAAAACTGCGGCCTACTGCCAGGTCACAGTCAAACCAACCACGCACCGAATTAGAACCACCCAAGCAAAACGCTTCGTAAGGAGGCAATTGGCCAACAATCGTGCCAGCTTTCACTTGAAAAGCAATAGCTTGAGGGCAGTTTTCTTTTTCACCGGGTTTTGGGCGGCATCCCTTGAACAACTTCAACCAATTCACAGGAAAGAACTTGGTGTAGGTGGTTCGTACGCGGTTGAAAGTTGGTGAATTCTCTCCCACCGACACATACTGCTCGGTGCCGAAACTGAAGAAGTTGCCCGAAGTTGGGTTGCGCGCGTCGTTCAGCGTGTTGTAGGTGGTAGCGAAGCGCACACTGGCCAGATTGTTTTCATTCGCGCAATTAAAGGCAATGCAGATCACCTCGTTGTTGGGAATCTCACCATTGCGGATGTTTTCGTTGGGAACTCCGTAGGGACGGGTATCGCCATTGAAATTAATCGGGCGCACGTTCTGAACATTCACTCCGACCAGCGCCTGCCAGGGAACCTTTTTGAAGGGATCACCACCATTCAAAGGTCTAGCTAAAACGATGTTGCCACCCACTCTCTGAAGAGCAACGGAATCACCTTCGAACTCAAACCAGCTCTCGTCAGGGAACTGCTTGCTCGCTTGAGCCACATTGTCGAAGCGGCGATCAGCAGGATTGTTGCGGTTCCTGATATCGAAAGCTTTTTTGGAATTGTTGTCCTGGTAGTCAGTCACGGTGACAATGTCACCCTCGTTCTGGCTCTGAAAAACCTGGGGGACTTCTCGGCTCAGAAAGATGGATGTCCGGAATGATGTGCGGTACTTGTCACCTTTGATCCAGGGATCGGTGAAGGTGAAGTTGGCAAGTCCTCCAAACTGGCCATAGGTGAGATTGAGAGCCAGGTTCCAGGCTCGGCCGAACATGTTGCTGTCAGACAGCTGCACCTGACCGAACACACCCTGACTCTGGCTGTAACCCAAACCGCCAGAGAGAGATCCGGTGGATTGTTCCACTATTCCCAGGACGATCGTGATAGTCCCAGGCTCTCCAGCCACAGGCTTGAGGGTCACTTTGATGTCACTAAACAGCGAGGTGCCGTAGAGCCGCTTGATGTCTTCCTCGAGTTTTTTGCGGTTGAAGGGTTCGCCAGGCTCGATGGAAATCTCTCGGGTCACCACCCAGGGTTTGGTCTTGCCCTTCAAAGGCTCGCCTTTGTCGTTCGTGGTTTCACCTTCTTTGGTGAGGAACTGAACATCCACACCGTTCACGGTGCCAATTAACACCTTGAGCTGAACGACACCATCAGGACTCACACGGGTCGGACCGCTCACCCGGGCCAGGGAGTAGCCCTCATCGGCGTACCACTTCTGCAACTCCTTCATTCGCAGCTGCAGCTCGTTGAGGTTGAGCGTGCGGCCATAGTCGGAGCTGAACGTGTCTACGAGCACCTCCGGCTTGATCTTGTTGTCCTCCGGATCGAGTTCAACCCTCGTGAGCACCGGGTTAGGCACCACCTTCACCACCAGTTGAACGCCGAGGGGGCCATTGATGGGCTCGATGCGAACATCCGAAAACCATCCGGTGGCATAAATGGCATCAAGATCGAGCTTGAGCTCCTCACGAGTCACCCTGCTGCCCGGACGCACAGTCATCGCGTCGTAGGCCTCAAGCTCGAGGCGTTCCTGCTCGGGATGATCAGCGATACCTTCGATGATCACCTCAGTGATCAACACCCTTGGTCGAGCCGGTTCCTCAGGAAGGGTTTCTGCGGAGGGTGCTTGATTGGCGGGTGGGGTTTCAGCCGGCGCAACAGGCGCCACCTCGATCTCTTCAGTGGTGGTCTGGTCGACCTCTACCTCACCGGCTGCATCGTCAACCTGAACCTCTTCAGTTTGAGAAGCTTCCACCTGAACCGTCTCAGCCTCCGCTTGGGCTCTGGCCGGCAGGGCGGTCATCAGTGGAAGTGAGAGTGCCATACCCAGAACGCTCCTCCGAACGGACGTCCTGGTTCGGCTGGAGGAGAAGGTCACCATGGGGGAGACGGAAGTCGGCCCGGAGGGCCACAAACGTCTGGAGAACCTACCTGCAGTTCCGGGGTTGTGGGCATGCCCCTTGTACCCGTTTGCAGACCTCCCCGTAGGCCTCGATTACACCGCCAAGATCTTTACGGAATCGGTCCTTGTCGAGAATCCGCTCATTGGCGTCTGCGCAGTTGATATCCCAAAAGCGGCAGGTATCGGGGCTGATCTCATCGGCAACAAGCAACTCACCGGCCTGATTCAGACCCATTTCCAGCTTGAAATCCACCAGCTGCAGCCCCAGATCCTTAAAGAAAGGCAGCAACACAGCGTTGACCCGGCGGATCAGATCCTCCATGCGCTGACGCAATTCGAAACTCACTACTCCAAGCAGAGCAATCCGAGCGTCCGTGAGCAGCGGATCCCCAAAATCATCATCCTTGTAATAGAGATCGAGAAGCGCTGGATCGAGAGCGGTGCCTTGGGAAATTGGGGTTTCACGACAAAGCGAGCCGGCCGCGGTGTTACGCAACACCACCTCGATCGGAATCACGTCCACACGCTGCACGACCATCAAGGTGTCATCTGAAACACCGAGGTAATGGGTGGGGATCTCATGGCGCTCGAGCAACTCGAACAAACAAGCTGATATCAAGCAATTCAAACGGCCCTTGTTCTCCAACTGGGCTTTCTTCTGAGCATTGAAGGCGGTGGCATCGTTCTTGAACTCAACCAAAACCTGCTGGGGATCTTTGCAGGCAAAGATGCGTTTTGCCTTGCCTTCGTAGAGAAGTTCGCCGTGGGTGAGGGTCATGGCTGAGGGGGGTCGGCGGCCGCTTCGACCTCGGAAGGTCTTGATTCTCCCAGTGCAGCGTGCCCTCCAGGGGCGCGGGGAGAGCGCAGCTCCTGGTCAAGCTGCTGGCGCTCCTCAGATCCCAGGTCTGAGGACTCACGATCGAGATCTAGCAGGGTGAAGCGGTCATCCACCCGCGTTGCAAGCCGGCGCAGACGCTCGCGCGGACGATCGCCACTGCCACCATTCTCAAGCTCCAGCGCCAGCTGCAGACGCAGAAGATCCTCAGCGAGATTCCAGGCCTGAGCTGCCGCCGCCTGATCAAGAGCCGCCTCCAGGAGGGGGCCACTGCGCTCAGGTTCCAGCGCTCCCAGCAGCTCGGACGCCAAACCAAGTCGGCGTGCGGCCGCAACCCCCGGAGTGCGAGCCGCAAGCAAGGTGAGTACCGCTTCGGATTCCTGGCCATTTGCGATCTGATGCTCCGCCAGAAGATCCAACGCAGAACGGGTCTGGGGTTGACCCTCATCATCCAGTCCCACAATCAGACGCTCCTCCTCCAAACGGGACCGATCGCCCTCGACAAGTCGCATGAGGGCCAAGACCGCTCGGTCCTGATCAAAGGCCGCGGCAGCCGCCTGCCAAGACAGCAGCAACCACTCCCGGCGCTGCCGGCCCGGCGCCGGTCCGAATCGAGCAAGCACCACAGGAACACTGTCGGGCGCCTTGCACTGCATCAGCGCCTGGGCGTTGGCCATGACCACTTCGAAGGGCTGGGGAGCCGGTGCCACCTCCATCAAACGATTGCGAAGCAACCGCAGACGCTCCTGCAGCCCGAACTGAACGGCATCAGCACACGCCAGCTGCAGCGCAGGGATATCACCCTCCAAAAGCACGGCCTCGAATGCCTCTGGCGCCATCGCTTGCTCAAGCACAGGAGCAGCCTTGTCCTGCAGCGGAGGCTCCTGCACCGCAATCGGGGTTGCCGCCAGCAGAAGCGTCAAAGACAGGGGGAGAAAACCCATGGGCCGGCAGGCACTCAACAAAGATGGATGAATCCCATCACGGTCACGGACGGTGATGGGGCGTTCAAACCTAAGGGTCTTCGACCATCACGCCCGCCTCCATGGCCCATTCCAGCTCCCGTCCTCAGTCCCTGCCCCCCCTGCGCCACCTGCTTGTGGTAGGCGGTGGCGGCCGTGAGCAGGCCCTGGCCTGGGCGCTACGCCGTTGCCCTGGGGTGGAGGACGTCTGGGTCACCCCTGGCAACGGCGGCACCGTGGATCTCAAAGGCTGTCGGGCTCTTGGCATCAGCGAGCTGGATGCCGACGGCTTGATCGCACACTGCCGTAACACCGCCATTGATCTCGTTGTGATCGGCCCGGAAGCACCCCTGGCTGCAGGGGTGGCCGATCGTCTCCGAGAAGCTGGACTGGCGGTGTTCGGACCGGGTGCCGATGGTGCGCAGCTGGAAGCCAGCAAAGCCTGGGCCAAGCAGCTGATGCAGGAAGAAGGGATCCCCACCGCAGGCCACTGGGCTGTGTCGGAGCTATCCGAAGCACTGGCTCTGCTCGATCGCCTGCAGAGGCCTCTGGTGGTGAAAGCTGATGGCCTGGCCGCCGGAAAGGGAGTCACTGTGGCCGAGACCATCGAAGCCACTGCAGCAGCGATCAAGGAGGCCTTCGCGGGCCGGTTCGGCAGCGCGGGCGAACGCCTGGTGCTCGAAGAACGCCTACAAGGGCCTGAGGTTTCGGTGTTCGCTCTTTGCGATGGCGAGCGCATGGTGTTGCTCCCCCCGGCCCAGGATCACAAACGTCTTCTCGAAGGTGATCGGGGTCCCAACACCGGCGGCATGGGCGCCTATGCCCCAGCCCCTCTGCTCGACGCCGCCGGCCTCAAACAAGTGAGCGAGCAGGTGCTGACACCCACCCTGAACGCTCTACGCAGCCGCGGCATTCACTACCGAGGTGTGATCTACGCCGGCCTCATGCTCACCAACGCCGGCCCCCAGGTGATCGAATTCAATTGCCGATTTGGGGATCCGGAGTGCCAGACCCTGATGCCGCTGATGGGGCCAGAACTGGCCCAGGTGCTTCAGGCCTGTGCATTGGGATGCCTTGATCTGGCACCACCGCTCGCCATCAACGAAGCATGCAGTGCCTGCGTGGTGACAGCCGCGGAGGGCTACCCCGAGGCTCCCAGCAAAGGAGATGTGATTCACATCGCAGCGGATGCCGATCCCCAGCGCCAGCTGTTCCACGCCGGGACGCGTCGAGATCAGGACGGTCGCCTCCTCACCAGCGGAGGACGGGTCCTAACCCAGGTGGCACAGGGTGTCAGTTTCGACCAGGCCTTCGCTCGCGCTTACCAAGCCCTCGACACGGTGAACTACAGAGGAATGCAATTCCGCCGGGACATTGGCCACCAGGTGCGCCGGTCTTAGGCTCTGCAAACGCGAGTCGAAGCCATGGCCAGCGAACCAGCGACGGCCACGAACGACGGCCTGGCCTCGTGGGCGGTGATCGAACCCAATCAGGGTGAAGTCCAGGGCTGGAGAGAGCGGATCGGGGCTTGGTGGGCAGAATTCAGCCTTCAAACGAAACTGTTGGCGGTGGCCACCCTGGTGGTGAGCCTGATGATGACGGGCATCACCTTCTTCGCGCTGAATGGCATCCAGCGCGATGCGGCGATGAACGATACCCGCTATGCCAGAGATCTCGGGCTGCTGCTGGCGGGCAATGTGAGCGAGCTGGTCGCCGAGGGTCGCGATCGGGAATTGGCCAATGTGGCCGAAACGTTCTGGCGATCAAGCCGAAGCCTCCGCTACATCTTTTTTGCAGACCCAGAGGGAATCGTCTACCTGGGGATCCCCATCAGCGGAAGCGATAGCGCTTCAGACGGTGATCTCCGACTCAATCGACGACTGGAACTGCCCGCAGAAATGCAGAACCGGCCCAAGAATCCACTGGTGCGGCAGCACATCACTCCCCAGGGTCTGGTCACCGACGTCTTCGTTCCACTGGTGGAGCAAAACCGCTATCTGGGTGTGCTGGCCTTGGGAGTCAATCCCAACGAAACGGCTCTGGCGAGTGCGGCTCTCACCCGGGAAGTGACTGTGGCCGTGTTCATCTCTATCTGGGTGCTGGTGATCCTGGGGGCCGTGTTCAATGCCCTCACGATCACCCGACCGGTGAAGGAGCTGCTTCGAGGCGTCCGGTCGATCGCCGATGGCGACTTCCGCGCTCGGATCGGACACCCCGTCGGCGGTGAGCTGGGAGAACTACTCGAGGGCTTCAACGCCATGGCCTCCCAGCTTCAGGTTTATGACGCGGCGAACATCGAGGAACTGCAGGCCGCGCAGGTGAAACAGGCATCCCTGATCGCCACCATGGCTGACGGCGCTGTTCTCTTGGACGGCGACGGACGCATCGTGCTGGCCAATCCAACGGCTCGGCGTCTGTTCCGTTGGGAAGGACGCAACCTCGAGGGACAGGACTTTCTCAACGAACTCCCCGAGCTCCTCGCCGTGGAGCTGCATGAGCCGATCGAGGCCGTGTCGAGCAACCGCACCGACACCAATGAGCTGCGCAGCAGCATCGGCGATCCACCGCGAACCCTCCGATTCGTTCTGCAAGCCGTGCGAGAACCCAGTGGAGAAACCCTGAAAGGTTTGGCGGTCACGATCCAGGATTTAACCCGCGAAGTGGAGTTAAACGCTGCTCAGAGCCGCTTTATCAGCAATGTGTCCCACGAACTGCGCACGCCCCTCTTCAACATCAAGAGCTACGTGGAAACCCTCCACGACATGGGGGATCAGCTCAGCGATGAAGACCGCCGCGACTTTCTCGGCATTGCCAACTCCGAGACCGATCGGCTGACGCGACTGGTAAATGATGTGCTCGATCTGTCGCGTTTGGAATCCAACCGCAGCGTCACCTTCACGCCGATTGAGCTGCGTCCTGGACTGGAGCAGACCCTGCGCAGTTATCAGCTCAATGCATCAGACAAGCAAGTGGATCTAAGCCTTGAAGCGGATCCGGACCTTCCCGACATTCTCGGCAACTGGGATCTGCTGCTCCAGGTCTTCGACAACCTTGTGGGCAATGCGCTCAAATTCAATCGCAAGGGCGGTCAGCTGTTGATCCGTGCCTACACCTGGCCGGACAGTTGCCAGATGACACCGCCTCAGCAGGAGAACGAGTGGCCAACATGCCCGCTCACGTCACCGCTTCCTCGCATGCGGGTGGAGATCTGCGACACCGGATACGGCATCAGTCCCGAAAATCAACAGCGCATCTTCGAACGTTTCTACCGGGTTGAGAATGCCGTTCATACAGAAGTTGGAACTGGTCTGGGGCTTTCGATCGTGCGCGGCATCCTTGAAAAACATGGAAGCGACGTGCGCATGGCCAGTGAACTCGATGTTGGCACCACCTTCTGGTTCGATCTGCCTCTAGCTCAGGAAGACCCCGAAGAAGTGCAGTGGAAGGCCGAACGGCAGCAGAAGCAGGATCCTTAATCAGGCATCTGGATCCACGCCACGGGCAATGCGTAAAAGCTCGCTGCGCTCATCAGTGGTCACCCGATGGGGAACACCGGAAATGATCCGCTCGAAATTGGAGAAGGAGTCTTTGATCTGAGGACCGTTGCCCGTGATCACGAATTCACGGATTCCTTTGTCATGCCACGATCCACGCATCTTGAACACGTTCAAGGCCCTGGCCATCTCGCCTCGGATTTCCACATATTGCAGCAGCAGAATCGTGTCGGTGATGGTGGAGATATGAGAATCAGTGATTGAGTGACTGCCCATGAATTCCTCCGATGTATTCGTGAAGAACCCTGCAATCTCCTCCTGTTTGGCATAACCAGTTACCCCGATCACAAACTGACGGAACGCGTTGTGGCTGACGCCACGAGCCAGGGCGGAGAGAGAATCGATCGCCATCCGTGATGGCTTGAACTGGCTGATCTCAGTCTTGATGATCTGCAGGTGATCCTCCAAACCGGTCGACTCGGGATAGGCACAGATGATCTTCAGCAGTCCGTCCTGCTCCATCTGCTCGAAGTCGATGCCCCAGCTTGTGGCGTTACGCAACAGCTGAGCGCGTGACTCCTCATAGGCGAACAGGATCGCCCGTTCTTTATTCCGACACGCATCCTCAATGAACTTCGAGACCAGCAGGGTTTTGCCGGTTCCGGTGGCACCAGTGGCAAGGATGATTGAGTCCTTGAAGAAACCACCCCCGCACATTTCATCCAGCCGCGGCACACCGGAACTGACCCGCACATTCGAAGAGCGCTGGGTGAGGCGCATCGCTCCGAGGGGGAAGATGCTGATGCCATGAGCTCCCATGGTGAATGGGAACTCGCCCTTCATGTGCGTTGTTCCCCTGAGCTTGAGGATCTCTACCGTGCGCCGGCGACGCTCGCCCTCAAGCACGTTGCGCAGAATCACCACATTGTCGGAGACGAACTCCTCCACGCCATACCGTGCAATCGGACCGTACTCATCGATCCGTTCCGTGGTCATCACCGTGGTGACGCCGATCTCTTTGAGACGGGCAATCAGACGGAAGATCTCGCGACGCACGACAAACACCGCGTCGTACTGCTGGAAAACCGCTGTGATCGAATCGATCGCCACCCGTTTGGCTTTGTATTTACGAATGGCGTAATTGATGCGTTCGATCAGACCGGAAAGATCGAAGCTTCCAGCCACATCCTGTCCATCGGGATCCGGTGATGCATCGAGGATGAAGAGTTTGTCCTGCTCCACCATCTCCTGCAAATTCCAACCAAAACTGGCGGCGTTACGCAAGATATCGAGGGGCGACTCCTCAAAGGTGACAAAAATGCCTGGCTCGTCAAAGTGAGCAATGCCGTTATGCAGAAAATGCAAAGAGAAAACGGTCTTACCAGTTCCTGACGTACCACTGATCAAGGTGCTGCGACCGATCGGCAGCCCGCCATGGCAGACATCATCAAACCCCTCAATCCCTGTTGGGAGCTTCTGAACCTGCATCTGTGGCGAACCACTGGAGCTGGAGATCTGCATGATGGCGAGCTTATGAGAAAACGCTAAATAGAAAAACGAAGCGGGCGGTCAGGCACACGGTCGGGCTTAAGAATCTGAATCTGTTGTGTCTGCGTCTTCCAACGCATCCATCAACGTCGACGTCAGGCTGTTGTCGGAAAGTTCGTCATAGAGAAGATCCAGACCAATCAGCACCCTCTCCCGGTCGGACAGATCGCCGATGATGCGGCGCACAGGGGGCGGCAGGATTTTGGAGAGGGTCGGGGTTGCCAAAATCTTGTCTTCTTCCGCCAACTGAGGATTCTTCAGCACATCAATCACCTTCAAGGCGTAGACACCCTTGAATTCGGTTTCAAGAATGTTGCGAAGGGTTTTCAGAGCTCGCATCGAGTTAGGCGTATTGCCGGCCACATACAGCTTGAGGATGTAGGTCTTGCGTGGGCTCATGGGGAAACCTGCGAATCCATCAGGGCTTGGCGGTACTCCGCTGATGTCGCCAAAGCAACCTCGGGGGGGATTGAGCGTCGATACATCTCACAGAGATGGGCCATGACGTCGAGCAAAGCGAGTCGATAGTCCTGGAGAAAATCGTTCTTGTGCCCTTCAAGTCTGAGTTGCTTCCAGAACTCGTCAATCAGATTCATGTGGATCTCCACAGTGCGGGTGATGGGAAGGTCGCCAAAGAAGGCCGTATTCACGAAACTCTCCAGAGCCTGGTTGGCAGCGGCGGGGTCCCGGAAGTAACTGATCAAAAGGTCGCGGTAAGTGCGCTGCAGCGACTGCACCAGCTCGCGCTGCTCCTCAGGAGGGAGATTGGCGAGAAAACGGGAGGGGTCCCGCTTGTAAAAAACACCCAGGTAGCCCAGACGCTCCTGAAGACGGCTCGAGAGCTTCCATGCACTGCTCTCTCCGGAGGGCTGTGTGTTCGCATCCGACCCATCCTCAGGTCTTGCTTCCTTCTGTCCCTGACGCAGAAAGCGCGAGATGGCGGCATCCACGTTGTAACCCAGTTGCTCAAGCTGATCCACTGGAAGATGCACCTCCTCCGGGTGGTAATCAACCCGGCCCATGAGTTCCCCAACCACCACAGCCGGGAAGAGCAGCCCTTCACGCCGCAGGCCTTCGCGGGTGCTCTCATCGAGAAGGGATTGTTCGATGACCACAGCATCCACTGCTTCACGCTGGTGCGACAGAACCTCCAGGAGTGCCTGACCCGAAGCGGTCTGCTGCAGATCCACGGGCTTGTATCGATTCACAGGCAGCCACTGCCTGCAGGCATCCACCAGCTCCTGAGTCGTGAGCAGCAAAGCGATCGTGAGTGCCGGACGGGCCATTCACCGCGCGAGGTCATGAGCTGAATCTTGACGAAAGGGGCTGCAAAGTCCGAAGATCTTTGTTTGTCTTTCGATTGCGGTTCAGGCCAAATCGGTTCTCCGAGCCTGACCGCGTCTTTTCGTTCATGGCCGAAACCAGTACCAGTCGATCCGACGCTCCCGACACCGGGGTCTATGCCATTGCCGAGGCCTCGGGCCAGCAATTTTGGCTTCAACCCAATCGTTACTACGACCTTGACCGACTTCAGGCTGAGGTCGATGCCACGATCACACTCGACAACGTGCTTTTAGTGAAGGACGCCAAGGGCACAACTCTTGGCAAGCCCTTTGTGAAAGATGCCAGCGTTGAACTCAAGGTGATGGCCCATCGCCGCGGGCCCAAGGTGATCGTCTACAAAATGCGCCCCAAGAAGAAAACACGTCGTAAGAATGGTCACAGGCAGGAGCTCACCCGGGTGATGGTTCAGTCCATTTCCGTTGGCGGCAAGGCCATCAGCTGATCAGAACCACCCTTCGCCCCACCCCCATTTCCCTTCCCACCCCATGGCACATAAGAAAGGCACAGGCTCAACCCGTAACGGACGCGATTCCAACTCCAAGCGTCTTGGCGTAAAGGCCTACGGCGGAGAAACCGTTACGGCAGGTTCGATTTTGATCCGTCAGCGCGGCACCTCCGTTCTTCCAGGTGTGAATGTCGGCCAAGGCAAGGACGACACCCTCTTTGCGTTGACTGATGGGGTGGTGAAGTTCGAAACCATTCGCCGCGGCCTTCGCAATCGCAAACGGATCAACGTGGCCACCGCAGTCGGTTGAACCGCGCTGTTTCTTTAATGATGTTGAGATGAGTGCAAGCCCTGTTTCAGGGTTATGACCATCCCAAGAACCGTGAGCCCCAGGACGATTGCCGTTCTGGGGCTTGGTTCATGGAGAAGATGAACAACTTCCAGGGGTAGCGCTAGCGCGAAGACCACCACCAAAAGCCACTCCCCCCAATGCCGGCCTGTGCATGTGGCCCATGCAGCCATCAGGATCAGTCCCGAATACACCGCCGAAGCAACCGCCAGCCGTATCAGGCGGGTCGGCCCAAGAAGGCTTCCTTGTTCCGCCATGCCGGAAAGGAGCTCCCGATCCGCCTGTGCCCAGGATTGGGCAAAGTCCGAGAGTTCGGCGTAGTTGTTGATCCCAAACAACGCAGCAAGGCTGATCATCAGAAGCACAAGCGCGAGAACAACTTTCTTCAGAACAATCAGCTTGATGAGCCAACGCCCTTGCCCCCTCGGCTGCGCCACCGGCCTCCTCAGATGTCCAGCGGACGGTAGACCCTCGTTGTAATCAGCAGAGGGTGAAACACCTCCAGGAAATTGGCCTGCAGACAGCGGAAGAAGCTGTCCACCAAGCCTGGATCATCGAAGTGGAAGGGATATTCACCATCGTGCCCCTTAAAGAAATACCAGTTCAAAACAGCGCGGCCTCCGGCCTTAAGCCGGCGATGAAACTCCATCAACTGAGCGGCTGGGTCGGGCAGATGCTCAAGGACATCCAGGCAAACGACCGTGTCGAAAGTCTGGCCTGGAAGGCTGTCGAGGTCGCGATGCACCGACAGCCGATCCGAAAGGCCAAGCGCTGCAGCGCGTTGCGCAACAAACGCCCGGTTTTGGGGGTTGAGGTCCACGAACCACACATGCCGCACGTCACTCAACCCAGCGGCAGCAAGCGCATGGGTGCCGATGCCTCCACCGAAATCCAGCACATCTCCAGTGGCGAACTGCTGCTGCAGCCGCAGGGTGTCGGCGATGTAGTCAGCGCTGCTGAGATGCCAAGCCGCCAGCTCTAACAGGTGACCTGTCCCCACCGTGTCCTCATAGAACATCTCCGCATGCTTGGGATCGAAGGCGCCTGGATGCATGGCAGCCAGATCTTCCTTGCTCTGAGGAAGCCGGAGTTCCACCTCATCGGTTGAAAGCGAAAGGTAGGCAGCAAGGTGGTCCTTCACCGAAAAGCCGCTGGCCAGAAACGCCTGGAGATCGACGGCCTCTGAAGCAATCACTGGCTGCATGACCTGCGTACTGATGTCGGCAAACTTACGTGCAAGCCGGGTGCCACAGTCAGGTGCTTGCACTGTCTCTGCCCGCTTGTTGACTGCGCCCATTGGCTTCGCCGTAATCGACAAGCCGCCTGGCCTCACCTCTCACGCCTGCGTCGCCCGGATCCGGCGCCTGCTCAACATTCGGCGAGTTGGCCATGGCGGCACCTTGGATCCTGCCGTAACCGGGGTGCTGCCGATTGCCGTGGGTCAGGCCACACGATTGCTGCCCTATCTCCCGGGAGAGAAGACCTACCGGGGGGTGATCCAACTGGGCATCACCACCAGCACCGATGACCTTGAAGGAGAGGTGATGAATCGCCAGACCTGTCCGGATCTGAGCATCGACCAGCTGGAGATGGCACTGGCCTTGTTTCGAGGTCCAATCCAACAGCGCCCACCCCAGGTGTCAGCTGTTCACGTTGATGGAGAACGCGCTCATGCCAGAGCACGGCGTGGCGAACACATGGATCTGCCGGAACGTGCCATCACGATTCACAATCTGAACCTCCTCAACTGGGCCCCGGAACAGGCCCAGCTGAGCGTTGAAGTGCACTGTTCAGCAGGGACTTATATCCGTTCACTGGCAAGGGACCTGGGGATGAACCTGGGCTGCGGAGGCTGCCTAGCCAGCCTGCGCCGCACCCAGGCACTGGGTTTTCAAGAGTCCCAGGCGGTTCCCCTACCGGAGCGGCCAGGCCCTGGAGCGGCTCCTGAAGATCCAGAGGCCCTCCCCCTACTTCCCCCGGAGGCCGCCCTTCAGCACCTGCCTCAGCGCCGGCTGTCAGCCGGTGAGCAGGAGGACTGGAGCTGTGGTCGCAGGATCATGCCTGGTGCCGACAGCGAAAGCGATGCGGTCGTGGTGCTCAGCGACGACGGGCGCATGCTCGGCGTGGGGTTACCGGATGAGACCGGTGGGTTGCGACCGAAAGTGGTGTTCGAAGCCAGAGGCTGAGAAGAAGGCGAGTCGGTACGGTGCTGTGCCAGAGATGGACGCCAACGCATCCGATGGCTGGCCACAGCAAATGGTCCCAGATCAAACGCACCAAAGCGGTGGTGGATGCCAAGCGAGGCGCAGTCTTCACTCGGATCGGTCGCGAGATCACCGTTGCGGCCAGACAGGGTGCTGACCCCGATGGCAACTTCCAACTCAGAACAGCCATTGCCAAGGCAAGGGCCGCTGGCGTCCCGGCCGGCAACATCGAACGGGCCATCGCCAAGGGATCCGGGCAAGGCGGAGAGGCCATCAAGTTGGAATCCATCCGCTACGAGGGATATGGCCCCGGCGGTGTTGCCGTGCTGGTGGAAGCCCTCAGCGACAACCGCAATCGCACAGCAGCTGAACTACGCCTCGCCTTCAGCAAACACGGCGGAAATCTCGGCGAAAACGGATGCGTCAGCTATCTGTTTCAGCATCGCAGTGAGGTGAGGATCCAGGCAGATTCTGGAAGCGAGGAAGCTCTTCTGGAAAACCTGTTAAGCCTCGAGGCCGATGGCTACGAGCTCAGCGACGACAACCAGGCCCTGGTTCACGGTCCCTTCGAGGTCCTTGAATCCCTGCAAAGTGGACTCAGACAGCAGGGCTGGCAGGTTCAGGAATGGACCCACGCATGGCATCCCCTCACGCAGGTAAGCCCACAGGATGCAGACACCATCCGGCAATGCCTCAAGCTGCTGGAGGCACTGGAAGAACTGGATGATGTATCCAGTGTCAGCGCCAATCTGGAAATCGACGACTCCATGGAGATCGACTGACACAGCAAACTTCAGAGTGACCTGACCGGCAGCCCGATGAGAGACTGAAATGACTCCAAGGGCCAAAGCGAGTTGAATCCAACAACCATCAGACGATTCATCTTGACTCTGATCACTGGATACCTAGCGATCTACGGAGTCAGACAAATCCCTTACGACTTCCCCAATGAATGGGGAGTCATCATTCCTGTACTCATCGTTGTTTATATCATCACAACATGGATCGATGGATTGATCTTCAAGGATGAGACGCCGGAATCGACTCCAGCCACGGTAAAAAAGAAAAAAAGCAAAAAAGCCCAAAAGAAATCGACTGGATTTGGCGACTAAGCTCAAAACAAGAGCGAAAATCACTCGGAAAACAAACCAAATCACAAAGGCTTAAAAGACCTGGGCAGCGATCTACCTAAAGCGACAGGTGCTCGAGACAATCACCACAGATTCATATGCATTCGACCTCTCACCAGTGAAGTTGCGGGCAGGCTTTTGATCAACACTGTGAACGATTGGATGCTGTTTTTGACAGAGAAACAATCAGTGATGAGCCTGCTCATCAGGCGCTCCCCAACCTCCGCCTCCAGGCGTTTCGATCAGCAAACGATCCTCCGGTCTCACCTCAAGCTGGGCACACCCCTGAAGCTGTTCGCATGAACCATTCGCGCGCGTGAGAACCGCACAACCAGCGGCACCATCTCCTCCACCCTCGAGCCCAAACGGTGCCACCAACCGTGAGCCCGACAACAGCGCCGCTGTCATCGGTTCCAGGAATCTGAATTCCCGCACTAGACCATCACCCCCTGGCCAGCGACCGGCACCGCCACTGCCGGGGCGGAATCCAAACCGTTCCAGCCTCACGGGAAACCGTTGTTCAAGAATTTCAGGATCCGTGAGCCTTGAGTTGGTCATGTGGGTCTGCACTCCACAGGATCCAGGGAAACCCGGGCCCGCACCACCGCCCCCTGCGATCGTTTCGTAGTACTGCCGACGCCCATCACCAAAGGTGAGGTTGTTCATGGTGCCCTGAGCCGCCGCCATGGCACCCACGGAGGCGAATAGGAGGTTGCAGAGCGCCTGGGAGGTTTCCACATTCCCCGCCACCACAGCAGCAGGCGACTGGGGATTGAGCAGACACCCCTCCGGCACCACCAACGTCAGGGGCTGAAAACAACCGGCATTGAGGGGGATCGGCTCCTCCACCAGACAGCGCAGCACATAAAGCACGGCGGCCTTGGTCACCGCCAGCGGAGCATGAAAGTTGTGATCGCCTTGCAGAGAGCTGCCGCTGAAATCCAACACCGCTTGGCATCGGTGCCGTTGCACCCGCAAAGCCAGACGCAACCAGGCCCCGTTATCAAGCTGCACCTCGCAGTTGCGGTCTTGCAAACGATCGATCAAGCGGCGAACGGTACTGGCTGCATGGTCCTGAACATGCTGGAGATAGAGATCCACACGAGCCCTCCCTTCAGCCTGAAGAAGTGTTTCGAGCAGCTGCACTCCGAGGTGGTTCGCCGCCACCTGAGCCTGCAGATCAGCCCAGAGCAGGTCTGGAGCCCTCGGGGGGATGGGCTGATGGCGCAACAGCTCGCCCCAACCTCTTTCATCAGGAACACCCTGCCTCACCAACCACCAATTGCGCACCAGCAGGCCCTCCTCGCTAATCCGCCGGCTGAACGGTGGCATCGAACCTGGGGTTAGACCTCCCACATCAGCGTGATGCCCGCGGCAGGCCACAAAGGCGAACGGCGCGTCCTGCCGATCGGAATACACCGGTGTGATGGCGGTGATATCAGGCAGATGGGTGCCACCGTGGAAGGGGTCATTGCTGATGATCGTGTCGCCCGCGAGCAGAGCAGGGCGTTCGCCTCGGCGCACCTGCAGCAGCAGATCCGCCACCGCATCGCCCATTGAGCCGAGGTGCACAGGAATATGCGGGGCATTGGCCACCAGGGCACCCTCCCCATCGAACAGGGCGCAGGAAAAATCAAGCCGTTCGCGGATGTTCACCGAGCGGCTGGTTTGACGGAGCCGCTCTCCCATCCGTTCCGCGATCTGCATGAAACGGTGATGGAACAGGCTCAGATCCACAGGATCGGGCCCCTGGTCGAAGGAAGGCACGCGACGCGCGCCGACAGGCATCGTCGCAGCCACTGGCACCGCCCCGTTCATCTCCAGCAACAGACTGCCGTTCTGCAATCTTCGAGCTGACCAGCCAGGCTCCAACACGGTTCCAGCCGTGGGATCAAGAATCAATGCCGGACCCTCCAGGCATCGATCCACTGGAAGTTGCAGCCGTTGCACCACCGGAACGGCACACCATCCGCTCTGCGGCCAATGCACTATGGCCGAATCAGGAACGCTGGCGAGATGGCCGGCATGCTCAGAACAAGCTTCACGGCCCTGCGCCGGGAGCTCCGCCGCAGCCAGCACCTCCACTTCGATCCGCTCAACCACCAACCGAGTGTCTGGGGATGGGGCATAGCCGAAGCGCTGCTGATGCGCCTGGGCAAAGGCTGTCAACAGATCCTCCAGGGAGGGCTGTTGCGGAGGAGGCTCATGAGCGATGAGCAGTCCCTGCTCCGCGGCCACATCCCGCAGTTCTAGGTGGATCCGCTGCTCCCCCACCGCCACGGAACAACCGCACACCTGCTCCAGGGCAGCGTGAGCCAAGGCCAGCTGTTCTGCGACAAGCGCTGACAACCGAGTCAAGCAGGAGCCAT
This sequence comes from Synechococcus sp. WH 7805, assembly GCF_000153285.1. Lineage (NCBI taxonomy): Bacteria > Bacillati > Cyanobacteriota > Cyanophyceae > Synechococcales > Synechococcaceae > Synechococcus > Synechococcus sp. WH 7805. The sequence goes on along the minus strand of NZ_CH724168.1, from coordinate 2,336,658 downwards.
CGAGGGGCTCGCGAACCGCTGCCTGACGCAGCTGACGCGGACGGGCCTGACCAATCCCATAGGCCGAGAGCACCCCGGCCAGGGGGTGCAGCAACACCTGGCGCAGCCCAAGGGCTGTTGCCACGCGGCAGGCCAACTGGCCGGCCGCACCGCCGTAGGCAACCAGGACGCCCCCGCGGATGTCATGACCGCGGAACAGAGACACCTGACGGATGGCTGCCGCCATGGCCTCAACCGCGAGGTCGAGGGCCCCCTCCGCCAAAACCTCCGGTGTTCGCTGCAGCGATTCAGCCAGAACAGCGAACTTCTTCTGCGCGATCTCCAGGTTCGGATGGGCATCCCGGTTCGGCCCGAACACCGCCGGGAAGGCCTGAGCCTGTAGCCGGCCCAGCAGCAGATGAGCATCGGTGATGGTGAGGGGGCCACCCCTGCCATAACAAGCAGGGCCTGGATCCGCTCCTGCCGAGCGGGGCCCCACCAGCACCCGGTCGCCATCGTCGTGGATGATCGAGCCTCCCCCGGCAGCCACCGTGTGAATCGGCAATCGGGATGCCGTGAGCAGCAAACCGGCGATCTCCGTTTCGGGGCTGCGGTCCCAGTCGCGATCGGCCGCCCCCGCCGGCAGGCAGAACACATCGGTGCTCGTGCCTCCCATATCCACGCCAACCAGGGGGAGATGCCCCACACCGGCCTGTTGGGCCGCGGCCACAGCACCGACCATGCCGCCCGCCGGCCCAGACAGGATGGTGTCTTTGGCCAGCAGAGACGTTGGAGCCTGCAGGCCTCCACTGGAGGTCATCACCCGCAGCCGGGGGTGTCCCTGCAGCGCAGCCTGCACCTGGTTGAGATAGGTCACCAAAACCGGCCGCACAGCAGCTTCCACCAGGGTGGTTTGCCCCCTGGGAACCAGGCGGGGCAGAGGGCTCACCTGGTGGGAACAGATCACCGTCTCAAAGCCAGCGGCGAGCACGGCCTCCGCCAGAGCCTGTTCATGGGCAGGCGTCCGCCAGGCATGCATCAAGGCGATGGCACAACTGCGCAGACCCGCCAGACGATGGGCACGCAACCGGCTGATGAGAGCAGCATCGATCACCAGCGGCTCCAGCTCGGTCCCCGCCGCATCCAAACGTCCAGACACCTCCTCAACCTCCGCGATCAGGGAGGGAGACAGAGGAATCTCCAAAGCGAAGAGATCCCGTCTGTGCTGATCACCGATGCGCAGCAGGTCGGCCAGGCCCTTGTTCGTGAGCAAAAGCACTGGCTCCCCCTTGCCCTCAAGCAGGGCATTGGTGGCCACGGTGGTTCCCAGTCGCAGCTCCTCGATGCCTGATGTGAAATCAAGGCTGTCCATCTCCATGAGCGACTGGATCGCATCCACCGCCGGATCACCCTCCTTACCAGGCTGCACCGAGAGCACCTTGCGGACGATCAGCCCTCCGTCAGGCCGGCGTGCCACCACATCGGTGAAGGTGCCGCCGCGGTCAATCGAGAACTGCCAGCGGGTCAAGGTGCCGAAAGACGGGAATGGGCGGCATCATCCACCCACAGGTGCACCTGTGGGTGCTGCTGAAGCCAGCTGGCGGGAACCTGGCCAGTGCTGGGCTCCAACAGAGCCGTCCGCAGAATTTCCGCCTTGGCGCTGCCCGTCACGATCAGATGAATCACCTTGGCACTGAGAATCTCCTGCAGCCCGAGCGTGATCGCCTGCTTTGGCACGGCCTCGGAATCACCGCCGAAGGCCTCAGCGTTCTGAATCCTGGTCGCTGCCTGCAAGGTCACAACGCGGCACGGGCTGTCGAACCCTGAGGGCGGCTCGTTGAAACCCACATGGCCATTGCTGCCAAGGCCAAGAAGCTGAAGCCCGATCCCGCCGGCCTGGCGCAGCGCCGTGCTGTAGCGACGGGCCTCCGAGCTTGGATCGCAGGCCATACCGTCAGGAATCCTGACCCGATCGGTCGGCAGATCCAGGGGCCCCGCCAGGTGGGTCTGCATGTAAGCCGTGAAACTCCGCGGATCTCCGGCCTGCAGACCGACGTATTCATCGAGATTGAAACTGCACCAATGGTCCCGCAGCCACTGCAGATGCAGCGCGGGCCATGCCCTGAGCCGCTCACAGAGCACCGCATAGAGGGGCTCCATCGTGCGGCCGGTGGCCAGTCCCAGGGGGCAGAACTGTTGCTGCTGAACACACGTTTGCAGGAAAGCGTCCAGAGCATCCACCACAACCGCCATTAGCGCAGCGGGATCCTGGCGGCGCTGAACCGAAATGGATGGGGGAAGCTGCGGCACAGATGGGGCGGGGATCAACCCCACCAGGCTGGCTCCGATCCAGGGCTGAATGCCAGCGATGGATCATCGCCAGGCCGGTAGGGACGAATTTGCACCCCTCGGTAGTAGTGAAGAAGGATCTGGCGGAAATCAGCCCCTTGCTCTGCCAGCCCGTGGGCACCCCACTGGCTCATGCCCACGCCGTGCCCATACCCCTGTCCCCGCGCTTCAAGCACCAGGCGGCCTGAACGAACAAGGCTGCTCGAACGCACAAGGCGGCTCGGTCGGTCGAGGCTGCTGCGAGGCGTCTGCAGAGGTGGCGGTGGCGGTGGCGGTGGCAGTGGCAGTGGCGTCAGCCCCGGATCCGCAGGTTCAATGGAGCCGGTGGCCGAATCGCTCCAGAGGCCGATCAGAGCTGGCGGCTCGCGGGACGGCTCGGAATCCGACGGAATCTCCGGAGAACGCTGCATGTCGGCATCGCGAACCATGTCGAAGCGCACCATCGTGCTTTTGAGGCCGAGCCGCCGACGCAGCTCACGCCCTGACAGCACCAACGACCCACGCGGCCCCTTAATTCGAGCCGAACGCACCCGTCCGGTGGAGCTTGTGCTGAGAACACGTACACCCTCCACTCCACCGGTCTCCTTGAAGAGCCGTTGAAGATCGCTGACGTCGAACCGCTTGTTCCAACGGTGAACAGGACTGTGGTTGTCGTGATCCCGAACGCTCACCAGATAAGGGAGTTGTTGACGCCACACTTCGCCGCTGGGCTCGGTGGCGCCCCCCGAGCTGCTGTGGAACACCGCATTGATCAGACGCCCCCCATGCACAAGAACTAGGGATCGGGTGGTCTTCACGGCTTCCAGGGTGCGTGGCGTCTCCGATTCGATGCCTTTGTACACCTGGCTGGCAACGGTGGCTTTCACATCGAAGTCGCCCTTTTTACCCCGCTGCCGCAGGGCGTAGGTACGTGCGGCAACCGCCTGGGCCTGCAGTGCTGCGAGCGGCCAACCGGTTGGCATCTCGCTGCCCACCACACTGGGCAAATAAGTTTCGATGCCCAGCCGGTTGATGGCCATCACGCGACCGCCCCGGGGCAGAAGCACCACATCACCGCGATAGCGCCGCTTGCCAAGCCAGAACCCCCGCGGATCTTCCGTGGACACGCGGACGGATGGGGCCTGACCCAGGCCATCCAGGACAAGTGAACCTCCACGGAGGCTGACCGACAACCTCTGCAGGGAGCGTTCCCGACCGCCGAGCCCACGCACCAGGAGCGGCACCGCATCGTCGGCCCTGAGATGAAGGGACTGTCCCTCTGCCACAAGAACCCGCATCATCGGCTCCTGAGCGGTCACCGCTGCCCGCGGCTCGCTGACAAGGGCGACCACGGCAAGGGGAGCCAGCCATGCGGCTCTGAGCCCTGGCCGAAGAATGGAGACGAACGTCAGCACTCCAGAAACAGATGGGCGCCCAGTGTGCCCCTCCCGCCGAGGGTGGGCCAGGCCTCCGTGGCAGATTGGCCATTGAGCCCGCTCCGCCGTGCAGGTCACCTTTCTCGGCACCAGTTCCGGAGTTCCGACCCGCGCCCGCAATGTGTCTGCAGTGGCGCTGCGACTGCCCCAACGGTCGGAGCTCTGGTTGTTTGACTGTGGTGAAGGCACCCAGCATCAGTTCCTACGCAGCGACCTACGTCTTTCGCAGCTGCGCAGGGTGTTCATTACCCACATGCACGGCGATCACGTGTTCGGGCTGCCGGGACTGCTGGCCAGCCTGGGGCTAAGCGGCAGCAGCTCAGGGGTTGATCTTTATGGACCGGACCCCCTGGATGCCTACCTGCAGGGCGTGCTGCGAACCAGTTCCACGCGCATCGGCTACCCGCTGGCCGTGCATCCAGTGCGCGGAGCTGCAGAAGCCGGACGGATCGTCTTCGAAGACGACGACCTGCAGGTACGCGCCACACCACTGCATCACCGGGTCCCCGCCTATGCCTACCGGGTGGATCAGAAGCCCCGTGCAGGCCGGTTTGACGTGGCCAGGGCCCGCGATCTGAACATCTCGCCAGGGCCTGTTTATGCCGCTCTGAAGCGCGGCGAAACTGTCACTCTCGACGATGGCCGCAGCATTGACGGTCGCGACCTGTGCGGCCCCCAACGTCGCGGAGCAAGCGTGGTCTATTGCACCGACACCGTGTTCTGCGAAGCCGCCGTGGAGCTGGCACGAGGGGCGGATCTCCTGATTCATGAATCAACGTTTTCCCATGCCGAGGCGGAGATGGCTTTTCAACGCCAGCACTCCACCAGCACCATGGCGGCGCAAACGGCAGCTGAGGCGGGTGTCAGCCAGTTGGTGCTCACCCACCTCAGCCCCCGTTATGCCCCTGGGAATGCTGTCACTGCTAACGATCTTCTTGCCGAAGCCCAGGCGATTTTCCCAGCCACGGTTCTTGCCAAAGACTTCCTGTCGATCGACGTAACCCCGTCAATGGAGCCCTGGAGCTGCAACAGTTCGTGATCGCCTGAGCGGGATTGCCCACGAGAGGATCCCACCCCGTGATACAAGAGCGTTGTGCGCTGTCTTCACCAGTCTCCGGCATTCTTCATGGCCTCTTTTCTCCTCAACTTGCGTCGCTCCCTGAGCCGACTGCTGATCGTGCTGTCGGCCTTCGCCGTCCTGGTGATCGGCACCCCTGCCCAGGCCGCTTCGTGGGACGCAGAGACCTTGACGGTTCCTGCAGACTCCGAGGGCAGCACAGTCACCTTCACTGAGCAACAGGTCAAAGCCGGGCGCAAGGTGTTCAACACCAGCTGCGGAACCTGTCATGCCGGTGGTATCACCAAGACCAACCACAATGTTGGCCTCGACCCCGAGACCCTCGCCTTGGCCACACCAGCCCGGGACAATGTGGCAGCCCTGATTGACTACCTCCAGGATCCGACCTCTTACGACGGTGAATACAGCATTGCCGACCTACACCCCAGCATGCGCAGCCGCGATCTCTATCCCGCTATGCGCGACCTCACGGATGAGGATCTCAGGTTGATGTCGGCCTACATCCTCGTGGCCCCGAAAGTGCTCGGAGCAGAGTGGGGCGGCGGCAAGATTTACTTCTGATCAACACACCAAGCCCGCCAAAGGCGGGCTTTTTTAGTGCCTCGGTTCAGCCGGGTTTGATAACGGGCACTGATTGGAGGAGTCGAAGGAGCGGGGATGGCGGCTGTACCACCATTCCTGCAGGCTCGCCGTGAAACGCATGGAAAAGAGCGTCAGCACGGTGACAGTGGGTCTGGAACCGGGCTGGAGCAGCTCAACCGCGTAGGAGGGACAACGACGGGAGGCAAGGTCGGGAACAAAACGACGGCCCACCCGACGCCAACTCGGCTCCTTGCTGCGCCACACGAGACGACAGCAGGGCCAGGGAAGCTCATTGCGATCGAACAGACGGCAGCAAGGTCCGATCACCCTGAAGCTGTACTGGCCGCCAGGACTGGTGTGCACAGTGCCGTGGGCAAGGAGACCATCAACTTCAGGTCGCAAGGGAGTAGCAGAGGTAGCGGAGGACATCCTTCGATCGGCCAGACACGCACCACCCTGCCAACAAAAAGCCACCCCTGGGGGGTGGCGAATGACTCTCTGGTTAGAGAGAGCTGATGATTGCGGAGAGGCTCAATAGAGCTCTTCTTCTGCGTGGGTCTTGATGGTGCAATCAGAGGTGGGGTAAGCCACGCAGGTCAGAACGAAACCAGCTTCGATCTGGTCGTCGTCCAGGAAGCTCTGATCCGACTGATCAACGGTGCCAGCAGTGATTTTGCCAGCACAGGTGGAGCAGGCGCCGGCGCGGCAGGAGTAGGGCAGGTCGATGCCCTGCTCTTCAGCGGCATCGAGGATGTACTGATCGTCGGGAACCTCGATGGTCTTGTTGAGACCTTCGCTCTCGCTGACCAGAGTGACCTTGTAAGAAGCCATGGATGGATGAAGTGTGCAGAGACCCGAATCAATCGGACTCGCAGGACCGCACCCTTCTACATCGGACAGGCCTCCCCCCACACACTTCAACCGAGCATTGGGAGCAAGGCCAATCAAAGCCGGTGCTTACATAAGCCCTGCTTATGGGGCTTGCCGGCGAATCTCCAGGAGTCCCCAGCGACCCTGGCTGCCCAGGGCCTGCACAGACCAGCCCAGCACCTCGAGCACCTCTGTCAGGCGCGGAGCCTGCTCCACAAGAAGACCACTGAGGAGTCCACGCCCATTTGCGTTGAGGATGGATTGAAAGCCTGGCGCCAAGGCCTCGATCACCGGCGCCAGGATGTTGCAGAGCAGAAGATCAGCAGGCCTGCCATCAAGCAGAGTCTCCAAAGTTTCCAGAGACCCCTGACGGACGCTCAGTGCTTCGGAAGCAAGACCGTTGAGAGCAGCGTTATCGGAGGTGGCGCGTACGGCCAGAGAGTCGGTGTCGACTGCGATCACCTCATGGGCTCCCAGGCCGAGGGCGGCAAGACCGAGCACACCGCTGCCGCAGCCGAGGTCAGCCACCCGCAGCCCCTGTGGAGGAGCGGCTTCAAGAGCTTCCAAGCACAAGCGTGTTGTTGGGTGGCTTCCAGTACCGAAGGCACTCCCTGGATCCATCTTCAACACGAGACGCTGAGCATGCTCCTTGGGAACGCTGAGCCAGGCCGGAAGGATGAGGAGCTCGTTCCCCACAGGATCCGGCTGCCAGTGCTGCTTCCAGCTGCGGCTCCAGTCTTCATCAGCCAGCTCGTCCCATTGCGGAACAGCGAGCTGAAGGCCGAACGTTTCAGCCATCGGAGAGAGACTTCCGATCAGTTGAAGACGCTGATCTTCAGGCCATTCGTGGGCAGGAAGCCAGGCCAGAAGCGTGCGTTGATCAGGAGCCTCAGGGGCATGCTGAACCGCCACCCGGTGCAGTCCCATAGCCGTGAGCTTCCAGAGGAGAGATTCCTCCAGCTCTGGTTGCAGGGGCAGAGACAGGCGCCACCACATCACAGCGTGACGGGGTGAGCTTCCTGGATCCCATTGATGCCGTGGATCGTGGCCAGCAAGGCGGGCGGAATTGGATCGTCGATGCTCAGAACCATCACGGCATCACCGCGCACGATCCGACGCCCCACTTGCATGGACGCAATGTTCACGTTGTGCTCACCCAGCAATGAACCCAGGTGCCCGATGATCCCAGGCATATCTCGGTGGCGGGTAAACAACATGTGACGGCTTGGGGGCACGTTCACAGGGAACTCATCAATGTTGGTCACCCGCAGCTCACCATCCGCGAACACAGCCCCGGTCACGCTGTGCCCTCCCTGACCGCCTCGGGTGGACAGCTGGAGCGAACCACCGGCGAAATCGCGGCTGGCGTCATCCTTGACCTCCAGCACGTGAATGCCGCGCCCTTTGGCCTCCAGAGAGGCATTCACGTAGTTGATGCGATCGCCGAGAGCACTGGTCAGCAGACCCTTCAGCGCTGCCACCACCAGAGGCTGTGAGGGATGGAGCGCAAATTCACCCTGAAGCCTCACCTCAAGCTCTTGAACCTGCCCGCCACTGAGCTGACTCACTAGCAGTCCAAGCGTCTCAGCGAGCTGGAGATGGGGCTTGAGCCGCTCCATGATCTCCGCGCTAAGCCCGGGGATATTCACAGCGCTGCGCGCCGGAAGACCGAGCAGCACATCACGAATCTGCTCTGCCACATCCGTCGCCACATTTTCCTGGGCTTCCTCAGTGGAAGCGCCGAGGTGAGGAGTCAGGACCAATCCGCGTTCCACGGTCCTCAACGGAGAATCCTCTGCCAGCGGCTCTGAGGCATACACATCCAGTCCTGCTCCGGCGATGACTCCGTTCTCGATCGCTTCGGCCAAAGCCGCCTCATCCACAATTCCGCCTCTGGCGCAGTTCACGATGCGGGACGTGGACTTCATCGAGCGGAGCAGCTCGGCATTGACGAGGTTTTCGGTATCCGGCGTGCGGGGGATATGCAGCGTGATGTAGTCGGCCTGACGGAACAGATCCTCGAGCGTGGTGAGTCGCACCTGCATCTGCTGGGCGCGATCGGCAGAAATGAAGGGATCGAAGGCGATCACCTCCATTCCCATCGCCTTGGCGACCCGAGCCACATGGGAGCCAATCTTTCCAAGACCGACAACGCCGAGGACCTTCTTGTAAAGCTCATTTCCCACGTACTTCTTGCGGTCCCAGGCACCAGAGCGCATGGAGCCATGGGCCTGGGGCACATGGCGCGACAGTGACAGAAGCAGCGCGAGGGCATGCTCAGCCGCCGCGATTGTGTTGCCTTCGGGTGAGTTAACAACAAGCACGCCGCGCTGGGTCGCAGCGGGAACATCCACGTTGTCAACACCCACGCCAGCCCGGCCGATAATGCGCAGACGATCAGCAGCAGCGATCACATCCGCAGTCACCTGTGTGCCAGAGCGGATCATCAGGGCGTCGTATTCACCGATCACGGCCTTCAGCTCCTCGGCCGACAGGCCCGTTCGCTGATCCACCTGAGCCACCTGCCCGAGGATGTCGATCCCCGCCTGATCAATGGGGTCTGAAACGAGAACTTTGGTCATCCAGCGGCGTGAAAAAGCCGCTATCCACTCTAGAGATTGATCCGATCGCCCCATGGGGCCTTGCCGATCACCCTGCGTCGCAGACTCCTGATTCGGCCTCGAACCATGGAGAATGAGTCGGCGCACCGAGTCCGTCCATGCCCGTCTGTGTCCTGGTGCTCAATGAACGTGACGCCGCTGAAAGCCTGGTGACGTCATTGCGGGATGCAGGCACCCATCTGCTGCGGGTGGCCCTGGTGGCCCCTGACGCTGAACCCACCTCGTCCGGAGGCCTCACAGCTGAGCGCATGGACGACGTCGACCTTTTGAATCCGAGCCTGGCCAGAAACCGGCGTCAGCGTTCCATGTCGCGCTGGCTGATGCCCTTTGGTTTCCTGGCAGGAGCGACGTTTACCCAGATCACAACGCTGGACACCTTTGCCCGCTTCGGAACGATTGGCGAAGTGGTAATTGGTGGACTGCTTGGTCTTGGATCCGGTCTGATGGGCAGCTATGCCGCTGCGGCAAGCGTTCCATCTGACAATGAGGACGGGGTGCGGATTCTGCGCAACCGTCACAAAGAGAATTCGTGGCTACTCCTGCTCGAGACCAGGCCAGGCGTTGAGCTTCCCTGGACTCTCGTCCAGAAGGTCCGCCCGCAGCAGGTCGTGCGACTCAGCGAGTTATGACGCTTCCAAGAGATGCGCTCCTCGCTGTCTCCGACCATCGACCAGTGATGGCTCGGCTGCTCGATCAGGCTGAAGAGGTGCTGCGCACCTGGCAACCGAGTTGGAGTCCATTTCTCAGTGGCCCTGAACTGGAGGATGCAGGAAAGCTCGAAGCCCTCTCAGAGCTACGGATGGTGCGCGATGGAGGACGGGAAGGTGCCGAGCGCTGCCGACTTCAGCTGAGCCGCCGCGACCAGGAGACGAACTCGGAATCAGCCCCGCTATGTGGTCTCCGCCTGGAAGGCAACTTTCTCTTTGACCGCGCTGAACCCGATGACATGCGCCAAGCGCTGATGCGTCTTGATGTGAGCGCTGATGCCATCGGTGATCTCTGGCTACGGGGTGACCGGGGAGCGCAAGCCATCTGTACACCAGAAGCCGGGGAACATCTCAACGGATTGACCGGACAGGTCCGCGATGTGCCGCTTCTGCTGGAAACGGTTCCTCTCGAAGCCCTGCAGTGGCCAGCCAGACGAACCCCGCGGCTCCTTCGCAGTGTGGAGGCGTCATGCCGTCTAGATGCCATCGCCTCAGCGGGCTTCGGACTCTCCCGTTCCAAAGTGACGCGCGAGATCAAGGAAGGACGTCTCAGGCTGAATTGGGGGGCGATCCGTCAGGCCAGTCGAGACCTCAAGGTGGGCGATCAACTGCAACTTCAAGACAGAGGAAGCGTGGAGGTGCTGAGCCTGACGCTGACTAAGCGAGAGCGATGGAGAGTCGAAATGATGCGCCGATGAGCTGCTAACTTCTTTTTCACCCGGTGGACTTCGATCCAACCGATCACCGCAGATTCTCTGAAGGGTGACAATCCGGGCGATTAGCTCAGAGGTAGAGCACTACCTTGACACGGTAGGAGTCACTGGTTCGATTCCAGTATCGCCCATTTCCCTTGGCGGGAGAGGAGTTTCCTTATGTCACGGTCGGTGGTCGTGGGCCTGGGGCGTTCCGGATCAGGTGCGGCTCGGCTGCTGCAGGCTCAGGGGTACGACGTCGTCGTGCTCGAACGCGGTGATGAACCAGCGTTGCGAGACAAAGCCCATGCCCTGCGCCAACAGAACATCACCATCCAACTGGGATGCCCTCTGGAGCTCGACAGCTTCACCCCCTGGCTCGACAGTGCCGGGGAGGTGGTGATCAGTCCTGGAATTGCCTGGGATCACCACACCCTCCATGCCCTTCGTGCCCATGGCTTCCGGGTCCGAGGTGAGATGTCTGTGGCCTGGGATGCCCTCCGTGGCATCCCCTGGATTGGCATCACCGGAACCAACGGCAAAACCACGGTGACCCATCTTCTCCAGCACGTACTGGCCCATGCCGGACTGGAAGCGCCCATGGCCGGCAACGTGGGGTATTCAGCAGCCGAACTGGCGCTCGAAGTCCTGCAAGGAACCAGGCCCAAGCCCGACTGGGTGGTGATGGAGATGAGCAGCTACCAGATCGAAGCTGCTGCGGAGGTATCTCCGCGCATCGGAATCTGGACAACCCTCACTCCTGATCACCTCGAACGGCACGGAACCATCGAGGCTTACCGAGCCATCAAGCGAGGGCTCCTGGAACGTTCAGAGATCCCCGTCTTGAATGCAGATGACGCTGACATCCGCCAACACTGCGGCCACTGGTCGCGGTCCTGCATTCGCTGGGTGTCCTGCGGAGATCACAGCCCAGAGGGGGGAAACCCCCAGCTCACCGTGAACGCGCAGGGCTGGGTCAGCCGTGGCGAGCAACATCTTTTTCCTGCCGATTCCTTGCCCCTCCCCGGCGAGCACAACCGTCAGAACATGCTGTTGGTGACTGCTGCTGCTCTGGCAGCGGGGGTTTCCGCCTCGACCATCGAGGCGGCACTGCGCTGCTTCACTGGAGTACCGCACAGGCTCGAACCTCTGGGATCCGTTGGCGGCATTCCCGTGTTCAACGACAGCAAGGCCACGAATTACGACGCCGCAGCAGTGGGTTTGCGATCAGTGCAGGCGCCTGTGGTTCTCCTGGCAGGTGGTCAGACGAAGAAGGGCGATGCAGTCCCATGGTTGAAACTCATCCAGTCCCAGGTCGCAGGCGTGGTGCTGTTTGGAGAAGGAGCCGGGGAGCTCGCCGATCTGATCGAGACCTCTGGCTTCGCAGGTCCAATGATTCATTGCGCCGACCTGGACTCTGCGGTGTCGCAGGCTCTGAGCCTTGCCAGGAACTGCCAGGCCAACAGCGTGCTGCTGTCACCGGCTTGTGCGAGTTTCGACCAATACCCGAACTTCGAGGCTAGAGGCGATCATTTCCGGCAGTTAATCAATGCAGTGAAAGATCTCTAGGCTGCTGAAAACTTTCAAAAAACGTGGCCTACTGGTTGATGAAAAGTGAGCCCGATGTGTACGGGATTGACCATCTCCAACAGGAGCACTCCACCCTTTGGGATGGAATTCGCAATTACCAGGCCCGCAATTTCATGCGCACGATGGCTATCGGTGATCAGGCTTTTTTTTATCACTCGAACTGCAAACCCCCTGGAATCATTGGCCTGATGGAGGTCACCGAAACGGGTCTTATTGATCCCACCCAGTTCGATCCTTCCTCCAAATATCACGATCCAGCCTCAACACGGGAAAAGCCCCGCTGGGACTGCGTCCGCCTCGCCTACATAGGCCGTTTTCAACGCCTTTTAAGCCTCGATGAGCTACGCCAGGCTTACCAACCCGAAGAACTTGCCGTGGTGAAGCGTGGCAATCGGCTGTCGATCCTCCCTGTCGACGAGCCCATCGCTCACGATCTGCTGAAGCGACTTGGCCCTCTCCAGTGATCCTCGTCAGGCGTCCAGCTTGGAGCGCTTGCCGCTAACCACCATCATTCCGAGAGCCTGGATCGGGTTCGGGAAAGCCCCTTGGCAATGCGTCGGGCTCACCGCACTCGCCCTGATCGTCCTGACCGGTCTTGGCGTCCTGGCTCAGGATCTTCAGGAGAGCGGGAGCAAAGGTCTCGAAATGACGGGTAATGCTTTGCTACTACTGACCATCCCTGCATCCCTCGGCCCGCTGGTGTCGCTGCTGCGACTGGCCGATCAGCTTCTGCCGACGGGTGCTGGATCCGAAGCGGAGGCGAGTCCCGGCGAGAGGCGATCTCTCCGCTGGCTATTGCGCCAAACCACAGCGCTCGTACTGCTCGAGGGGGTCGTACTCATTGGTGGCTTGAATGTGACCCGCCTCCTCAGCAGACTCATTGCGTCCCACAGCGGAGTTCTATCCACAGCGGTTCTGGTCTTCGGACTCCTAGCGCTGGCGGCCTGGGCCCTCAGCCAGATCCTGGCCCTTCCTTTGCTGGTGCATCACGGGCATCGACCACTAGCGGCGATGGAGCACAGCCGGAAAATTGTTCAAGCCAACCGCATCAAGGTTCTTGCCCTGCTGGGGCTTCTTCTAGGCGTCAACCTGATTGGCCTGATGGGCGCCTGCCTGGGACTTCTGCTGAGCATTCCGCTCTCAGCCCTGCTCCTGATGGCAAGCTGCCGGACTCAGACCCCTTGGGACAGGGATTCACGCCGAAACATGCTTCCCACATAAAGGCGGGTGATCTCGCGGGACTCGACACCGTTCTGAATCAAAAAACCGGCGATTGCAGCCTGGACAAGGCGGTACTGATCCCAGTTGGGACAACGCTCAA